>JBHGAX010000063.1:0-14896 GCA_041946635.1 Methylomirabilales bacterium (SeqCode)
CGGTCCCAGGGCGGCATCTGGCCCCCGCACTGCGTGGCCGGCACCCGGGGCGCGGAGTTCCACCCGGACCTCCGCACGGATCGGTTCCGCGACGTGATCTCCAAGGCCACCACGCCCACGGCGGAGGCGTACTCCGGATTCCAGGGGACGGACCTGGCCGCCCGCCTGCACCGTGCCGGCATCCAGCGGGTCTTCCTGGCCGGGCTGGCCACGGATTACTGCGTGAAGGCCACGGCGCTCGACGCCCGGCGCGCCGGGCTGGAGGTCGTGCTGCTCTCGGATGCCATCCGCGGCGTCGAGGTCCGGCCGGGTGATTGCGCCGCCGCGGTCGCGGAGATGCAGGCGGCGGGCGTGCACGTGGCACCCAGCCGCGACGTGGATGGCGGGAGAGTCCACCAGTCCCGGTGACCGGTGCGGAGGATGGAGCCGGGTGGTCACCGCAAGACGATCCTCGACGAGAAGGCTGCAACGGCGAGACCGCCGTGGCGGATGGAGGGAGCGATGCGAAGCGTGGGTGTCGTGCTGGCGATGATCCTGGCCGTGCTCCTGGCCCTCCCCGCGGTCGCCCAGGTGCCGCCGCCGGGCGGCCCGGGCCCGATGCAGGGACCGGGGGCCATGCACGGCCATGGCGGCATGATGGGCGGAGGCGGCATGATGGGCCCCGGCATGATGGGGGGCGGCATGATGCCGCCGCGGGATCGGGGCGAAGGCGGGCCCGCGCACGAGGGGCCGCTCATCAGCATCATGCTGCGCCACCGGCAGGAGCTCGGCCTCACGCCGGAGCAGGAGAGGAAGCTGCAGGATCTCCGCACCGAGGCCACCAAGGACTCCATTCGCCGCACGGCGGAGATCCGGGTGGCCGAGGTCGATCTGGATGCCTTGCTGGCGCAGGACACCTGGGACGTCGCGGCCATCGAGGCGAAGGCCCGCCAGATCGCCGGGCTCCAGGCGGATCGGCGCGTGTCCCGCCTGAAGACGCTGGCCGCCGGCCGCGCCGTGCTCACGTCCGAGCAGCTCCAGCGCTTGCGCGAGGTGGGCCACCGCGGGCCCGGCGGGCCCGGGGCTCGTCAGCCCGGCATGGGGCCTGCGGGACCCGGCCGGCCGGCGCCCGGGCCTGCCCGCCCGTAGCCCGGGGAGGGGCGAGCGGCGCGCGGCGCGGCGGCGACGCGCGGCACGATGTGGGGGAAGGGAAAGGAGGACGGCTGCCATGCGCCTCGTGTTCGGCACCCTGCTCATCGCCACCGGCCTCGTCGCCAGCGGGATCCTGGGCCGCCTCCTCGCCCGCGAGCGCAAGGAGCCCGCGATCGAGGGCGGATTGCGCCTGCTCCGCGTCCTCGCGCTCCTGGTGGTTCCCCTGGGCGCGCTCGTCATCCTGTCTTCCGCCGTGCGCATGATCAGCGCCGGGCACGTCGGCGTGGCCTTGCTCTTCGGCAAGGTCCAGCCCATCGCCCTGCACGAGGGCATCAACCTGGTCAACCCCCTGTACGACGTGGTCGAGATGAACACCCGCGTGCAGCGGCACCAGGCGCGCTACGACGCCGCCAGCCGCGACCTGCAGGCCGTGCACGTGGAGATGATCCTGAATTACCGGCTGGATCCCGCCCGGGCCACGGAGGTGTACCAGCGCATCGGCCCGAACTACGCGAGCGTGATCATCGATCCGGCCGCGCAGGAGGTGCTGAAGGGCGAGACGGCGCTCCACGTGGCCACCGAGATCCTGCACCAGCGGCCGAAGATCAAGACGACCGTGCAGGAGAACCTGGCCCGCTGGCTGGCCAAGTACGGGATCGAGGTGAAGGAGGCCTCGCTGGCCAACATCCGGTTCGACCCGGCCTACGAGAAGGCCATCGAGGCCAAGCAGATCGAGGAGCAGAAGGCCGAGCAGAAGCGCTACGAGCTGGTCCAGGCCCAGCGCCAGGCGGAGATCGTGGCGGCGCGCGCCAAGGGCGAGGGGGACGCGGCGCGCGAGAAGGCCAAGGGCGAGGCCGAGGCCACGCGCATCCGCGGGGAGGCGGAGGCCGCGTACAACCAGAAGGTGGCGGCCTCCCTGACCCCGACCCTCATCCAGCAGCGGTACCTCGAGCGGTGGGACGGCAAGCTGCCCCAGTTCTCCGCGGGCGGCACGGCGCCGGGCGTGCTGCTGAACATGCCCATGCCCGGCCCGGCGCCCGCCAAGTGAGCTCGGGAGCCCCTTGCATCAAAGGAGAGCACGATGTCCCTGCGCAGCCCGTACATCTTCAGCGCCGCCATGGACGTGGATCCGGACAAGGAGCAGCTGTTCCAGGAGGTGTACGACACCGAGCACGTGCCGCTGCTCCTCAAGGTGCCGGGCGTCATCGCCGTGGCACGGTTCGAGGCCGAGAAGGAGATGACGCTCCTGATAGGCGGGCAGCGCAAGCGGATCGTGCTCAGGGAGAGCGAGCCGCGGTTCCAGGCGCTCTACGCCATCGAGCGCCCGGAGGTCTTGACCAGCGAGGCCTGGGCCGCCGCCGTGGACGAGGGGCGCTGGCCGGAGCAGGTGCGCCCCTTCACCCGGAACCGGCAGCACAAGCTCCTCCGCCTGGTGGGTTAGCCGCCGGCAGAACTCCTTCTCCCCGGGCCGCTCGAAAAGGTCAAGATGCAACGCCGCGCCGGAGGCGGGCCTTTTGCAGCAGCCCGTTCAGGCGGGCTTGCTGGTGCGCCGGGCCTGGAGCAGGCGCTGCACGGCGGCCACGAGGTCCCGGCGGGCGAGCGGCTTGAGGAGAAACCCCTGGATGCCGGGGGGAGCCTCCTGGGCCTCGCCGGGCGTCTGGCTCACGCCGCTGCAGAGCAGGATCGGCAGGTCGGGCCGGAGGCGGAGCATCTCGCGCGCCAGCCGGTTGCCGGTGAGGTTCGGCATGGTCTGGTCGAGGACCGCCAGGTCGAAGCTTGCCGGGGCCTTCTGGAACGCCTCCAGCGCCTCCAGGCTGCCGGTGAAGGCCACCACGCGGTAGCCCGAGCGCTCCAGCATCTCGCTCCACAGGTAGGCGAGCGAGGGCTCGTCGTCCACCACCAGGATGCGCTCCTGCGCGCCCCGCCCGGTCTCGATCTCCGGCGCCTCCCCGACCTCCGCCGCGTCCGCGCGCGGCAGGTAGATCTGAAAGCGCGTCCCCCGCCCCGGCGCGCTCTCCACGCCGATGGCCCCCCCGTGGTCCGCCACGATGCCGTGCACCATGGCCAGGCCCATGCCCGTCCCTTCCCCCGGCTCCTTCGTGGTGAAGAAGGGATCGAAGATCCGCTCCAGGACGGCGGGCTCCATCCCGGAGCCGGTGTCGCGGACGGTCAGGCGCACGTGCGGGCCCGGCTTCAGGCTGGGGTGGCGGGCGGTGAGGGCCGCGCCGACCTCCAGGGGCTCGAGCCGGACCTCCAGCACGCCGCCGTGCGGCCGCATGGCGTGCTCCGCGTTCGTGCAGAGGTTCATCAGCACCTGGTGCATCTGGATGGCGTCGGCCAGCACCAGTCCCGAGGGGTGGACGGCCTGGCGGATCTCGATGGTCGCGGGCAGCGAGGCGCGAATCAGCTTCAGCACCTCCTTCACGACCAGGTGGAGCTGGACGGGCTTCCGCTCCTGCTCGGCCTGCCGGCTGAACGTCAGGATCTGCCGGATCAGGTCCTTGGCCCGCTTGCCGGCAGCGAAGACCTCCCGCAGGTGCTCGGCGGCGCGACCGCCCGGCGGCAGGTCCTCGGCCGCCATCTCCGCGTGGCCCAGCACCGCGGACAGGAGATTGTTGAAGTCGTGGGCGATGCCGCCGGCCAGCGTGCCGATGGCCTCCATCTTCTGGGCCCGCCGCATCTGGGCTTCCAGCCGCTTCCGCTCGGTGATGTCCCGTGCGATGGCGGATGCGCCCACGACCCGCCCGGCGCGGTCGCGGATCGGCGAGATGCTGAGCGAGACGTCCACGAGGCTCCCGTCCTTGGTCAGGCGGACGGTCTCGTGCTGGGGCACGGCCTCCCCCCGGGCGAGGGCGGCGTGGATCTGGTCCACCTCGTCTGCACGCTCGGGCGGGACGAGCATCCGGATGGAGCGGCCGAGCGCCTCGGCCGCCGGGTAGCCGTACAGCCGCTCGGCCCCGGCGTTCCAGGTCTGGATGATGCCCTCGAGCGTCCGGCCGATGATCGCGTCGCTGGAGGACGACACGATGGCGGCCAGGCGCGAGACGTCCGCCTCCGCCCGCTGCCGCTCCGTGATGTCGCGGAGCCGGACGGTCATCACCGTCTCCCCCCGCACCTGGAACTTCGAGATGGAGGCCTCCGCGGGGAATTCGGTCCCGTCCTTCCGGAGCCCGTAGATGGGTCCCCGCTCGTTCATGGGGCGGAGGGCGTCGGGGGAGGCGGCGAAGCACTGGACGTGCGCGGTGTGCGCGGCGGCGAATCGTGAGGGCAGGAGGAAGTTCAGCGGCCGGCCGAGCACCTCCTCGCGGCGGTACCCGAAGATCTTGGCGGCGCTCTCGTTGAAGAGGGTGATGTGCTGGTCGCGATCGATGGAGATGATCGCGTCCTCGGACAGCTCCACGATGCTGCGCAGGTACGCCTGCGCGGCGTGCAGCGTCTCGCGCAGTCCCGCGACGTCGGCCGGTTCGCCGGCCGCCTCGGGGACGCGCCGTGCGGCCAGCCAGCCGGCCACCCGGGACACCCACCCCCGCGTCATGGCTACCCGTGCTCCCGGCGCCCTCGCCGTGCGGAGGCCTGTACCATATCCCTTCCCCCGGACGCCCGTCGCTCTCCCCCGGCAGCTACACGGGTCGCGCGGGTGGAAGCGGGGAGGGGCGGGCGTGCGTGTGGAGCAGACGGGACACTGCACGAGGCATGGAAGTCTACGGGGGGAGTCGGCGAGGTGTCAAGCGCGCGCCCCGCGCCGCCCGTCCGGCGGGCCGCGCGGGGCGCGGGCGCCCCGCGTTTACTTGCCGAAGAGCTTGCCGAGCAATCCCCCCGAGCTGGCGGTCGCGGCCCGGCCCTCCGGCTGGGGCGCCTCGATCTCCTTCGCGTCCCGGGCGGAGCCGAGCCGTCCCGCGATGTAGCTGCGGCCGACCTCCACCCGCACCCGATCCGCGATCTCGAGCTTCACGAGCGGGTCGCCGCCCTCCACGATGGTCCCGCAGAGGCCGCCGCTGGTGATGACCCGGTCACCCACCTTCAACGCCTTCAGCATGTCCTGGTGGCGGCGCTGCTTCTTCTGCTGCGGGCGGATGAGCAGGAAGTAGAAGACGGCGAACATCAGGAGGAGCGGAACCAGCATGCTGAATCCGCCCCCCGCGGGGGCCCCGGCGCCCTGCGCGTACGCGACGTCCATCATCACGGTCGGTCTCCTGTCTCGGCTGTTGCGGTGAGGGGTTCGCGGCGCAGGCGTGACAGCCGCTCGGCCTTGAAGGCCGGGAAGGTCCCGTCCTGGATGGCGGTCCGAGCCTGCCGCATCAGTTCCAGATAGTAATGCACGTTGTGGATCGTGTTCAAGCGAAGACCGAGCAGCTCGTCCGCCACGTAGAGGTGGCGCAGGTAGGCGCGGGAGAAGCCGCGGCAGGTGTAGCAGGCGCACTCGGGGTCGAGCGGGCCATCGTCCCGCGCGTGGACGGCCCCCTTGATGTTGATCCGCCCGGCCGCGGTGAAGAGCGTGCCCGTGCGGGCGTTCCGCGTCGGCAGCACGCAGTCGAACACGTCCACGCCCCGCGCGATGCACTCGAGCAGATCCTCGGGCGTTCCCACGCCCATGAGGTAGCGCGGCCGGTCGGCGGGAAGCAGCGCCGTGGTCTGCGCGACGGTGCGGTAGCGCGCCTCGGCGGTCTCGCCGATGCCCAGGCCGCCGATGGCGTAGCCCTCGAAGCCCAGCGCCACCGTGGCGGCCGCCGAGCGGGCCCGGAGGTCGGCATGCGTCCCGCCCTGGACGATGCCGAACAGGCCGGGCTCGTCGGCGGGGTGGGCGGCACGGCAGCGGGCGGCCCAGCGGGCCGTGCGCGCGAGCGAGGCCTCGTGGTAGTCGCGCTCGGCATCGTGCGGGGGGCACTCGTCCAGGGCCATCATGATGTCCACCCCGAGCGCCTGCTGGATGGCCACCACGTCCTCCGGCGTGAGGAACCGCTCGGAGCCGTCCAGGTGCGACTGGAAGCGGACCCCCTCCTCCTGGATCCGGCGCAGCTGCGCCAGGCTCAGGACCTGGTAGCCGCCGCTGTCCGTGAGGATGGCGCGCGGCCAGCCCATGAAGGCGTGCAGGCCCCCCAGCGCGCGGATCACCTCGGCGCCAGGCCGGAGCGCCAGGTGATAGGTGTTGCAGAGCAGGATCTCGCACCCCTCGGCGGCGAGGTCGCGGGGATCCAGCAGCTTCACGGTGGCCTGGGTGCCGACCGGCATGAACACAGGCGTCTCCACCGTGCCGTGCCCGGTGTACAGCCGCCCCCGCCGCGCCCCCCCGTCCGTGGCGATCACCTCGAAGCGCACGCGCCCTCCCAGCGATCAGCGGCAGCGAACTGAGGTCAGCGCACTGACATGCGCCGCGCCCAGGCCGAATGCATGGGCCGTGAAAGACCGGCTTCACGCCCAGGCGGCTCAAAAAGCTCCAGATGCAAGGCGCCGAGTGAGGCGTACTGGAAGTACGCCGCAACGAGTGCGCAAGCGGGGCAACGCCGCCGCCGGGCCTTTTTCAGCCGCCTGGCTACAGCACCAGCATGGCGTCGCCGTAGCTGTAGAACCGGTAGCGCTGCCGGATGGCCTCGGCGTAGGCCCGACGGACCTCCGGCAGCCCGGCGAAGGCCGAGACCAGGAGCAGGGGCGTGGAGCGGGGCAGGTGGAAGTTGGTCAGGAAGACGTCCACCACCCGGAAGCGATAGCCGGGGACGATGAAGAGGTCCGCCTCGCCGCTCCCCGGCCGCAGGCTTCCCGTCCGCGCGGCGTGCTCCAGCGTGCGGACGGTCGTCGTCCCCACCGCCACCACCCGGCGGCCCTCCGCCTTCGCGGCCCGCACCGCGGCGGCCGCGACCTCCGAGATGACGTACCGCTCCGCCTCCATCCGGTGCCGTGCGAGGTCGTCCACTCGGATGGGCTGGAAGGTGCCCGGGCCCACGTGCAGCGTGATGGTCTGGACCTGGACCCCCACGGCGCGGAGCCGGTCGAGGAGCGCGTGCGTGAAGTGCAGGCCCGCGGTGGGCGCGGCCACCGCGCCCTCCTCCCGCGCGTACACGGTCTGGTAGCGGTCTCGATCAGCATCGAGAGCCGAGAGCCGAGAGCCGAGCGACGTGACTTCGCCCTGGTCTTTCTCGGCTCTCGGCTCTGGGCTCTGGGCTCTCCCCTTGATGTACGGCGGCAGAGGCATGACGCCGTAGGAATCGAGGATCGCCGGCAGATCGACATCCGGGGGTAGGCGCAGGACACGATGGCCCAGCGTGCCCCGGCCCGTCACCTCGACCTCGAGGTGCCCGCAGGCCAGGATCAGCCGCTCGCCGGGCTTCGCCCGCCGCGCGGGCTTCACCAGGGCGTCCCAGCAACCGCCGGCGACCGGCCGGATCAGCAGGATCTCCACGGACCCGCCCGAGGCGAAGACGCCGAACAGCCGAGCCGGGAGCACGCGCGTGTCGTTCAGCACGAGCAGGTCGCCGGGCCTGAAGTACTCGGGGAGGTCGGTGAAGATGCGATGCTCCATGCGGCCGCTGGCGCGGTCCAGGACCAGCAGGCGGGAGGCGTCCCGCTCGGGCGCGGGCTCCTGCGCGATCAGCTCCGGGGGAAGATCGTAGTCGAATTCGCTGAGCAGCATCGCAGACAGCCTTCAGCGGTCAGCGGTCAGCTCCGGCTATCGGCTCACTGCTCATCGCTGATGGCTGAACGCCGATCGCTTCGCTCACGGAAGAGTGCCCAGACGGGCAAGGGGGTAGTAGAACTTCAAGATGTCCGGGTGCTGGTAGGCCAGATCGGCCATCTCCTTCGCGCCCCACTGGCTGAGCCCCACGCCGTGCCCCCAGCCGCGCCCCACGAAGGCGAAGCTCCTGCCGTCGGCCTGGACCTCGAAGTCGGTGCTCCGGATGGTGTCGTTCCCCACCGCCTCCCGGAAGCGCCTGCCTTCCAGCGTGAGCTGCCCGTGCTGGTGCTCCACGGCGAGGCGGAGGACCCGGCCAGTCCGGCTGCGGAGGAGGGGGCGGATGTCGCGGAGGCCGCTCACCCGGTGCCCGGCCTGGCTCAGCGCCCGCTCGATCTGCGCAGGCCAGAGCCGTTCCACCCAGAGCGCGTGCGGACAGCCGCGGCTGAAGTCGTCCTTGACCCCCACCAGCATGTCGAAGTTCACGCCGAAGACGTCCGGCCCATCCTCGGTGGCCCCGCCCGAGCAGGAGTGGTAGAGCGCGGGCAGGGGCTCGCCCCCGAACGTGAGGATCCGCCCCCGTGTGGCCTGCACGGCCCAGGAGGTCCGCGGATCCTCGTTCCCCGCGCCGCCGTAGACCTGGGACGCCGTGGTGGCGCGCAGGTGAAACAGGCCGCCCGGGCTCTGGCGCAGGCTGAAGACGGCGTAGGTCCTCGCCGCGATGGCCATCGCCTTGGCCGCCTCCGTGGGCCATCCCGGCGGGATCTCGTCCTTGATGACGCCCTGCAGGTAATCCTCCAGGTCCACCACGTTCACGACGCTGAGGCCGCCGTTCAACGGGTGCACCTCCAGGCGGCCGCGGTAGGCCTGCCCGTCCAGCATCACGGTGGGCAGGTGCCCCGGCCAGACCAGCGCCACCGGGAGGGCGGCGCCCGCCTCCCGGACGAAGACTGCCTGCCGCTGCCGCTGCAGCCGGGCCGCGCCGCCCCCGGCGCGCTGCAGGACCACGCGCCGGCCGGTCGTATCCGTGATCGTCAGGCCGCCGGGGCTGGCCACGCCCAGGGAGGGCTTCCCCTCGGCGATCAGCACCCGGACGGCGACGCCCGCCTCGGCGGCCGGGGCGAGGAGCGCGAGGAGAGCCAGCCAGGCGGACAGCCGGCGCAGCAGCCGCGAGCCCATCATCGGCGGCCGAACAGCCAGAGCAGCAGGGTGAGCACCAGGCTGATCAGGAGGCTCGTGCCGAGCGGGACGTAGACACTCCAGTTCTCGCGGCGCACCAGGATGTCCCCGGGCAGCCGGCCCAGGAACGGCAGCTTCCCGGCGAGCAGCAGCAGGCCGCCCACCAGGGCCACCAGGACCCCGAGCAGGATGAGCGTCTTGCCGAGCGAATCCAACGGGTACATGGGATCCCCGCCAATCAAAGCGCTCACCGGTCAGCCGCCCGCGATCAGCTCGGGGCTGAAGCTGGGGGCTGACCGCGGCCGCGTCTTTCACCGCCCGCCCGGCCACAGCTCGCCCTGCGGGCCGGGGGCCGCCAGGCCGAAGTGCGCGTAGGCCTGCGCCGTGGCGGTCCGCCCGCGCGGCGTGCGGGCCAGGAAGCCGAGCTGGATCAGGAACGGCTCGTACACGTCCTCGATGGTGTCCTTCTCCTCCCCGACGGCCACCGCCAGGGTCTCGATGCCGACCGGGCCTCCCGAGAACTTCTGGATGAGCGTCTGCAGGATCCGCCGGTCCATCTCGTCGAAGCCGCGATGGTCCACGTCCAGGCGGTTCAGCGCGTCGCCGGCCACGGCCTGGTCGATGGTCCCGTCCCCCAGGACCTGGGCGAAGTCGCGCACCCGCCGCAGCAGGCGGTTCGCCACGCGGGGCGTGCCGCGCGAGCGGCGCGAAAGCTCCCAGGCCCCCTCCGGCGTGATCGCCACCCCCAGGATGCCCGCCGAGCGGGTGACGATGCGGACCAGGTCCTCGTCGGCATAGAAGTCCAGGCGCTGCACCACGCCGAACCGGTCGCGGAGCGGCGAGGTGAGCAGGCCCGCCCGCGTGGTGGCCCCGATCAGCGTGAAGTGCGGCAGCGTCAGCTTGTAGGTCTGGGCGCTCGGCCCCTGGCCGATGATGAGGTCCAGCTTGTAGTCCTCCATGGCCGGGTAGAGCGTCTCCTCGACGCTGGGATTCATGCGGTGGATCTCGTCGATGAAGAGCACGTCCCGGTCGCGGAGGTTCGAGAGGATGGCGGCCAGGTCCTTCGGCCGCTC
Organism: Methylomirabilales bacterium (SeqCode); assembly: GCA_041946635.1. Lineage (GTDB taxonomy): Bacteria > Methylomirabilota > Methylomirabilia > Methylomirabilales > 2-02-FULL-66-22 > 2-02-FULL-66-22. The sequence goes on from JBHGAX010000063.1 coordinate 10,048, forward strand.
GATGACCGGGCCGGAGGTGGGCCGGATGTTCACCCCCAGCTCGGCGGCGATGATGTACGCCAGGGTGGTCTTGCCGAGGCCGGGCGGGCCGTAGAACAGGACGTGGTCCAGCGCCTCACGCCGGGTCCGGGCGCCCTGGATGAAGACCTGCAGGTTCTCCTTGACCTTGGCCTGGCCGACGTAGTCGTCCCACCGGGTGGGCCGCAGGGTGACCTCGACCTGCGAGTCCTCGTCCAGCCGCTGCCGGGTGGTGATGGGCTCCGTCACTGGTCGCTTCGCTCCCGCTCATGGCTCATGGCTGATGGCTCGTGGCGAGAACGCCGGTCTTTCCTATGAGCCAAGAGCATGAGCCCTATGAGCCATGAGCCATGCGCGCCGCGCTACGCGCGCTCGCCCAGCGCGCGTAGCGCGGTCTTGATCAGCTTCTCGAACTCCGCCGCCGGGCCCAGGCTTCGCCGTGCCTCCTCGGCGGCCCGGGCGGCCTCCTTGCGGCTGCAGCCGAGGTTCACCAGCGCGGAGATCACGTTCTCCAGCTCGCGGTCCTCCTCGGGGGCCGGCGCGGCCGGCCCCGGCGCGCGCAGCGGCAGCGCGGCCACCTTCTCGCGCAGCTCCACCGCCAGCCGCTCCGCCAGCTTCTTGCCGACGCCCGGGACCGCGCGGAGCCGCGCCACGTTGCCGTCGGCCAGCGCGGGGACCAGCTCCTCCACGGAGATGCCGGAGAGGATGTTCGTGGCGAGGCGCGGCCCGATCCCCGAGACGCCCTGCAGCAGCTCGAAGAGCGCCTGCTCGTCCGGCGTGCCGAAGCCGAAGAGCTGCAGCGCGTCCTCCCGCACGTGCGTGTAGGTGTGGAGCAGCGTCTCGGCCGGCGGGTCCGGCAGCTGGTAGAACGTGGAGAGCGGGATGAACACCTGGTAGCCCACGCCCGCCACGTCCAGGATGACCCGGTGCGGCTCCTTGCGCACGACCCGGCCCCGGAGCTGGGCGATCACGGCCGGTCCTCCAGCCGGGCCCGCAGCCGGGCGCCCTGGTGGTGGCAGATGGCCACGGCCAGGGCGTCCGCCGCATCCTGGGGCTCGGGCGGGTCGGGGAGCCGGAGCAGGAGGCGCACCATCTCCTGCACCTGCTCCTTGGGCGCCTGGCCGTAGCTGGTCACGGCCTGCTTCACCTCCAGCGCCGAGTACTCGTGCACCGGGAGGGCGCCTTCCGCGAGCGCCAGGAGCGCCACGCCGCGCGCCTGGCCGAGGCGCAAGGCGCTCTGGACGTTGCGGGCAAAGAAGACGGCCTCCACCGCCGCGCAGTCGGGCTTCATCTCGCTCAGGACCGCGTGCAGCTCGCGGTAGATGTGGAGGAGCCGGCGCGGGAAGGGCAGGCCGGGCGGCGGGGAGATCGCGCCGAAGGCAAGCGCGCGAAGCCTCACGCCGTCGTCCTCCACCACGCCGTAGCCCGTGGCCGCGGACCCCGGATCAATGCCCAGCACGCGCATGCAGTGGTCCGCGCGGGGAAACGAGGGGCGGGAGACGGCGCAGGAACCCCGGGGCGGGTCGAGCCTCGCGCATCGGACTAGGCGGTGAGGGCCGCCATGATGTCCTCGGGGATGTCGAAGTTGGCATAGACGTGCTGGACGTCGTCGTGCTCCTCCAGCTCCTCCATCAGCTTGAGCATCTGCTCGGCGGGCTTGCCCTCCAGCTTCACCGTGCTCTTGGGGAGCATGGTGATCTCGGCGGACAGCGGCTGGATGCCGGCCTTCACGATGGCGTCCCGCACCCGCTCGAAGTCCTTGGGGTGCGTGGTCACCGCCATGTTGCCGTCCTCCGGCTGCATGTCCTCGGCGCCCGCGTCCAGCGCGACCGTCAACAGGCGGTCCTCGTCCAGCTTCTTGGCGTCCACCAGGATGTAGCCCTTCTTCTCGAAGAGGAACGCCACGCACCCGGACTCGCCCATGTTCCCGCCGTGCCGGGAGAAGGCCTTGCGGATCTCCCCCACCGTGCGGTTCTTGTTGTCGGTCAGGACCTCGACCAGGACCGCCACGCCGCCCGGGCCATAGCCTTCGTAGCTGATCTCCTCATAGGAGACCCCTTCCAGCTCGCCGGTGCCCTTCTTGATGGCGCGCTCGATGTTCTCGGCCGGCATGTTCACGGCCTTGGCCGCCAGGACGGCCGTGCGCAGCCGGGGGTTGCCGTTCACGTCCCCGCCGCCCACCCGGGCGGCGACGGTCATCTCGCGGATGATCTTCGTGAAGATCTTGCCGCGCTGGGCGTCTACCTTCGCCTTCTTGTGCTTGATCCCGGCCCACTTGCTGTGTCCCGACATGGCGCGCCCTCCTCCGAATCACCGCAAAGTACCATAGACATGGAATTTTTGCCAATGGGAAAACTGGCTGAAAACGGGCCAGGACCGGGCCGGGAATCGGCTTGACACCCCCGCGCCGCGGGGAATAGAGTACGAGGAATTGGCGGTGCGTGCACCGATCGGTCTCCTCGAGAGGGCGGAGAGCCTGAGAAAGTCCTAACGAGGGACGATCCCGCGGGATCGTCTGCCGTTAGGGCTTTTGTGTTTCTGGGGGAGCATGCGAACCCACCCGGCAAGATTCTTCGAGTTGCTCAAGCGGCACCCGGTGATCGCGGGCCTCCGGCGGTCGGCCGAGGTGGACGAGGCCCTGCGGGCCGGCGCGCGGGTGCTCTTCATCCTCGGGGAGGACATCTTCGCCCTCCGCGACAGCGTCGGCCGGGCCCACGCGGCGGGGAGCCTCCTCTTCGCGCACGTGGACCTCATCAAGGGCATCGGCCGGGACGAGGTGGGCATTCGCTTCCTGGCGCGCGACCTCGAGGTGGACGGGGTGCTGACCACGCGCGGGAACCTCATCGGCCCGGCCAAGCGCGAGGGCCTGATCGCCATCCAGCGCCTGTTCGTCCTCGATTCCGAGTCGCTGGAGGCGGGCCTCCCGGCGGTCGAGCGGGCCGGCCCGGACGCCGTGGAGGTGCTGCCCGGCGTCATCCTGCCCCTCATCGCCGACCGGCTGCGGCGCGCGGGGCTGCCTCCCCTGATCGCCGGCGGCCTCATCCGCAGCCGCGCCCAGGTGGAGGAGGCGCTGAAGGCCGGGGCCCTGGCGATCTCCACCAGCCAGCCGGATCTCTGGCGCGGCGCCGGGGGCGGCCGATGATCCAGCGCCTGCACGAGGTCCAGGGCGCGTTCGATCTCGCCGTGATCGGCGGCGGGATGGCGGGGGCGGGCATCGCGCGGGATGCCGCCCTCCGGGGCTACCGCACGCTGCTGCTCGAGCGCCGGGACTTCGCCTACGGCACCACCAGCCGCTCCTCCAAGCTGATCCACGGCGGCCTGCGCTACCTGGAGCTGTTCGATTTCGGCCTGGTCGCCGAGTCGCTCCGCGAGCGCGAGCGGCTGCAGCGGCTGGCCCCCCACATCGTGCGGCCGCTGCCCTTCCTCATCCCCGTGTACCGGGGCGCCCGGCGGGGCATGATCATGGTCCGCCTGGGGATGAAGCTCTACGACCTGCTCACGCCCGGGAAGCGCACGGGCCGCTACCGCACCTACAACCGGGAGGCGGCCCTCGCCCGCGAGCCGGGCCTGCAGGCCAAGGACCTCAAGGGCGCCGGCTTCTACTTCGACGACCTGCTGCTCCTCCCCGAGCGGCTCTGCCTGGAGAACGTGCTGTCCGCCCAGCGCCGCGGCGCCGTGGTCTTCAACCACGCCGAGGTCACCGCCATCCGGCGGGCGACCCCGGGCTGGGAGATCGAGGCGACCGAGCGGCTCAGCGGCACGTCGGGCCGCGTGCAGGCGCGGGTGGTCGTGAACGCGGCCGGCCCCTGGGTGGACGGCATCCGGCAGATGGCCGGGGTGGATGGCGGGCGGCGGTGCCTGCGCACCACCAAGGGCATCCACCTGCTGCTGCCCCGGCTCACGCAGCACGCGGTCTACATCGAGGCCGGGCGGGACGAGCGCATGTTCTTCGTCATCCCCTGGCGGGACTTCTCGCTGGTGGGCACCACGGACACCGACTTCGCCGGAGACCTCGACCGGCTGGCCGCCACGCGCGAGGAGGTGGAGTACCTGCTGAGCGAGACGGGCCGGGTCTTCCCCGCCGCCGGGCTCGGGCTGAAGGACGTGGCCTACACCTACGCGGGCGTGCGCCCCCTCACCTTCGAGGAGGGGAAGTCGGCCTCGGCCGTGTCCCGGGAGCACAAGGTCCTGCGCGAGGGGGAGGGCGGGAGCTTCCTGTCCATCACCGGCACCAAGCTCACCTGCTTCCGGAGCCTGGCGGAGGAGGCGGTGGACGAGGTGGGCCGCCTCCTGGGCCGGCCGGCACCCTGCCGCACCCACCGCCTGAGCCTGGACGGCACCGACAGCGAGGAGCTGCTGGAGGTCCGGCTGTGGGCCGACGTGAGCGACCTGGCCCGCCGGTCCGGCCTCCTGCCGGAGCAGATCCAGAACCTGATCGACACCTACGGCCGCCGCTACCCGGCGGTGCTCACCCTGGCGGCCCGCGCGCCCGAGCTGAAGGTCCGGCTCTGCCCGCGGAATCCCGACATCCGCGCGCAGCTCGTCTACGCGGTGGAGCACGAGCGGACCGAGACCCTGGAGGACTTCCTGCTCCGCCGCACGGGCATCGGCACGAGCGCGTGCCAGGGGAAGGACTGCTGCGAGGCCATCGCCCGGTGGATGGCGGAGCTGAAGGGCTGGGACGCCGCGCGCCTGGACCGCGAGGTCGAGGCGTACCTGGCGGAGATCGCGCTGGGCGAGCGGTTCCGCGAGGCCTGAGCTCCGGCTCGCGGCTCTGGCGACATGGCCGTTCAGCCCGGGCGAAGGCGAGGGCGCAGTCGAGGGCCATCGA
>JBHGAX010000064.1:0-19142 GCA_041946635.1 Methylomirabilales bacterium (SeqCode)
TGACCGCTGATCGCTGAAAGCTGGCATTATGCTCTATCACCTGCTCGTTCCGCTCACGCACGTGTTCTCGCCGCTGAACGTGTTCCGGTACGTCACGTTCCGGACGGCGGGGGCGTTCCTGACGGCGCTGCTCCTGGGGCTGGTGCTCGGGCCCTGGCTCATCCGCAGGCTGGAGGCCATGAAGGCGGGGCAGGTGATCCGGGACGACGGCCCGCAGAGCCATCTGCGGAAGGCCGGGACGCCCACCATGGGCGGACTCCTGATCATCCTGGCCGTCGTGGCCGCGACCCTGCTCTGGGCGCAGCTCACCAATGCCTTCGTCTGGCTGGCGCTCTTCACCACGGTGGGCATGGGGGCGGTCGGCTTCGCGGACGACTACCTGAAGCTCCGCCGCGCGAACAGCACGGGCCTCACGCCCCGGCAGAAGTTCTTCTGGCAGGTCCTGATCGGCCTCCTGGTCGGCGCCTACCTGTATCTCTTCCCCACCGACGTCTTCACGACCCGGCTGGCCATCCCCTTCGTGAAGCACTGGATGCCGGAGCTGGGCATCCTCTACATCGGCTTCGCCATGCTGGTCCTGGTCGGCTGCTCCAACGCCGTGAATCTCACGGACGGCCTGGACGGCCTGGCCATCGTGCCGTCGCTCATGGCCGCCGCCACCCTCACCCTCTTCGCCTACATCGCGGGCCACGCCGCGATCGCGCGCTACCTGCAGGTCATCTTCGTCAAGGGCGCGAGCGAGCTGCCGGTCTTCGGCGGCTCGCTGGTCGGGGCCAGCCTGGCGTTTCTCTGGTGGAACGCCCACCCCGCCCAGGTGTTCATGGGCGACACCGGCTCCCTGGCGCTGGGCGGCGCCCTGGCCACCGTCGCGCTCGTGACGAAGAACGAGCTGATCCTGGTCGTGGCGGGCGGCTGCTTCGTGGTCGAGGCGCTGTCCGTGATCCTGCAGGTGTTCTGGTACAAGCGCACGGGACGCCGGATCTTCCGCATGGCGCCCATTCACCACCACTACGAGCTGAACGGGCTGCCCGAGCCGAAGATCATCGTGCGGTTCTGGATCGTGTCGTTCGTCCTGCAGATCATCGCGCTGACGACGCTGAAGCTGCGGTAGCTGCGTAACACGTGACGCGTAACACGTAAGGAGGCAGAACCTCCGAACCAGGTCCGGTTACGAGTTACGTGTTACGAGTTTGGCCTGCGGCAGGAGCACGAATGCTGCAACCTCTGGATCTGCAGGGCAAGCGGGTGACGGTCGTCGGCCTGGCGCGGAGCGGGCTGGCGGCGGCCCGCCTGCTGCTGGACAGGGGCGCCCGCGTCACGGCCACCGACCGGGGGCCGGCCGAGCGCGTGCGGAACGACCTGGCGCGCCTGCGGGAGCGCGGCGCCGTCGTCGAGACGGGCGGCCACACGCGCGAGCCGTTCCTGCGCGCCGACCTCATCGTCATCAGCCCGGGCGTCGCCACGGACATGCCGCTCCTCGTGGAGGCCCGGGCGCAGGGCATCCCGGTCTGGGGCGAAGTCGAGCTGGCCGCGCGCCTCACGGCCGCCCGCTTCCTGGGGATCACCGGGACCAACGGGAAGAGCACGACCACGAGCCTCCTCGGCGCCATGCTGCAGGCGGCGGGCCTGCCCTGCGTGGTCGCCGGCAACATCGGCCTGGCGCTCTGCGAGGTGGTCACCGGGCTCGGCCCCGACCACTGGGTGGTGGCCGAGCTGTCCAGCTTCCAGCTCGAGACCATCGTGACCTTCCGGCCCCACGTGGCGGTGCTCCTGAACCTCGCGCCGGACCACCTCGACCGCTACCCCGACGTCGAGCCCTACTACGCCGCCAAGGCCCGCATCTTCATGAACCAGACCGCCGGGGACTTCGCCGTCCTGAACGCGGACGACCCCCTGGTCCTGGAGCGCGCCCGCACGATCCGGAGCCGCCCGCTGCTCTTCAGCCGCACCCGGACCATGGGCGACGGGGCCTTCGTGCGCGACGGGCGGCTGGCGGTCCGGTGCGACGGGACGACCCGGCCGGTGTGCCCGGTGGAGCGGATCCGCATCCAGGGCCTCCACAACCTGGAGAACAGCCTGGCCGCCGCGGCGGCGGCCAGCGCCATCGGCGTCGCGCCCGCCGCGCTGGCGGCCGCCCTGGCCAGCTTCCCGGGCCTGCCCCACCGGCTGGAGCTGATCGCCGAGGTCGGCGGCGTGCGCTTCGTGAACGACTCGAAGGGCACGAACGTGGGCGCCGTGGTGAAGTCGCTGGAGGGCTACCGGGGCGGCGTGATCCTGATCGCGGGCGGCAAGGACAAGGGCGGGGATTTCCGTCCGCTGCTGCCGCTGATCCAGACGCGGGCGAAGCGGCTCCTCCTGATCGGCCAGGCGGCCGCCAAGATCCAGGAACAGCTCGCCGGCGCCTGTCCCATGGAGCGCCTCCCGTCCCTGCAGGCCGCCGTGGAGCGCGGCCGGGAGCTGGGGACGCCGGGCGACACGGTGCTCCTCTCCCCGGCCTGCGCGAGCTTCGACATGTTCCGGGACTTCGAGGAGCGGGGCGAGGTGTTCCGGCAGGCGGTGCTGGCGCTCAAGGCGCGCGTGGAGGGTGGCGGTGTGGCCTGACCGGCGGGCCCCGGCCGCCGGGCCCAAGGGGGCGGATCCCCGGTGGGCGGCCCTCTTCCGGCCGCAGCGGGGCGAGGCGCCGGTGGATCGCTGGCTCCTGGCCGCGACGCTGCTCCTGCTCGGGCTGGGCGTGGTGATGATCTACTCGGCCAGCGCGATCCGGGCGCAGGAGCGCTTCGGCGACCCGGCCTTCTTCCTGAAGCGCCAGCTCAGCTGGGCGCTGGTCGGCCTCCTGGTGATGGCCCTGGGCATCCAGTTCGACCTCGCGCGCCTCCAGCGGCTCACGCCCGTCCTGTTCCTGGCCGGCCTCCTGCTCCTCGGCCTGGTGCTGGTGCCCGGGGTGGGCATGAAGATCAACGGCGCGCGCCGCTGGCTGCGGCTCCTCGGGCTGTCGTTCCAGCCGGCGGAGTTCGCCAAGCTGACCCTGCTGCTCTTCCTGGCCAGCTACTTCGCCCGGCGGCAGGACCGGCTGGAGAGCTTCCTGGACGGCTTCCTGCCGCCGCTCCTCGTGACGGGCCTGCTGGCCGGCCTGGTCATCATCCAGCCGAACTTCGGGACGGCGTGCATCCTGCTGCTCATCGCAGGCGTGCTGTTCTTCGTGGGGGGCGCCCGCGTGAGCCACATGGCGGCGACCTTCGCCGCGGCCGCGCCGGCCCTGATCCTCCTCATGTTTCAGTTCAGCCACGCCCGCACCCGCATCCTGGCCCTCCTGGATCCCAGCCGGGTGTCGCCCAAGGCCACCTACCAGATCGGGCAGTCCATCTACGCGCTGGGCCCCGGCGGCCTGGTGGGGCGCGGCCTGGGCGACAGCATGCAGAAGCTGTACTACCTGCCCGAGCCGCACACCGACTTCATCTTCGCCATCGTGGGCGAGGAGATGGGCTTCCTGGGGACGGTCGCGGTGCTCGGCCTCTTCGGCATCTTCCTGTGGCGCGGCACCCGCGCGGCCATCCGGGCGGGCGACCGCTACGCCAGCTGCCTGGCCATGGGGATCACGGGCCTGATCGTGGGCCAGGCCGCGCTGAACGTCGGCGTGGTGAGCGGCGTCCTGCCCACCACGGGCGTGCCGCTCCCGTTCCTGAGCTTCGGCGGCTCGTCGCTGGTCATCACGCTCTTCGGCGCCGGCCTGCTGCTGAACGTGTCGCGGCGGGCCGGGGCGCCGGCGCTCCTGGCCCGGCCGGCCGGGCTGGAGACCCCCGGGGCGAGGGCGGCCCGATGCGCGTCGTGATCACGGGGGGCGGCACGGGCGGGCACCTGTTCCCGGCGCTCGCGACCCACGAGGCGCTCCGGCGTCGCCGGCCGGACGCGGAGGTGCTGTTCGTGGGCGCGACCCGCGGCGTGGAGGCGACGATCCTGCCCCGGCAGGGCCACGCCTTCCGGGGCCTGGAGGTCAGCCGCATGATGGGGGCGGGGCCCCTCGCGCGCCTGCGGACCGCCGCCGCCCTGCCGGCCGTCATCCGGGAGGCCGGCACGCTCCTCCGCGACTTCCGGCCCTCGGTGGTGCTGGGCGTGGGGGGCTACGCCTCGGTGCCCACGGTGGTGGCCGCGCGCCTCCGGAAGCTGCCCATCGTGCTCCACGAGCAGAACGCGTATCCGGGCCTGGCCAACCGCTGGCTGGGCCGCTGGGCCACGGCCGTGGCCGTGGCGTTCCCCGCCGGCGCGGGCCGCTTTCCGGCCGGCCGCGTCCACGTCACGGGCAACCCCGTGCGGCCGAGCATCACCCCCGGGGACGCGGGCGAGGCGCGCGCTCGCCTGGGCCTGGCGGCCGACCGGTTCACGGCGCTGGTCTTCGGCGGCAGCCAGGGGGCCCACCGCCTGAACGTGGCGCTGCGGGAGGCGCTCCCCGCGCTGGTGGCGGGCGGCCGCCGGCTGCAGTTCCTGCACGCCAGCGGGCCGCGGGACCTCGAGGAGGTGCGGACCGCCTACGCCACGTACCGCGTGCCGGCCCGGGTCGAGCCGTTCCTGGAGGACATGGCGGCGGCCTACCGGGCGGCGGACTTCGTGGTGTGCCGGGCCGGCGCCGGCACGATCTTCGAGCTGGCGGCGATGGGGAAGCCCGGCCTGCTGGTGCCGTATCCCTACGCGGCCAACGACCACCAGCGGCTGAACGCGGAGGCGCTGGTGGCCGCGGGCGGCGCCTGGCTGCTCCTGGACCAGTACTGCGACGGCCGCCGGCTGACCGCCAGCCTGGAGGCCGCGTACGACAAGCCGGAGCAGCTCCGGGGCATGGGCGAGAAGGCCCGCGCGCTGGCCCGCCCCGACGCGGCCGACCGCATCGTGGACCTGCTGGAGGCGGCGGCGAGATGAAACCGCCAAGGCGCCAAGACGCCACCGCGGGATGGGGAATGTTCCGAAGCGATGGCGGCTCCGTCTTGGGGTCCGGAAGCCTGGGTGCCTCCGGTGGCGCCGTGGCGTCTTGGCGGTTCAAGCCCCGGGGTTGAGCGGAATGTACAAGAAGATCCGGCACATTCACTTCGTGGGCATCGGCGGCATCGGCATGAGCGGGATCGCCGAGGTGCTGCACAACCTGGGCTACGTGGTCTCGGGCTCCGACAGCAGGGCCTCCGACGTGACGCGCCGGCTGGCCTCCCTCGGCATCCGGGTCGCCATCGGCCACGCGGCCGAGCACCTGGAGGAGGCGGACGTGGTGGTGCGCTCCTCGGCCGTCACGCCGGACAACGCCGAGGTGCAGGCGGCCCGCCACCGGCTCATCCCGGTCATCCAGCGGGCGGAGATGCTGGCCGAGCTGATGCGCATGAAGTACGGGGTGGCGGTGGCCGGCTCGCACGGGAAGACCACGACCACCTCCATGGTGGCCACGGTGCTGGCCCGCGGGGGCTTCGACCCCACCATGGTGATCGGCGGGCGGCTGAACGCCCTGGGCAGCAACGCCAAGCTGGGCCGGGGCGACTTCCTGGTGGCCGAGGCGGACGAGAGCGACGGCTCGTTCCTGAAGCTCTCGCCCACGATCGCCGTGGTGACCACCATCGACGCCGAGCACCTGGACTACTACCGCGACCTGGCCCGCATCCAGGAGTCCTTCCTGCAGTTCATCAACAAGGTGCCCTTCTACGGGCTGGCGGTGCTGTGCCTGGACCAGGAGAACATCCAGGCGCTCCTCCCGCGCGTGGAGAAGCGGTTCGTGACCTACGGGCTGCGGGCCCAGGCGGACCTCCAGGCCGAGGGCATGGCCTTCACCGGCATGGCGACCACCTTCGACGTCCGCTGGAAGGCCGAGCCGCTGGGCCGGGTCCGCCTGCAGGTGCCCGGGCTGCACAACGTCTACAACGCGCTGGCGGCCATCGCCGTGGGCCTGGACCTGGAGATGGACTTCGCCACCATCCGCGACGCCCTGGCGGAGTTCGGCGGCGTGGACCGGCGCTTCCAGGTGCGCGGCGAGGCCGGCGGCGTCACGGTGGTGGATGACTACGGCCACCACCCCACCGAGATCCAGGCCACGCTGAACGCGGCCAAGCGCGGCTTCGGGCGCCGGCTCATCGTCTGCTTCCAGCCGCACCGTTACACCCGCACGCAGGCGCTCCTCAAGGAGTTCGTCACCGCCTTCTACGAGGCGGACGTGCTCCTCGTGACGGAGATCTACCCCGCGGGCGAGGCCCCCCTGCCGGGGGTGAGCGGCCGGCAGATCGCGGACGGGGTGGCGCAGCACGGGCACCGGAACGTCACCTTCGTGCCGCAGAAAGAGGACCTGGCCGCGGCGGCGGTGGGCGCGGCGCAGCCGGGCGACATGATCCTCACGCTGGGCGCCGGAGACGTCTGGAAGGTGGGCGAGGAGATCCTCCGGCGGCTGCAGGGGGCGGCGGCGTGATCGCCTCCGTGCACGAGGGGCTGGCGGAGAAGCTCCGCCCCCGCGTGCGGGGGCGGGTGGAGGCGGACGCCCCCGTGGCCCGCCTCACCTCCTTCAACATCGGGGGGCCGGCCGCGCTCCTCGTCGCGCCGGCCGACCTGGAGGATCTGCAGGCGGTCCTCGCCTTCGCGCGGGAGGAGCACCTGCCGGTCCACGTGCTGGGCGGCGGCAGCAACACCCTGATCCGGGACGGCGGCATCCGGGGGATCGTGATCCGGCTCACCGCCTTCGACCGGCTGGAGCGCCGGGACCGCGCGGTGTGCGCGGGCGCCGGCGTGCGGATCAGCCGGCTGCTGGCCTTTTGCATGAAGTGCGGCCTGACGGGGCTCGAGATCCTGAGCGGCGTCCCGGGGACGGTGGGGGGCGCGGTGTGGGGCAACGCGGGCGCGTGGGGCGGGGCGGTGGACGAGCGCGTGACCGAGGTGGAGCTCGTGACGGCGGAGGGCGCGCACCAGCGGGTCCCCCGCGCGGCCATTCCCTACCGCTACCGCTCGTCCGGGCTGCCGCCGGGCTCGGTGGTCGTCGCCGCCGCCTTCGGCCTCGCGCCGGGCGACCCCTCGGCCATCCGGCGGCAGATGTCCGCCTACCTGGTGCAGCGCAACGCCGGCCAGCCGGTGCAGTTCCGGTCGGCCGGGTCCATCTTCAAGAACCCACCCGGGGACTTCGCCGGCCGGTTGGTGGAGCAGGCCGGCCTGAAGGGCACGCGCCTCGGCGGCGCCATGATCTCCGCCAAGCACGGCAACTTCATCGTGAACCTGGGGAGCGCGCGGGCCGCGGACGTCCTGGCCCTCGTGGCGCTGGCCCGACAGCGGGTCCGGGAGAGCGCCGGGGTGGAGCTGGAGCTGGAGATCCGGGTGATCGGGGAGGAGAGAGCCGAGAGCCTGGAGCCGAGAGCCTAGCCGAGAGCGGCCGAGTGTCGGGGGCCGGGGGCCGAGAGTCACGGAGAGGCGCAGGGGCGCCGGGGCGGAAAGGCGCAGGGGGCGCGCGCTGTTTGTTACGAGTTACGAGGCACGGATTACGTGTTGAGTGACCGATGATTCACGATTACTCACAGCCCGCCTCCCCGCGCCGCGGTGGCCGCCGCCGGGCCGCGCTGCCGTTCCTGGGGGTGGCCTGCAAGGGCGGGCTCGTGGCGCTGCTGGCGGCCGGCATCGCACTCGGGGCCTGGGAAGGCTACAAGCGCTTCATCCGGCTGCCCTACTTCGCGGTGGCCGAGATCCGCGTGGAGGGGAACCTGCAGGTGGCGAGCGAGGAGGTGGTGCGCGGGCTGGGACTCCCGCCCGGCGCCAGTCTCCTGGAGGTGGACCTGGAGGCGCTGAGCCGGCGCGTGCGCGCGAATCCCTGGATCAGGGAGGCCCGGGTGCGGCGGCAGCTCCCCCTGTCCCTGATCATCCAGGTGGTGGAGCGCGTCCCGGAGGCGGTGTTCGTTTCCGATCGCCGCTACCTGCTGAGCGCGGACGGGGTGATCCTGGCGGAACTGGCCGCGGACGACCTGCCGACGCTGCCCGTCCTGCGCGCCGCCGGCCGGACGCACGTGCGGCCCGGGGAGCGGGTGGTAGCCATGGACGTGGCCCAGGGCCTGGCGGTGTGGCGCCAGTTCCAGGTGGCGAACGCCCTCCAGGGCGAGACGGCCCACGAGATCGCCATGGTGGGCGACGGCACCTACGTGGTGAACCTGGGCGAGCAGATGCCGACCATCCGGCTCCGGGCGCAGGACCTGGCGGGGCAGCTGCGGCGCATGGGCGCCGCCCTCGCCGCCAGCGGCCAGCGCCTGGCGGACTTCGCGCAGGTGGACCTGCGCTTTCGCGACCGCGTGGTGTTCACCTTGCTGCGCAGGGAGGTCGGCCGTGGCCAAGGATAGCGGCCTGGTGATGGGGCTGGACATCGGGACCACCAAGGTGTGCGCCATCGTGGCCGAGGTGAGCCCCGAGGGGACGGTGGACATCATCGGCGTGGGGCAGAGCCCCTCGCGCGGCCTGCGGAAGGGCGTGGTGGTGAACATCGACGCCACCGTGGACTCGGTGCGCCGGGCGGTGGAGGACGCCGAGCTGATGGCCGGGGTGGAGATCCGCTCGGCCTTCGTGGGCATCGCCGGCGGGCACATCAAGGGCATCAACAGCCGGGGCGTGATCGCCATCGCCGGCAAGAACCACGAGGTCACCCAGCAGGACGTGGAGCGGGTCATCGACGCCGCCAAGGCGGTGGCCTTGCCCGTGGACCGCGAGGTCATCCACATCCTCCCCCAGGAGTTCATCATCGACGACCAGGGCGGGATCAAGGAGCCGCGCGGCATGTCGGGCACCCGCCTGGAGGCCGAGGTCCACATCGTGACCGGCGCGGTGGCGTCGGCGCAGAACATCGTGAAGTGCGCGAACAAGGCCGGGCTGGAGGTGCAGGACATCGTGCTGCAGCAGCTGGCCAGCTCCGAGGCCACCCTCACGCCCGAGGAGAAGGAGCTGGGCTGCATCCTGGTGGACATCGGCGGCGGGACCACGGACGTGGCGGTCTTCGTGGAGGGCAGCATCTACCACACGGCCGTGCTGGCCGTGGGCGGCGACATGCTGACCAACGACATCGCCATCGGCCTCCGCACGCCGCGGCCCGAGGCCGAGTCGCTCAAGCGGAAGTACGGCTGCGCGCTGGCCTCCATGATCCGCGGCGACGACAAGATCGAGGTGCCGAGCGTGGGGGGACGCCGGCCCCGGGTGCTGTCGCGCCAGACGCTCTGCGAGATCATCCAGCCGCGCGTGGACGAGCTGTTCTCCCTGGTGGACCGGGAGGTGCGGCGCGCGGGCTACACGGGCCGCATCAACGGCGGCGGCATCGTGACGGGCGGCTCGTCCATCATGGAGGGCATGCCCGAGCTGGCGGAGCAGATCTTCGACATGCCGGTGCGCCGCGGGGTGCCCCGGGGGGTCGGCGGGCTCACGGACGTCATCAGCAACCCGATGTACGCCACGGGCGTGGGCCTGACCATCTACGGCGCCGCGCACCGGACGCGCCGCAAGTTCCGCCAGGTGACGGACCGCAACATCTTCGACAAGGTGATTGCCCGGATGAAGGAGTGGTTTGGAGAAATTTTCTAGCGGTAGGGCGGTGGACCTGTGGGCGACAAGGGGGACGGCGCATGGCGATCAGCCTGGAGATGGAGCCGGAGAAGATGGCCAACATCAAGGTGATTGGCATCGGGGGCGGCGGATCCAACGCCGTGGGGCGCATGATCGCGTCCGGCATGCACGGCGTGGAGTTCATCGTGGTGAACACCGACGCTCAGGCCCTCCGTCACTCGCCGGTAGAGTCAAAGCTCCAGATCGGGGAGAAGCTGACCAAGGGGCTCGGCGCCGGCGCCGATCCGGAGAAGGGCCGCAAGGCCGCCATCGAGGACACCGACCGGATCCTGCAGCACCTCCAGGGCGCCGACATGGTGTTCCTGACCTGCGGCCTCGGGGGCGGGACCGGCGGCGGCGCCGCGCCCATCATCGCGAACCTCGCCAAGGAGATGGAGATCCTCACCGTGGGGGTGGTGACCAAGCCCTTCATCTTCGAGGGGAAGCGGCGCATGGACCAGGCGGACCGCTGCCTGGAGGAGCTGCGCGCCTCGGTGGACAGCCTGATCATCATTCCGAACCAGCGCCTCATCAGCCACGCCAACAAGAACACCGGCGTGCGCGAGGCCTACGCCATGGCCGACAACGTGCTGCGGCAGGCGGTCCAGGGCATCGCGGACATCATCGTGAAGCCGGGCTACATCAACGTGGACTTCGCCGACGTGCGGACGGTCATGTCCGAGCGCGGCATGGCCATGATGGGGATCGGCGAGGCGCCCGGCGAGAGCGCGGCGGTGGACGCGGTGCAGAAGGCCATCAACAGCCCGCTGCTGGAGAACGTCTCCATCAAGGGCGCGCGCGGCGTGCTGCTGAACTTCACCCACGCCTCCACGCTGCCCATCTACCAGCTGAACGAGGCCTCCAAGATCGTGCACGACCTGGTGGACGCGGACGCGAACATCATCTTCGGCGACGTGCTGGACGACGACATGGACGACCAGGTGCGGGTCACCGTGATCGCGACCGGCTTCGACTCCGGGGAGCACGAGGAGATCCAGGCGGTGGCCGCCGCCGGCGGGTTGGGGGAGGAGACGCCCCGGATCACCGACCTGCGCACCTACACGCCCAAGGCCGCGCCGGCCGCGCCGCCCGCCGATCGCGGCGGCTACCTGCGCCGCGGCCGCAAGGTGGTGGGCTCGCAGCTCCCGCTGGAGGACCTGAGCGAGGAGGTCCTGGACATCCCGACCTTCCTCCGCCGCCAGGCGGACTGAACGCCCTCGGCTCACCCGCGGCCCCTCGCGCCCGCACGGCGCCGAGGGGCCGTGCTGGACTCAGTGCCAAGTGTTGACACGGAGGGGCGGCTTCCTGCTCCTCGACAGTCTGCCGGGACAGCGGGTCGGCGGTTCGGGACCGCCATAGCCTACGGAACAAGTGGCGGAGAACAGTGGCCTGAAGCCTTTGTGTCGTGCCGGGTGCCCGTGGACATCCGAAAAGACAGGATGAGCACTTCGCCGACATGCACTACGTCGAGACCCTCTTCGCGGCCTCCCGGGGGTATTGACTTGGTTCCTTGAACATGCGGTTGCCTTCGCTTGACCCACACCCTCGGCTGACGTAGCGTCAATGCCGCTGCCCGCTTCTCCCTCCGGCAGCATCCTCGCCACGCGCTTGCGGGGCCGGGCGCCCCTTGCTTCACCCCGCGACGGCGGCTCCCCCCCCGCTAGCCCACCAGCAGGCGGAAGCGGCTGCTCCCTTTCAGCGCCTTATCGAAGGTGAGCGTCTGCGCTGCCCCAGCCCGTTCATTGGCCCGGCCGAGGTAGTAATCCGAGAAGTCGGCTCTGCCGGTTCGGTAGTCCTCGAGGGCTTGCCAGATGCCGTCCTTTTCGGCGACCTCGAACTCGCGCGTCCGGACGATCTGCTCGAGGATGTTCACGATCTCGGCCTTGGCGAATTCGTAGGCGGTCTCCAGCACCCATACCAGCTCGCACAAGACCAGCGGCTGGATGAGCATCTTCTCGCCCTTGGCCGCCGCCTGCTCGATGGCCTCGGCCGCAATCGCCGCCTGCCGCGGATCGTCCTGGGTGAGATACCGGACCAGCACGTCGGTATCCAGGCCCTTCATGGCCGTCCCCGACGCGCGCGGATGACCCGGTTCATCTCGGCGACCGCCACGGCGCGGCGACCCGCCCGCCGCAGCGCGCCCTTCAGCCGCCGCACATCCTCCAGCGCCGGGCGGATCACGACGTCGCCATCGTCCTGGACGACAAAGTCCAGGGCATCGCCGGGCCGGAGGCCCAGTCGCTGGCGGATGGCCTTCGGGATCACCGTCTGGCCCTTGCTGCTCATGGTCGAGCTGGGCATCGATCGCCTCCTCTTCGATCCTACCCGGACAACGTCTTACTCATGGTAAGACGAACCAGGTCCCGTGTCAAGAAGGCGAGCCGCGCCGGTTGCCGCGGGCGGCTTCGGCGCATACCATGTGGGGCGAGGAGGGGATCATGGCCCAGCTCTTCGCCGGCACCTCGGGCTTCGCCTATCCGTCCTGGAAGCCGCGCTTCTACCCGGCCAAGCTGCCGCAAGCCAAGTTCCTGCAGCACTACGCCACGCGTCTGAACTGCGTGGAGATCAACTACACCTTCCGGCGCATGCCGGCGGCCACCACCCTGGCGAACTGGATCGCCGCCACGCCGCCCGGCTTCCGGTTCGCGCTGAAGGCCCACGAGCGCATCACGCACCTGCGCCGCCTGCAGAACGCGGCCGAGCCCACCGAGGCATTCCTGAATTCCATCCGGCCGCTCGGGGACGCCGGGCGCCTCGGGCCGGTGCTCTTCCAGTTGCCGCCGCAGTGCCGCGGCGACGTGGCCCTGCTGCGCGACTACCTGGCGCTCCTCCCGCCCGAGCCGCGGTGCGCCTTCGAGTTCCGCCACGAATCCTGGCTCACCGAGCCGGTCTACGCGCTGCTGGCCGAGCGCAACGTCGCGCTCTGCGTGGCGGAGTCCGAGACGCTGGAGGTGCCGGAGGTGGTCACCGCGGACTTCGTGTACTTCCGGCTGCGCAAGCCCGAGTACACGGCCGAGGAAGTTGCCGCCGCGCGGGCGCGGGCGGACGCGCTGCTGGCGGCCGGCAAGGACGTGTTCGTCTTCTTCAAGCACGAGGAGACGCCCGAGGGCGCGCTCTACGCGGAGCAGGTGCTGAGCCGGCCGGTGGCCGCGCCTTCGGGATGACCGGAGCCTCTGAGCGATCTCCCGGGGACCCGCAGATTCCCTCCCTCGCACTCCTCACCGTTACGAGCTTCTGAGAACTGCATGGCTACGAAAAGGCAGCCGAGCCTGTGTGGCGGTTTGACACAGGGGTGGCGGGTAATCTAATGTATTACCAGGCCAGAGGCGCCGCATGCGGATCTCCGACTTCGAGTGGGACGAAGCCAATGTGGTGCACCTGACCCTCGGCCATGGCATCGAGCCAGAGGAAGCAGAGGAAGTCTTCGCGGCCTCGCCGCTTTATCGCAGGACGAAGCGAGGACATTACGTCGCATTCGGTCCGACGCACGCGGGTCGGCTCGTGGTCGTGGTCTTCGAGGTGAAAGGCGGCGGGCTGGCGCGGGTGATCACAGGATGGGACATGGATGGCGCGGAACGCCGGTACTACCAGCGGCAACGGAGGACGTGAATATGGCGCGGCGGCCGGGCCGAGTCCAAGAGGACTTGCCGAAATACTATGACCGACGAGGCGTACTCCGAGAGATCGAGGAGGGGCCGGTCGAGTTCGCTCTGGATGACGAGCTGCGTCGGGCCATACTCAGGGGGCAGCGCGCACGACGCCTGCAGAATCTGTCCATCAAGTTGGACGCGGCACAGATCCATGCCTTGCGGAAGATTGCGACCATGAAGGCCATTCCGTATCAGACCCTCATCCGGGAGTGGCTCGCCGAGGGGATCCGACGGGAACTTGGCTTGGGGCGTACGTGAGGCAAGCGGCCTGACGAGTGCACGAGTCCCCCGCCGCAATGGCGAGTGCCATGTACGATACGGTCGGCGCTGACTCGATGCTCGCGACTCCCCCCTGGAGGGACATCATGCAGGAATTCATGACTCCTCCCCGGATCATCACCGGGGACGGCTGCGCCTCGGCGCTCGGGACGGAGGCGGCGGCGCTGGGAGCGCGCCGGGCGCTCCTCGTCACCGACCGCGTGCTGCGCGGGGCGACCGACGCGGTGGCGCGGGCCGAGGCGGCGCTCGCGGGCGCCGGGCTCAAGGTCGAGGTCTTCGATGCTGTCGAGCCCGACCCCATGGTCGCCACCGCCCGGCGCGCGGCCGACTTCGCCCGCCCGTACGGGCCGGACCTGGTGGTCGGCCTGGGCGGGGGGAGCCCCATGGACATCGCCAAGGCGGTCGCCGCCGTCCTGGGCAACGCCGTCCCGCTGGCCGCGATGTGGGGCGTGCGGAACGTGCCGCAGCCCGGGCTGCCCCTGATCCTGCTGCCCACCACGTCGGGGACGGGGAGCGAGGTGACGCCGAACTGCATCCTGACCGACGTGAAGCCGGACGGCGGGCGCATGAAGAAGGGCATCGTGAGCCCGCACATCGTGGCCCGCGTGGCCATCGTGGACCCGCTCCTCACGCTCACGGCCCCGCCCGGGATCACCGCCTCCACCGGCATGGACGCCCTCACCCACGCCATCGAGACCTACGTGTCGGTGAACGCCCAGCCCCTCACGCTGCCGCTGGCCCTGGAGTCCGTGTCGCTCATCGGCCGCTTCCTGCGGCGCGCCGTGGCCAACGGGGCGGACCTGGAGGCTCGCCGCCACATGGCCTCCGCCAGTCTCCTGGCAGGCCTCGCGTTCGCCAACGGCTTCCTGGGGGCCGTGCACGCCATCGCCATGGCCATGGGCGGCCGGCACAACGTGGCGCACGGGGTGGCGAATGCCTTGCTCCTGCCGTACGTGATGGAGTGGAACGAGATGGCGGCCACCGAGCAGTTCGCCCGCGTCGCGGCCGCCCTGGGCGAGCCGGTGGCCGGCCTGTCCGGGCGGGAGGCGGCGCACCGGGCCAGCCTGGCCGTCCACCGCCTGGTGAGCGACCTGGGCCTGCCGCAGACGCTCGGCGCGGTGGGCGTCACCCAGGACGGCATCCCCGGCCTGGCCGAGGAGGCCTTCGGCAACCAGCGCCTCCTGAAGAACAACCCGCGCACCGCCACCGTCAAGGACCTCGCCGGCATCCTGCAGCGCGTCGCCGCCGGGCCTCCCAGAATAAATTAACCGCCAAGGCGCCAAGACGCCAACGGAACCAAATATGGCCGCGGCCCTCCGGGGGAGGGCCGCGGCTTCTGGACCTTCAATTCTTGGCGGTCTTGGCGGTTGGTCTGCGAGCGCGCCTTCCTGCCGGACGAGCTGGCCGAGCACGAGCGGCTGGCCGCCCCGGTGCTCAGCCTGGAGTCGCAGCGGCCGCTGAGCGCGTTCGACTGCATCGCCTTCTCCACGACCTACGAGAACGACTACCTGCACCTGCTGCGGATCCTGCAGCTCTCCGGCATCCCGTTGCGGGCCGAGGAGCGGGGGCCCGGCCACCCGCTGGTCAGCATGGGGGGCGTCTGCGCCTGGTCGAACCCGGAGCCGCTGGCCCCGTTTCTCGACTGGGTCTTCCTGGGGGAGGGGGAGGAGTCGGGGCCGGAGGTCTTCAGCCGCTGGCGCGCCCTGCGCGAAGCCGGGCCGGACGCGGCCACGGCCCGGGAGGCGTTCTTCCGCGAGCTCTTGGACATCGAGGGCGTCTACGTCCCCGGGCGCTACACCGTCCGGGAGCAGCCGGACGGCACGGTGGCCGGCGTGCTGCCCCAGGGCGGCGCGCCGCTGCCCGTGCGGAAGCGCATCCTGCGGCAGCCGGATACGGTCCAGACCATCAGCGCGGTGCGGACGCCGGACACCGAGTTCGGCGACATGGGCCTCATCGAGGTGGGCCGCGGCTGCGGCCGCGGCTGCCGGTTCTGCCTGGAGGGCGAGATCTACCGCCCCGTGCGCCACCGCCACCTGGAGGCGGTCCTGGCCGCCGCGGACGCGCTGGCATCCGGAGGACCGCGGGTCGGGCTGGTGGGGGCCTGCCTCTCCGACTACCCGTGGCTCGAGGAGCTGCTGGCCGGGCTGCGGGCCCGCGGCATGACCGCGGGCGTCTCCTCGCTGCGCGCTGACCGACTCACCACGGAGCTGCTGCAGGCCCTGGTGGGGAGCGGGACCCGCACCATCACCCTGGCACCCGAAGCGGGCACGGACCGCCTGCGCGCCGTCATCCGGAAGGGGCTGACGGACGACCAGATCTGCCGGGCCGCGGAGCGGGCGGCCGACGCGGGGCTTGCTGCGCTGAAGCTCTACTTCATGCTGGGGCTGCCGACCGAGACGGACGAGGACGTGGACGGGATCATGCAGCTGGCGAAGCAGGTGCGCCACCGGCTGCTGCGCGCACGGCGCCAGGCGACCGCCGCGCCGGACGTCACCGTGGGCGTGAGCTGCTTCGTCCCCAAGCCCTGGACGCCCTTCCAGTGGTGCGGGATGGCGGAGGTGAAACGGCTGGAGGAGAGCCTGGACCGGCTGCGCCGCGGCTTCCGCAAGGCCGGCATCCGCTTCACGCACGACGTGCCCAAGTGGGCCTACCTCCAGGCGGTCCTGGCGCGGGGCGACCGGCACGTGGCGGACCTCCTCGGCCTCGCGCTGCATCACAAGGGGGAGTGGCGCAAGGCGTTCCGGGAGTGGCCGCGGAACGGCGACTTCTACGCCGCGCGGGCGCGCCCCCTCCACGAGCGCTTCCCCTGGGACCACCTGGACGTGGGCGCCGATCGCGGGCGGCTGGAGGCCGAGTACCGGCGCGCCATGGACGCGGAGGCCACGGCATGACCGGCAGCGTTCGAGCCATCCCCGAGGCGGCCACCATCGTGCAGGCCGCGGTCCTGCACGGCCCCGTCGTGCACGCCTTCAGCACGCGCCAGGGGGGTGTGAGCCGTCCGCCCTTCGACACGCTGAACCTGGGGCAGAGCGTGGGGGATGACCCGGCGGCCGTGCAGGAGAATCGGCGGCGCTTCTTCGGCCGCTTCGGCATCGAGCCGGACCACGTCGTCCGCGTGAAGCAGGTGCACGGCGAGCGGGTGCTGGTCATCGATGAGCCCGCCACCCGCCGCCCGGGGTTTCCGTTCTCGCTCATCCACGAGCCGGTCGAGGCGGACGCCACCATCACCAACCTGCCCGGCCTGGCGCTGGTCGTCTCCACCGCGGACTGCGTGCCGATCCTGATCCAGGACCCGGCCCGGCGCGCCGTGGCCGCGGTGCACGCCGGCTGGCGAGGGACGGCGGCGCGGATCGCGGCGCGGGCGGTGGAGGCCATGGCGCGGACGTACGGCACCCGCCCGGCGGACTGCCGGGCAGCCATCGGGCCGGCCATCCGGCGCTGCTGCTACCAGGTCGACCGCCCGGTGCAGGAGCAGCTCGCCGCCGGCGTGGCATCGGGCGGCCGCCACCTGGAGGCGGACGGGCCGGGATACTGGCGGGCGGATCTGCCCGGCCTGAACCGGGCAATCCTCCTGGAGGCCGGCCTGACCGGCGAGCGCATCGAGGACGTCGGGCTGTGCACCGCGTGCCGGCGCGACCTGTTCTTCTCCCACCGCGCCGACCGGGGCCGCACCGGCCGCATGATGAACTTCATCCTGCTCCTGCCGCCGGCGGAGCCGGAGCTGCCGGCCGAGGCGCGCCAGGTGCGCGAGGCGGAGCAGAACATGTCGTGGGAAGGCGGCCCGCCCGAGCAGGCCGCGACGGGTGAGCCGTTCGGGGAAAAGCGCTAAGGACACGCACCGCCAAGACGCCGAGGTCGCCAAGAAGAGCCGACTGGACCTTTCAGTCCTTCAGTCCTTGGCGCTCTTGGCGCCTTGGCGATTCACATGTTCTTTGTGGAGGGGGCAATGCTCATCGGGCGCGCGCCGATGTTTCGGGCGTCGGATATCACGGAGTACCGGCTCTACCTGAACCGCCGGGAGTTCATGGTCGGCGCGGCCGCCCTCGCGATCTGGCCCGAGCGCGCGGCCGCGGCCGCTGCTGCGCCGGCGGCGCCGCCGCTCAAAGCCAGCCGGAACGAGGCGTTCAGCATCAGTGACAAGCCGACCAAGTTCGAGGCGGCCACCACCTACAACAACTTCTACGAGTTCGGCGTGAACAAGGAGGATCCCGCCCGGCTGGCCCACACCCTGAAGACCCGGCCGTGGAGGGTGAAGGTCGAGGGCGAGGTCCACAAGCCCAGGACCTACGACATCGAGGACCTGCTCAAGTTCCCGCTGGAGGAGCGCGTCTACTCGCTCCGCTGCGTGGAGGGCTGGTCCATGGTCATCCCGTGGATCGGCTTCCCGCTGGCCAGCCTGCTGAAGCAGGTGGAGCCGACCGGCACGGCGAAGTTCGTCGAGTTCACCACGCTGCAGGATCCCGAGCAGATGCCCGGCCAGAAGCCGAGCCTCTTCAATCTCTCCTCCCTCGAGTGGCCCTACGTCGAGGGCCTGCGCCTGGACGAGGCCATGCACCCGCTCACGCTCCTCACGGTCGGGATGTACGGCCAGGTGCTCCCCAACCAGAACGGCGCGCCCGTCCGGGTGGTCGTGCCGTGGAAGTACGGCTTCAAGAGCGCCAAGTCGCTGGTGCGGATCCGCCTGGTGCCGGACCAGCCGAAGACGGCCTGGGAGAAGGCGGCGCCCCACGAGTACGGCTTCTACTCGAACGTGAACCCCCAGGTCGATCATCCGCGCTGGAGCCAGGCCACGGAGCGCCGCATCGGCGAATTCCTCCGCCGGAAGACGCTGATGTTCAACGGCTACGCCGACCAGGTGGCCTCGCTGTACGCGGGGATGGATTTGAAGAAGTATTACTGAACACTCGTAACGCGTAACACGTAACGAGGACTCGTGCCGAAGGTCACGTATTACGTATTACGCGTTCCGTTTGAACACCGATGACACGCCGAACCCGCATTGTCGCCAAGTCGATTGTCTGGATCCTCTGCCTCCTCCCGCTGGCGGTGCTGGTCGGGAAGGTGGTGACGGACGATCTGGGCGCCAATCCGATCAGCTTCGTCACCAACTGGCTGGGGCAGTGGACGTTCCGGCTCCTGCTCGTGGCCCTGGCGCTCACACCGGTGCGGCTGGTGGTCGGCGTGGCGTGGCCCACCGCCTTTCGCCGGCTCCTGGGGCTCTTGGCGTTCTTCTATGCCTGCCTGCACTTCGGCGTGTGGATCCTGCTGGATCACTTCTTCAACTGGGACCAGATGGCGGCCGACCTTGTCAAGCGGCGTTACATCACGGTGGGCATGCTGGCGCTCGCCGCCATGCTTCCCCTGGCGCTCACCTCCACGAAGGCCATGATCAAGCGCCTCGGCGGCACGGCCTGGCGACGCCTGCACCGGCTGGTCTACGTCGCCGGCGTCCTGGCGGCCCTGCATTTCCTCTGGCTGGCCAAGGTGGGCCGCAACGATCAGTACCTCTATGCCGCCATTCTCGCCTTGCTGCTCGGCATCCGCGCAGCCGACTGGGCCCGGCGAGCGCTGAAGCGCCGCGCGGTTGCCGTGTCGCTCGCCAAGTCCGGCGCCTGACCGGGTACCGTCTCGCACAGAGCC
>JBHGAX010000065.1:0-14650 GCA_041946635.1 Methylomirabilales bacterium (SeqCode)
ACGGGCCGACGCGGGGCCGGCGCGCGGCAACCGGATCGTGCGGCACCGGGTCGGCAAGGGCGAGAGCCTCGGCGGGATCGCCCGGATGTACGGCGTGGCGCTCGAGGATCTGCGGCAGTGGAACAGGCTGGGGAAGAAGACCGGCCTGCGCCTGGGCCAGGTCCTGCGCGTGGCGCCGCCCGAGAGGCGCGGGGAGCCGGCGCCGCGCACCCCGTCCGTGGCGCGCCGCTAGCCCCGCCGGCCGTCGCCGAGCACGCGCCCCCGGGTCGCCCGGGGGCGCGGCCGTCTGGGAGGAGGGGAAGCGCATGCGGGTCCTGGTCCAGCGGGTGGCGCGCGCCGCCGTGCAGGTGGGCGGCCAGCGGGTGGCGGACATCGGTCCGGGCCTGCTCCTGTACGTCGCCTTCCGCCGCGACGACCAGCCGCCCGCCCTCGCCTGGATGGCGGAGAAGGTGGCCAACCTGCGGATCTTCGAGGACGCGGCGGGCAGGCTGAACCGCTCCATCCGCGAGGCGGGCGGCGAGGTGCTGGCCGTCTCCCAGTTCACGCTGTACGGGGATGCGCGGAAAGGCCGCCGGCCCGGCTTTGACGCCTCCGCGCCCGCGGCCCAGGCCCGGCCGCTGTTCGAGAAATTCGTTGACAATCTCGCGGGCCAGGGTCTATTAGTGAAGTCGGGTCGCTTCCAGTCCGTGATGCAGGTCGAGTCCGTGAACGATGGTCCCGTGACGCTGCTCCTGGAGTCGCCGGGGGCGTCGCCGGGCCAGTGAGTCTTCCGCCATGGCCGGGATCTCCCCCGGGGCTGCCGAGGCCCCGGACAGCTCCTCCATGGCTCGCCCGGCGGCCGGGGTTGCCGGGCGAGCCATTTTTTTTGGCCAGTCGCCCTCGGACGTCTCCGGCTCGCCCCTGCGGCGCGCCGCGGATCGCCTGCTGGACGTGGCGCCGCTCGTCACGACCCTCCTCTTGCTGGCGGTCTACCCCCTGCTCCGCTACCTGCTGCGGGATCCGTTTCCCGCCGAGCTGTTCCGTTTTCTCTTCATCTGCTTCTGGGTGGGCTTCCTCATCCTGAACCTGGTGCGGGCGCACAAGACGCGGCAGGCCATCCTGGCCAACCTGGAGGTCGACTGGCTGGGTCGGGTCCGCGCGCGCGACCTTCCGCTGAGCCACTACGCCATCTTCATGCCCCTGAAGGACGAGGGGAACCGGCACGTGCTGGCCCAGACCTTCCGGTCCGTGGAGCGGCTGCGCTACCCGCGGTCGCTGGTCACGCTCATCCCCATCGTGGAGGCCGAGGATCGCGTGACCCTGGAGCAGTTGCGGGAGATCGTCCCGGCGTTCGCCGGGCGCATGCAGGTGGCCCCGTTCGTGTACCCCGCCGCCGGCCTCCCCGTGAAGTGCAAGGCCACCTCGGTGAGCACGGCGGGCCGCTGGCTGTCGGCGCGGGTGGCGCAGGGCGACTTCCGCCCGGGCCCCGGCGGCGTGAAGGTGCTGATCATCGACGCCGACACCATCCTGCACCCCCAGGACCTGGCGCTCCGCGACCTCACGCACGCCGAGGAGGACGCGGCGGCCCGCCGGGCCGGCCTGCGCGGCGTGGTGCTCCAGTCGCTCACCACGTACACGGCCAACTACTGGAAGGTCCCCATGCTGCCCCGCCTGCACAACACGGGCTTCGTGCTCTACCAGATGGGGAAGATGCAGACCCGCGGGGACTACCTCGTCCTGGGCCCCGGCACCAGCGTGGACCTCGCCGCGTTCCAGGACGTGGACTACTTCGAGCCCAACCGCCACAACGAGGACATGCAGTTCCGCTACAAGGTCGTGATGGAGGGCTACCGGGTGGCGCCGCTGAAGCTGCCCACCTGGGGGCAGGCGCCGCTGACCACCCGCGAGTCCTGGGGGCAGATCGCGCGCTGGGCCCGGGGCGCCGTGGACGCGAAGTTCGTGGTGCGGTATCGGCGCAAGACCAACGAGCGGTTCGGGCTCGTCCGCGCCAAGACCTTCCTGGCGATCCGCGCGCTCCTGGCCAACGCCATGCCGCCCCTGACCGTCCTCCTGCCGGCCCAGCTCATCCTCATTTCCTGGATCAGCCCCTGCGTGAAGGAGCTGTGGCCGGCCCCCATCTTCGTCTCGCCGGACGTCCTGGCCCTGAAGCTGGCCGGCAAGAGCCTGTGCGTGAGCCCCATGGCCGCCTTCAACCTCGTCTTCCAGACGATCGTCCTCACCGCCGCCACGCTCCTCGGGATGGTGGTCGTCCCGCACACCATGCAGCCGATCATCTACCAGCCGACGCCCCGCCGCTGGCGGCGCGCCCGGAAGTTCGGGGAGTGGTTCCGGCTGGTCTTTTCCCCCATCAACCTGCACCACTACTTCCTGATGGCCACGGCCCAGCTCTACACGCAGGGCAAGCTGGCGCTGGGGCTCCCGATCGCGCACACGCCGGTGACACGGAAGTAACGGAAGACGTGAAACGTAAAACGTAGGGAACCAGCACCGGGCTCGCGTTCAGGTTCTTGTTACGTTTTATGTTTTACGTGCTAGTCTTTTCGCATGCGCATCGGCCTGTTCACCAACAACTACCGGCCGCTGGCGAACGGCCTGGCCACGGCGGTCTGGACCACGGCCCAGGCGCTCCGCCAGGCCGGCCACGAGGTGGCGGTGGTGGCCCCGCGCTACGGCGGGGAGCCACCGGAGGCCGGCTGTCTCCGGGTCCCGGGGCTCCGCGCCCCCACCCACCACGCCTACGTGCTGCCGGCGCCCTGGTGGCCGGGGACGGCGCGCGCCGTGCGGCAGCTCGACCTGGACATCTTCCACGCCCAGCACCCCTTCCTCCTGGGGGCGGCGGCGGCCCGGTGGGCGCGACGCGCCGGCCGGCCGCTGGTCTTCACGTACCACACGCATTACGAGCGGTACGGCCACTACTGCCCGGGGCCGGGCCGGCTGGCCGGACGGCTCGCCCTCCGCCGCGCGCTCCGCTTCGCGAACCGGGCGGACCTGGTGGTCGCGCCGGCGCCCGGCGTGGCGCGGATGCTCAGGGCCCGGGGGGTCCGGGCACCCGTGGCCGTGGTGCCGACGGGCGTGCCGCCCCTTCCGCCTGCGGAGCCGGGGGCCTGGCGAGCGCACCGGGCGGCCCTCGGACTCCCGGCGGACCGGCCGCTCTGCCTCTCGGTCGGGCGGCTGGCCCCCGAGAAGAACCAGGCGTTCCTGCTGGGCGCCTTCGCCCGCGTGCTGGCCGCGGTGCCCCAGGCGCGCCTCGTGCTCCTGGGCGACGGGGACGACCGGCCTCGCCTCGCCGGGCTGGCCGGCCGGCTGGGCCTGGCCGGGCGCGTCCAGTTCCTGGGCGAGGTCCCCCATGCGGCCACCGCCGCCTACTACCGGGCGGCCGACCTCTTCCTGTTCGCGTCCACCTCGGAGACCCAGGGGCT
This sequence comes from Methylomirabilales bacterium (SeqCode), assembly GCA_041946635.1. Classification (GTDB taxonomy): domain Bacteria; phylum Methylomirabilota; class Methylomirabilia; order Methylomirabilales; family 2-02-FULL-66-22; genus 2-02-FULL-66-22. The sequence goes on from JBHGAX010000065.1 coordinate 3,420, forward strand.
GGTCGTGCTGGAGGCCATGGCGGCGGGCCTGCCCGTGGTGGCGGTGCGCGCGGAGGCGGCCGAGGATCTCCTCGGGCGGGACGAGGCCGGGGTGCTGACCGCCGAGAGCGAGGCGGCGTACGCCCGGGCGGTCGTGGAGCTGTGGCAGGCGCCGGAGCGCCGGCGACGGCTGGCGGGCCGGGCCCGCGAGGTGGCCGCGCGCTTCACGCCCGAGCGCTGCGCGACGGCCCTCCTCGCCTGCTACGCGCAGGCCCGGGGCGCCCGCCCCCGAGCCACGGCCCTGGCCGCCACGGAGCCGGGATGAGCCATCCCTCCCTGGATCCCTTCCTGGAGTACCTCGTCGTCGAGCGCGGCCTGGCGCAGAACACCCTGGAGGCCTACCGGCGGGATCTCGCCCGGTACACGGACTACCTCGCGGCCCGCGGGCTGGATCTCGCCGGCCTCGACCGGGCCGAGGTGCCGCGCTACCTGCTGGCGCTCCGCGAGGCGGGGCTGAGTCCCCGCTCGGTGGCCCGCCACCTCTCCGCCATCCGGCAGTTCCACCGCTTCCTGGCCCGCGAGGGCGGCCTGCCCGGGGATCCCACGGCGCACGTGGAGGCCTCGGTGCCCTGGCGGCGCCTCCCGGACGTCCTGAGCGCCGCCGAGGTGGAGCGGCTGCTGGCCGCCACGCCGCGCACGCCCATCGAGGTGCGGAATCAGGCCATGCTGGAGCTCATGTACGCCTCGGGCCTGCGTGTGTCGGAGCTGGTGGGCCTGCGGCTCGGGGACCCGGACCTCAGCCTGGGCGTCGTGCGGGTGACCGGCAAGGGGTCCAAGGAGCGGCTGGTGCCGCTGGGCGAGGTGGCGGCGGAGAGCCTGAAGCGCTACCTGGCGGACGCCCGGCCCCGCCTGGCGGGCCGGCGGGCCAGCCCGCACCTCTTCCTGGGCCGCCACGGCCGCGGCCTCACGCGGGAGATGTTCTGGCAGATCCTGAAGCGCCGCGCGCGCCAGGCGGGGATCCGGCGCCGCGTCAGCCCGCACACCCTCCGGCACTCCTTCGCGACGCACCTCCTGGAGGGCGGGGCCGACCTCCGGGCCGTGCAGCTCATGCTGGGCCACGCCGACATCGCCACCACCCAGATCTACACCCACGTCAGTCGCGCGCACCTGCAGGACGTCTACGCGCGGTTCCACCCGCGGGCGCGGTGACGAGCGGGGATCGGGACCGGGATCGGGGTCGGGGGGCGGGGATTGAGGCGTCGTAAAACGTGAAACGCAACACGTAAGGAGCAAGAGCGGTTCTTCGTTCCTTACGTTTTGCGGGTTACGCGTCACCTGTTTGCTTTTCCTTCCAGCTCCACCACTCTCGCTCGCAACCGGCGGATCTCGTCCGCGCGCTCCTGGAGCTGGCGCCGGATTCGCACGGCGCGGTGTACCGCCAGCACGACCAGCGCGTGATCCAGCCCCTTCACGATGAAGTCGGACGCCCCCAGCTTGAGCGAGGCGATGGCGGCCTGCGAGGTGGGGTGGCCGGTGAGCATGATCACCGGGAAGTCGGGGTCGGCCGCCCGCAGCCGCTCCAGCACGGTGAGGCCGGACATCCCGGGCATGCGGATGTCCACGATCGCGGCCTCCAGCCTCTCCCGGGCGGCGATCTCCAGCGCCTCCGGGCCGGAGGCGGCCGCGTAGACGCGGAAGCCGTGCTCCACCAGGAGATCGCCGAACACCTCCCGGCTCACCACCTCGTCGTCCACCAGGAGCACGGGGATGGCCAGGGACGGGGCCGGCGCCGCCTCCAGGCGGACGCTCCCCGCCCCCCGCAGGCCCTCCCGCTCGGCCCGGCGGGCCGCCTCCAGCTCGTGCAGGTACGCCAGGGTGCGGTCCAGCTCCTGCCGCAGGCGCCGGACCCTCAGCATGGCGGCGACCCGGGCCCGCAGGTCGTCCGGCCGGAACGGCTTGGCGATGAGGTCGTCGGCCCCGCTGATGAGCGCGGCCTCCTTGATGGTGGCGTCCACCACGCCGGTGAGCACGATGACCGGCACGTCCGCCGTCATCGGCCCATCCTTCAGCCGCCGGCACACCTCCAGGCCGTCCATGCGCGGCATCAGGATGTCGAGGAGCACGAGATCGGGCACCGGGCTCGTGGCCCGGGCCAGCGCCGTGGGCCCGTCCTGGGCCAGCTCCAGCCGGTATCCCTCGGAGAGCAGGGTCGCCTCGATGGCATCCCGGATGCCCGGATCGTCGTCCACGATCAGGATCGTCTCGCCCATCCCGCCCCCCGTCGCGCCCGGGCGAGCGCCATCCGGACGGCCCCGCCATTCCGGCTCGCACCGGCAGTCCCGCGGCTATGACGCCGAGAGGAACCGCTGCAGCGTTTCATGAAACTGATCAGGGTTCAAGGGCTTTGTGAGGAAGGCGTCGCACCCGGCCTCCCGGGCGCGCTCCTCGTCGGCGCGGAGCGCGTGGGCGGTGACCGCGACCACCGGGACGGCCTGCGTCCGCGGGTCCGCCTTCAGCCGCCGGGTCGCCTCGTACCCGCTCATCCCGGGGAGCTGCAGGTCCATCAGGATGAGGTCGGGCCGCTCCTCGACCGCCAGCGCGAGCGCCTGCTCGGCGGTCGTGGCCGGCAGCACCCGACAGCGCAGGCTGTCCAGGAGCGCGGTGACCAGCTCCAGGTTGACGGGATGATCCTCGACCACGAGAACGCAGCGTCCCATCGTCAAGCTCCCGGCTACGCCGGCCGAGTCCGGGCGACACCCCGAGGCAGCAGGCCCTGGATGGTTCGCACCAGCACGGTGGGCGAGAATGGCTTGGTGAGGAAGTCGCTGGCCCCGGCGGGGAGCGCGGCCTCGGCCTCGGCCTTGTGGCGGCCGGTCAGCACCAGCACGGGGACCTTCCGGCAGGCGGGCAGGGCGCGCAGCTCGCGCAGGACGGCTGTCCCGTGGAGATCTGGCAGCCCGAGGTCCAGCAGCACGAGGTCGGGCACCGCCTGCCGCGCGGCCGCCAGCGCGTCGGCGCCGGTGAACGCGGTCTCCACCGCATAGCCGGCCCTGGTCAGGGTGGCGGTCACGGCCTCGACCAGCGCCGCGTCGTCCTCCACCACCAGGATGCGAGCCGGGGGTGGCGCCTCCAGCCTGGGAAGCTGGACCACGAAGCGCGCGCCCGCCCCGCGCCCGGCGCTCTCGGCCCAGACCCGCCCCCCGTGCAGCTCCACCAGCCCCCGCACCAGGGCCAGTCCGATGCCCACGCCGCCGTTGGGCCGCCCCGCCGAGGGGGCCACCTGCTCGAAGCCGAGGAAGATGCGCTCCAAGTCCTCCGCCCCGATGCCGATGCCCGTGTCTTCCACGACGATCTCCACGCCGGCGTCCGAGTGCAGATGGCGGAGTCCCGATTGCGGCCTTCCGGCCGCGGCAGTCGGTGAATCTGAAGTCCGAGATCTGCAATCTGCAATCGTCCTCGCGGTGACCGTGACGCGCCCGCCCTCCGGGGTGAACTTCACCCCGTTGCCCACCAGGTTGGCCAGGATCTGCATGAGCTTCCGCCGCTCGGCGGTCACCCGCAGGCCGGGCTCGACCTCCGCCGCCAGCGCAACGCGGCGCTGTCCCGCCTGCAGGGTGAACAGATCGAGCGCCGCCTGCACCAGCTCCTCCACGCTGAGCGGCTCGAGCGCCAGCTTGCCCCGCCCCGCGTCCGAGAGGGACAGCTCGAGGAGATCCGTGACGAGATCCAGGAGGTGCTGTCCGCCCGCCTGGATGTGCTGGACGTAGCGGGCCTGCTTCGGCGCGAGCGGCCCGACCTCCTCGCGGAGCAGCAGGTGGGCGAAGCCCAAGATGAAGTTGAGCGGCGTCCGCAGCTCGTGGGAGACCTTGGCCAGGAACTCCGCTTTCGCCTGAAGCGCCCGCTGCAGCTCCGCGGTGCGGGCCTCCAGGCGGCGCGTCTGCGCCGTGACGTCCTGCAGCACCACCGCGCAGCCGCCCGGCTGGCCCTGATCCAGGAAGCGGGTCAGGCCGAGCTGGAGCACGCGTCCGCGGTGGTCCAGCTCCACCCGGGCCGTGCGCGGCTCGGCGGCGGCGGCGAGCGCGTCCAAGGCTCGCTGCAGGGCCCGGCCCGGGGCCGGCTCCAGCACCTCCGTCAGCAGGGCGCCCAGCAGGTCGTGCTCGTCGCGCCCCAGGATCTCGGCCGCCGCGCGGTTCTCGAAGAGCACCCGGCCCTGCGGGTCCAGGAGGACCACGCCCTCGCCCAGGTCCTGCAGGACCGCGGTGAGATGGGCCCGCTCCTTCAGCAGCTCCGCGACGATCTGCCGGGGCCGGACGTCGATCGCGCCGGGCGCTCCCGCCTCGGGAGCCGCGAGCCAGCGCAGGAGCTCGGGGATCATCCCCGCCGCATCCCGCTTGGCCAGGTAGGCCACGGCCGGCAGGTCGGTCACCCCGGCCGCGACCTCGGCCGCCGCGCCCGTGAGGATGAGGACGGGGATCGAGCGGAAGCGGGGATCGGCCCGCAAGTGCCGGCAGAGCCGCGCCCCGTCCAGCCGGGGCATGACGAGGTCCAGGATCAGGTAGTCGGGCGGCTGCGCCTCGAGCTGCTGCCAGGCTTCCACGCCGTTGGCGGCGACCGCCACCTCGTAGCCGGCCGCCTCCAGCTCGGTCTGGACCACCGCGCGGAGGAGCGCGTCGTTGTCCGCCAGCAGGACGCGCCGGCTCACGCGCAATCCTTCGCCGCATCCTGCGGCGCGGGCGCGCCCGGGACGGCGGGCAGCCGGACCCGGAACGTGCTGCCCCGGCCCGGCCCCTCGGACTCGGCGCGGATGTCGCCGCCGTGCAGCTCCACCAGCCGCCGCGTCAAGGCGAGCCCCAGCCCGGCCCCCTCGTGGCTCTGGGCCTGGGTGGTCTCGAGCTGCACGAACTCCTTGAAGAGGCGACCCAGGTCCTCCGCCCGGATCCCCGGCCCGGTGTCGGTCACGGCGATTTCGAGATAATCGCCGGATTTCAGATTCGAGATTCCAGATTGCAGATTTGACCTCACGGCGGCGAGCTCGGCGCTGGGATTTGGCTGCGAATCTGAGATTGGCAATCTGAAATCTGAAATCCTTCTTGCCCGCACCGTGACGCGCCCGCCCGCCGGTGTGAACTTCACCGCGTTGCCCAGGAGGTTCAGGCAGATCTGCTGGAAGCGCGTCCGGTCGGCGCGCACGCAGGGCAGGCCCGGGGGCAGCTCCACCTCCAGCGCCAGGGCCTTCTCGGCCGCGGCCCCGCGGACCAGGGCCAGGATCTCCGCGAGGACGGCGGACGGGTCCAGCGGCTCCGGATGGAGCACCAGCCTGCCGGCCTCCACCCGGCCCAGGTCCAGGATGTCGCTGACGAGGCGCAGCAGGTGCTGCCCGCTCCGGTGGATGTTGTGCAGGTACCGGCGCTGCCGGTCCGGCGGGAGGCCGTCCCCCTGCTGGAGGAGGAGCTGGCTGAAGCCCAGGATGGAGTTCAGCGGGGTGCGCAGCTCGTGGGACATGCTGGACAGGAACGCGGACTTGTGCTGGGAGGCGGCCGCCAGCCGGCCGTTCAGCTCCTCCAGCTCGCGCGTCCGCTCGGCCACCCGCGCTTCCAGCCGAGCGGCCTGCTGCCGCGCCTCGGCGTGCAGGCGGGCGATGGCGATGGCGATGCCGGCCTCCGCGGCGAAGAGCGCCAGGACCTGCTGATCCTCGCGGCTGAAGGCGCGGCCCGGCTCCTCGCTCGCCACCAGCAGCATGCCGAGAAACTCGTCCCGGTAGAGCAGCGGCTCCGCCAGCGCGGCCGTCACGCGGGCATGCCGCAGGATGGTGGGGCTGGCGAGGGCCCACTGGGGGTAGTCGTTCACCACCAGGCCGCGCCGGTGCTGCGCCACGAACCCGGCGACGCCCTGGCCCGGCGGGAAGACCGCGTCCCGCAGCCAGTCGCCCAGCCCCCACCAGGCCCGCGGCGCGACCACGCCCCGCGCCTCGTCCCACAGGCCCAGGCAGCCCAGCCCGCCCCCGAGCAGCTCGGCGGCGCGCCGGATGATGTGCAGGAGCAGCAGGTCCACGTCCGGCTCGCGGATCAGCTCCGCCGTGAGCAGGCTCACGGCCTCCAGCTGCCGGGCGCGCAGGTCGGAAGGCTCCTGCGCGGATCCCTGGTTCACCGGACGGGCCACCCGCACCCCCGCGTCGCCGGCACCCGCGTGCCTGCCGGAAAGCACGAACGCCTCAACGGGGACACTGCTCCGCTGAGGCGTCATGGCCTGCTGGACGGACGCAAACGAGGCGCCCGACCAGCCTGGACGCGTATTTACCTCGGGACTGGAACCCGTGTCAAGGATTATCGGGGAGTGCCGCCTCGCCGGGCGGGCCGCACCGCCCGTCCGACTCGGCGGCCGCCGGGCCTGGAGCGGCCGGACGGAGCATCTCCTCGGCCTCCAGGATCTTCGCGGCGATGTCCCGCAGGCGGAGGCCCCGCTGGCGGCTGCGCTCGCGCATCAGCGCAAAGGCCCTGGCCTCCGTGAGCTGCAGGCGCTCCATGACGATGCCCTTGGCGCGCTCCACCAGCTTCCGGGCCTCCAGCGCCTCCTGCAGGCCGCGGTTCTGCTCGCGGAGGAGCTTGAACTCCTGGAAGCGGGCCACCGAGAGCTGCATGGTGCTGGCGAGCTGGCGCAGGTCGAGCGGCTTCAAGAGGTAGGCCATGCCGCCCGCGTCCCGGCCCCGGCGCACCAGCTCCTCGTCGCCGTAGCCGGTGATGAAGACGATGGGCAGGAGATGCTCGGCCAGGATCTGGCGCGCGGCCTCGATCCCGTCCATGGTGGGGAGCTGGATATCCATGAGCACGACGTCCGGTCGCCGCCGCAGGGTCTCCGCGACGGCATCCGCCCCGTCGGTCGCCGTGCCCACCACCTCGTGGCCCAGCGCCCGGAGCCCGGCCTCCAGCCCTTCGGCGACGCGGCCGTCATCCTCGACCACTAGGATGCGCAGGTGTTGCATGGGCCCCCGGCGAGCAAGCGGACAGGTTGCCGTGATTATCGATGCTCCCGCCAGGTTGTCAACGCCGTTCCCTCCGGCGTCGAGGGCCAGGGCAGGAGTGCGGGCAAAGTCGGCAGGCGGTCACGGGTCCAGCTTGATGTGCAGCTCCCGGAGCTGGGCCGGATCCACCCGCGAGGGCGCCTGCGTCATGAGGTCCTGCGCCCGCTGCGTCTTGGGGAAGGCGATGACGTCGCGGATGGAGTCCGCGCCGCAGAGGATCATGGCGAGGCGGTCCACGCCGAAGGCGATGCCGCCGTGGGGCGGCGTGCCGAACTCCAGCGCGTCCAGCAGGAAGCCGAACTTGGCCCGGGCCTCCTCCGGCCCGATGCCCAGGGCCCGGAACATCCGATCCTGCACCTCGCGGCGGTGGATGCGGATGCTGCCCCCGCCCACCTCGGCGCCGTTCAGGACCAGGTCGTAGGCGCGGGCCCGCACGCGGCCCGGGTCCGACTCGAGGAGCGGGAGGTCCTCCTCCAGCGGGGAGGTGAACGGGTGGTGCATGGCCGACCAGCGGCGCTCCCGCTCGTCCCACTCCAGCAGCGGGAAGTCGGTCACCCAGGTGATGGCCAGCGCCTCCGCCTCGATCAGCTTCAGCTCCTGGCCGAAGCGCAGGCGGAGCCGGCCCATGGTGTCGGCGGCCACGAGCGCCCGGTCCACGCAGAGGAGGAGCAGGTCCCCCTCCTCGCCGCCGAGCCGCAGGCGGAACCGGCGCAGCGTCTCCTCCGGCAGGAACTTCGCCACCGGCCCCTGGAGCGCGTCCCCCGCCACACGGAACCACGTCAGCCCCTTGGCGCCGAAGCTCCTGGCCTGGCTTTCCAGCTGGTCGAGCTGGCTGCGGGAGTAGCCCCCGCACCCCTTGGCGTTCAGGGCCAGGGCCCGGCCGCCGGCGGCCAGCGGCTCGGCGAAGGCGCGGAAGGGCGCGCCCCGGAAGAGGTCGTCCACCCGCTGGAGCTCGAGGCCGAAGCGCAGGTCCGGCTTGTCGGAGCCGAAGCGGTCCATGGCCTCCTGGTAGCTGAGGCGCGGGAAGGGCCGGGGGAGGGCGAGCCCCTTCACCTCGCGGAAGATCTCCGCCACCAGGCCCTCCATGCTCGCGAGGACCTGCTCCCGGTCCACGAACGACATCTCGACGTCGATCTGCGTGAACTCGGGCTGCCGGTCGGCCCGCAGGTCCTCGTCGCGGAAGCACTTCACGATCTGGAAGTAGCGGTCCAGGCCGGCCACCATGAGGAGCTGCTTGAAGAGCTGGGGCGACTGGGGCAGCGCGAAGAACTCGCCGGGGTTCACCCGGCTGGGCACCAGGTAGTCGCGCGCGCCCTCGGGCGTGCTCTTGGTGAGGACGGGGGTCTCCACCTCGACGAAGCCCTCGCGGTCCAGGTAGCGGCGCACCGTCTGGCAGAGGCGGTGCCGGAGCAGCAGGTTCCGCTGGAGGGCCGGGCGCCGCAGGTCGAGGTAGCGGTAGGTGAGCCGCGTCTCCTCCGCCACGTCCGTGTCGTCCTCGAGCGCGAAGACCGGCGTCCTGGCCTCGTTCAGGATGACCGCCTCCTCCGCCAGGACCTCCACCTGGCCCGTCGCCAGCTCGCGGTTCTCCATCCCGGCGGGCCGCTGCGCGACGGTGCCGCGCACCGCGACCACGAACTCGGAGCGCATGGCCTCGGCCACCCGGTGCGCCGCCGGGCAGCGCTCGGGGTTGAAGACGGCCTGGAGGATGCCCGTCCGGTCGCGGAGGTGCAGGAAAATGAGGCCGCCGAGGTCGCGCCGCCGGTCCACCCAGCCGTTCAGCGTGACGCGCTGCCCGACCTGGGCCGTCGTGACCTGCCCGCAGTAGACGCTCCGCTCCCAGCCCCTCATCGCGCTCCTTTCGCGCCGTCCAGGATCGCCCGCAGCTCGCCGCGCGGCACCTCCCGCTGCTCGCCGGATGCCATGTCCTTCACCGTCACCAGCCCCTTGGCCACCTCGACCTCGCCCAGGATGAGGGCGTAGCGGAACTGCTCCTTGTTGGCCTGCCGGAGCTGGGCCTTCAGGCTCCGCCCCTCCAGGTCCACCCCCGCGCGGAGGCCCTGCCGGCGCAGCTCCTGGGCCAGGGCCAGCCCCTCCCCGGCCGGCACGCCGGCCGTGGCCACGTAGGCGCCGGAGGGCTCGGGCGCGGGCCGCGCCGCGGCGGCGGCCGCCTGCGAGGCCAGGATGCGCTCCAGCCCGATGGCGAAGCCGATGGAGGGGGTGGGCGGACCGCCGAGCTCCTGCACCAGGCCGTCGTAGCGGCCGCCGCCCGCCACGGCGTTCTGCGCCCCCAGCGCCGGGTTCAGGAACTCGAAGGTCGTGCGCGTGTAGTAGTCCAGCCCGCGCACCAGGCGCTCGTTCACGGCGTGGCGGACGCCCAGCCGTGCGAGCAGCGCCCGCACGGCCGCGAAGTGCTCGCGGCAGGGCCCGCACAGGTAGCCCGAGATCGTGGGGGCGCCGCCCGCGATCGCCTGGCAGCCCGCCTGCTTGCAGTCCAGGATGCGCAGGGGATTCTTCTCCAGCCGCACCCGGCAGTCGGCGCACAGCGCCTCCCGGTGCGCCCCCAGGTAGGCGACGAAGGCCTCGCGGTAGGCCGGCCGGCAGACCGGGTCCCCGATGCTGTTCACGTGCAGCTGGATGTCGGGGAGGCCCCAGGCCGCCAGCAGGTGGTCCGCCAGCGCGATGACCTCGGCGTCGATGCCCGGGCCGGGGGAGCCGACCGCCTCCACGTCCACCTGGTGGAACTGCCGGAAGCGGCCCGACTGCGGCCGCTCGTGACGGAACATGGGGCCGATGAGGTAGAGCTTCACCAGGCCGCCCCGGGTAACCAGGCTGTGCTCCACGTAGGCGCGCATCAGCGAGGCGGTGGCCTCCGGCCGGAGCGTCAGGCTCTCGCCGCCCCGGTCCTGGAAGGTGTACATCTCCTTCTCGACGATGTCCGTCCCCTCGCCGATGCCCCGCACGAACAGCTCGGTGCGCTCGAAGAGCGGCGTGCGGCTCTCGGCGTAGCCGTACCGCTCCAGGACGCCGCGGGCCGTGGCCTCCAGCGCCTGCCACTGCCCCGTCTCCGGCGGCAGGATGTCCGGCGCCCCCCGCACCCCCTTGATCACGCGCTCACCTCGCCCTCCAACCGCCAAGACGCCGAGCCGTCACCGAGGACAGACACGATCAGGATCACACATCTCAACATCTCTACTCTACGCCGGCCGCTGCCCGATGCGCCGACGGGTCCATCCTTGACCCCCGGTGGCGTCTTGGCGTCTTGGCGGTTGAATCGCTCAGTAGTCCGGGCGGCGGTCGAAGCGGTGCGTGGCTTCCAGGAAGCGCGTGGTGCCCGACCGGCGGCGCATGGCGATGGAGTGCGTGCGGGCGCCGCCGCCGAAGAAGCGCACCCCGCGCAGCAGGTCGCCGTCCGTCACGCCCGTGGCGGCGAACATGAGGTCGTCGCCCGAGGCCAGGTCGCCGATGCGGAAGATCTGGTCCAGGTCCCGCACGCCCAGCTTCCGGGCGCGCTCGGCCTCCTCGTCCCGCTGGGGCCGCAGCCGCCCCTGCAGGTCGCCCCCCAGGCACTGGAGCGCCGCGGCGGCCAGCACGGCCTCCGGCGAGCCGCCCGTGCCCATCAGCACGTCCACGCCGGTCTCGGGGAAGGCGGTGGCCACGGCCGCCGAGACGTCGCCGTCGTGGATGAGCTTGATGCGCGCGCCGGCCTCGCGGACCGCCCGGACCAGCTCGGCGTGCCGGGGACGGTCCAGGATGACCACGGTCAGGTCCTCGACGTAGCACTTCATGGCGTCGGCGATGTTCTGCAGGTTCTGCCCGGGGCTGAGGCCGAGGTCCACGGCGCCCTTGGCCCGCGGCCCCACCGCGATCTTCTCCATGTAGGTGTTCGGCAGGCGGGCGAAGCCGCCCCGGCCGCTCAGCGCGACCACGGCCAGGGCGTTCGCCCGCCCGCTGGCCACGCTGGCGGTGCCCTCCAGGGCATCCAGCACGACCTCCATCTCGGGCCCGTCGCCCGTGCCGATCTGCTCGCCCACGTAGAGCGTGGGGGCCTCGTCGCGCTCGCCCTGGCCGATGACGATGCGGCCGGAGAAGGAGACGCCCTCCAGCGCGCGGCGCATGGCGTCCACCGCGGCCTGATCCGCCGCCGGCCCGTTCCCCGTGCCCATCCAGCGGGCCGAGGAGAGCGCCGCCGCCTCGGTCACCCGCACCAGCTCCAGCGCCAGATTGCGCTCCACGC
>JBHGAX010000066.1:0-14630 GCA_041946635.1 Methylomirabilales bacterium (SeqCode)
AAGACCGCCTCGCTGAAGAAGAAGGGCCTGGTGGAGGATCCCGAGTTCCGCGCGATCGTCAAGGCCGTGGTGAAGCGGTAGCCCGGCCATGGGCGCGCACGCCTTCCGGGTGCTCATCTCCCAGCCCATCGCCGCGTCGGCGCTGGAGCGCCTGCGCGGCATGGCCGCGGTGGAGCTGGGCGAGGATCCCAGTCGCATCATGCCGCGCGCAGAGCTCGGCGAGCGCCTGCGCGCCGCGGACGGGCTCTTCCACCTGATGCACGACGTGGTGGACGCGGAGATGATCCGGTCCGCGGAGCGGCTGCGGATCATCGCCAGCATGTCCATCCATCCCGCCACGGTGGACCTGGCCGCCGCCACCGCCCGCCGCATCCCGGTCACCACGATCCCGCCCATCGTGACCGAGGCCACGGCCGACCTGCACTGGGCGCTCATCCTGGCCGTGGCCCGGCGCGTCGTGGAAGGGGATGCCGCCCTGCGGCGCGGCGTCTTTCCGGGCTCGCAGTCCAACCACTTCGCCGGGGCGGCGGTGCACGGCAAGACGCTCGGGATCATCGGGCTCGGCCGCATCGGCCGCGCGGTCGCGCGCCGGGCCCGCGGCTTCGACATGCAGATCCTCTACACCAAGCGCACGCGCCTGCCGGAGGCGGAGGAGCGCGATCTGGGGGTCGCCTACGTGCCGCTGGACGAGCTGCTGCGGCGGTCGGACGTCGTCTCCCTGAACGCCGCCTTCACGCCCGCCACCCGCCACCTCATCGGGGCCCGGGAGCTCGGGCTCATGAAGCCGAGCGCCTTCCTCGTCAACACCGCGCGCGGCCCCATGGTGGACGAAGCCGCCCTGGTGGAGGCCCTGCGAGCGCGCCGGATCGCCGGGGCGGGCCTGGATGTCTACGAGGAGGAGCCCCGCGTGCACCCGGGGCTGCTGCCCATGCCCCAGGTGGTCCTCACGCCGCACCTGGGCAGCGCGGTGGGCGAGCTCCGCGAGCAGATGGCCCACATCGTGGTGGACAACATCCAGGCCCTGCTGAAGGGGGAGCGGCCGCCCAACCTCTACAACCCGGAGGTGTGGCCGTGAGGCGGCGGCTGGTCGGCATCCAGGCGAAATCCCCCCGTGCCCCCCTTCGTCACAGGGGGGGCGGGGGGATCGGGCGGGGCAGCCACGTCCGCCGGCGCCGGGGGCCAACCCGCGGCCGAGGGCGTGCCCCGAGGTCCTGAGGGCGGGCGTGGAATTCTGGGTCACGCAGGCCTTCAACGGCATCTCCTACGGGGCGCTCCTGTTCCTGCTGGCCAGCGGGCTGTCGCTGATCTTCGGCGTCATGCGCATCGTGAACCTGGCCCACGGCTCCTACTTCCTGCTCGGGGGCTACGTGGGCCTCACCACGGTCTGGAAGACCACGAGCTTCCCGCTGGCGCTGGTCTCGGGCTCGCTGGCCGTGGCGCTCGTCGGGATCGGCATGGAGCGCCTGTTCCTGCGCCGGCTGAGACAGCAGGTGCTGGCCCAGGTGCTCATGACCATGGGCTTCGCCCTCATCTTCCAGGACCTGGCCCTCCTGATCTGGGGCGGTGACCCGTACACCATCCCGGTGCCCGCCTGGCTGTCGGGCGCGATACGCGCCGGCGTCATCGTGTTTCCCGTCTACCGGCTGTTCATCATCCTGGCGGCCGGCGCGGTGGGCACCGCCCTCTGGCTCTTCCTGGAGAACACGCGGGCCGGCGCCACGATCCGGGCCGCCGTGGACGACGGCGAGATGGCCCAGGGCGTGGGCATCAACGTGCCGGCGGTCTCCATGGGCGTCTTCGCGCTGGGGGCGTTCCTGGCCGCCCTGGGCGGGGTGGTGGGCGGCGGCTTCATCGGCGTGTATCCGGGGGTGGACTTCGAGGTGCTCCCGTACGCGTTCGTCGTGGTGATCGTGGGCGGGCTGGGGAGCCTCCAGGGGGCGATCGTCGGCAGCCTGCTGGTGGGGCTCCTGGACAACTTCGGGAAGGCGCTCTTCCCCGAGCTGTCCTACTTCACCCTGTTCGCGCCCATGGCCATCATCCTGGCGCTCCGTCCCACGGGGCTCTTCGGCCGCGCCTGAGGAGGGGCGATGCGCACCGGCGGGTGGGGGACCGTGGTCCTGCTGGCGACCGGCGGCCTGCTGGCGGCGGCGCCGCCCTTCCTGCCCGCGTACCCTCTCACCCTGATCACCCAGGCGCTCATCTACGCCGTCTTCGCCATGAGCCTGGACCTCCTGCTCGGGTACACGGGCCTGCCATCCCTCGGCCACGCCGCCTACTTCGGCGTCGCCGCCTACGTGGTGGCCATCTTCACCACGGAGTACGGCTTCGGGTTCTGGTCCTGCCTGCTCGCGGCCCTGCTGGCCGCCACGGCCACCGCCGCCGTCTTCGGCCTGGTGGCCATCCGCGCCGTGGGCACGTACTTTCTGATGATCACGCTGGCGCTGGGCATGGTGGTCTGGGGGCTGGCCTTCCGCTGGGTCTCCCTCACCAAGGGCGACAACGGGATCTCCGGCGTCCCGCGGCCCGCCCTCGGCCCCTGGAGCTTCGGGAACCAGACGGCCTTCTACTACCTGACGCTCGTCACGTTCCTCCTGGCCTTCGGCCTGCTGCTCCTCGTCGTGCGCTCGCCCTTCGGCCTGAGCCTGCGCGGCATCCGGGAGAGCGAGCGGCGCATGCGGAGCCTCGGCTACAACGTCTGGCTCCACAAGTACCTGGCCTTCCTGCTGGCGGCCGCCTTCGCCGGCCTGGCCGGCGTCCTGTGGGCCTACTACAACGGCTTCGTGAGCCCGGTGGAGGTCCAGCTCATCACCTCGGTGGAGACGCTGCTGATGGTGGCGCTGGGCGGCCCCGGCACCCTCGTCGGCCCGACGCTCGGCGCCGGCGTGATCGTGTTCCTCAAGAACGTCGTCAGCCTGTACACCAAGCGCTGGCTCCTCATCCTGGGCGGCGTGTACATCTTCGTGATCCTGTTCGCCCCCCGGGGGATCCTGGGTACCTTCGGCGGGGCGACGGTCGCCGGGAAGAACTCGCCCTGACGCCGCCCGTCGCCGCGGGGCGGCACGGCGGATCAGCCGGAGCCGGGAATGTACAGCAGCGGACCGGCCCTCGATCTCCAGGACGTCTCCAAGGCCTTCGGCGGGCTCAAGGCGGTGGAGCGCGTGACGCTCTCGGTGTGGCCGGGAGAGCGCCGCGCCCTGATCGGGCCCAACGGCGCGGGCAAGACCACGCTCTTCAACGTCATCAGCGGCGACCTCCCGCCGTCGGGCGGCCGCATCACGCTCTTCGGCCGGGACGTCACCTGGCTCCCCCCGCACCGGCGGGCGGCGCTGGGCCTGGCACGCACCTACCAGATCACCAACCTGTTTCCCAGCCTGACCGCGCTGGAGAACCTGCTGCTGGCGGTGCAGGCCCTGGAGCGAACGAAGCTGGTGCTGTTCCGCCGCCTCGCCGCCTATCCCCACCTGTACGGCCGCGCGCGCGGCGTGCTGGACGCCGTCGGGCTCCGGGAGAAGGCGGGGGAGGTCGTGAAGAACCTCTCCCACGGCGAGCAGCGGCAGATGGAGATCGCGCTGGCGCTGGCGGCGCGCCCGCGCCTCCTGCTCCTGGACGAGCCGGCGGCGGGCCTCTCGCCCGGCGAATCCCGCATGATGACCGCGCTCCTGAAGCGGCTGGACCCCGCGATCACCCTGCTGGTCATCGAGCACGACATGGACGTGGCCTTCGCGCTGACCGACCGCGTCACCGTGCTGCACAACGGCGGGGTGGTGGCCGACGGCGCGGGGGACGAGGTGCGGGCCAACCCGCTCGTCCGGGAAATCTACCTGGGGGGCGCCTGATGCTCCGCGTGGAGGACATGCACACCTACTACGGCGAGAGCCACGTCCTGCAGGGCGTCTGGCTGGAGGTGGCCCGGGGGCAGGTCCTGGCGCTGCTCGGCCGGAACGGCATGGGCAAGACGACGCTCATCCGGTCGATCATCGGATTCACCCCGGCGCGCCGCGGGCGCGTCCTCTTCCAGGGGACGGACATCACGCGGCTGCCGCCCTTCCGGGCGGTGGAGATGGGCATGGGGCTGGTGCCGCAGGGGCGCCGCATCTTCCCCTCGCTCTCCGTCCGCGAGAACCTGACGGTCGCCGCCCGGGGGAACGGGAAGCAGGGCTGGAACCTCGAGCGCGTCTTCGCGCTCTTCCCCCGGCTGCAGGAGCGCCTCCACCATCCCGGCAGCAAGCTGTCGGGCGGCGAGCAGCAGATGCTGGCCATCGGCCGCGCGCTCATGGGCAACCCGCAGCTCCTGCTCATGGACGAGCCCACCGAGGGCCTGGCGCCGTTCCTGGTCCGGGAGGTCGGCCGGGCCATCGGCGAGCTGAAGGCCCAGGGCCTGTCCATCCTGCTGGTGGAGCAGAGCCTGCATTTCGCCGCCGCGGCGGCCGACCACGTGCACGTGCTGAACCGCGGCCGCATCGTCCACTCGTCCTCTCCCGCCGAGCTGCTGGCGAACGAGGAGGTGAAGTCGCGTTTCCTGGGACTGGGCTCGTAACGCACGTCGCATCCAAGGAGGGGGATCATGCGAACATCGCTTCTGCACCTGGCCGCCGCGCTCCTGGCGGTGGCGCTGGTCGCGGGCGACGCGATCGGCGCCCAGAAGGGGCCGATCAAGATCGGGTTCCTCACGCCCACCACCGGCCCCCTGTCCGCGAACGGCAAGGACATGCTGAACGGCATGCAGCAGTACCTGGAGGAGCACAACCACCGGCTGGCGGGGCGCGAGATCCGACTCCTCGTCGAGGATGACGAGGCGAAGCCGGCCACCGGGCTCACCAAGGCCCGGTCGCTGGTCGAGGGGCAGGGCGTGCACCTGCTGATCGGCCCCCTGAGCGCGGCTGTCGGCTATGCCATCGCCCCGTACATCGACGAGAAGAAGATCCCGTCCATCTTCCCGATCGTGTCGGCGGACGACATCACCCAGCGCAAGCGCACCCCCTACATCGTCCGCACCGGCTGGTCGAGCTCCCAGCCGTCGCACCCCTTCGGGAAGTGGGTGTACGACAATCTGAAGTACAAGCGCATCGCCATGATCGGCTACGACTTCGCCTTCGGCTGGGAGGTGGCCGCGGGCTTCCACCGGACCTTCGAGGAGGCGGGCGGACAGATCGTGCAGAAGCTGTGGCCCCCGCAGGGGACCGCGGACTACGGTCCGTACCTGGCGCAGCTCAAGCGGGACGTGGACGCCGTCTATGCCGTCTTCTCCGGGGCGGATGCGCTCCGCTTCGCCAAGCAGTTCTCCGACGCGGGGCTGAAGGCGCGGCTGCCGCTCATCGGGGGCGGGACCTTCACCGACGAGCACGTGCTCCGCACGATGGGCGACGAGGCGCTGGGCGTCGTGACTGCCCTGCACTACTCGGCCGCCCTGGCCACGCCGGCCAACAAGAAGTACGCCCAGGCCTACGAGGCGCGCTACAGGCAGATCCCCTCCTATTACTCCGAGGGCGCCTACGTGGCCGGGGTGGCGCTCAGGGCGGCCCTGGAGGCCACCGGCGGCGACATCGAGGACACGGCCAAGTTCCTGGCGGCCATGCGGAAGCTCGAGCTGCCGGACGCGGCCCGCGGCCCCATGCGCTTCGACGACTACGGGAACCCGGTCCAGAACGTGTACGTGCGGAAGGTGGAGAAGGTGGGCGGCCGGCTGCAGAACACGGTGATCCACACCTTCCCGGACGTCTCGCAGTTCTGGAACTACAACCCGGCGGAGTTCCTGAAGAATCCCGTGTACAGCCGCGACTACCCGCCCTGCAAGAACTGCCAGTGAGGCGCGGCCGGGCCGGGCCGGCGCGCACGAGCCCGGCCCGGCCGGCGGCGGCTCTGCTGGGGGGCTAGGTGTGCTGGATTACATAGTCCCAATGAGTTGCAACCGTTGGTTAACGCCGTCAATGAGATACGGAGGACGCCGTGGTGGCCGAGCCGAGAGCCGTCGGCATCGTAGGGGTGGGGCTGCTGGGCAGCGCCGTGGCGAGCGTGCTGCTCGCGGCCAAGTACCAGGTGGTCGGCTACGACCTGCTCCCGGAGCCGATGGGGTGGCTCGCGGCCCGGGGCGGCAAGGCGGCAACGTCGGCGGCGGACGTCGCGCGGCGCGCGGAGGTCGTCCTCACCGCGCTGCCCACGCTCGCGAGCGTCGAGGAGGCCATCACCGGCCCGGGCGGGCTGCTGGAAGGTCACGGCCCGGGCACCACGGTCGTCCAGATGAGCACCATCTCCCCCGCGCTGGCCATGCGGATGGAGGAGGCGACCCGCTCGCGCGGCGCGGCCTTTCTCGACGCGCCGGTGAGCGGCACCAGCGGCATGGTGGCCCGGCGCGACTGCGTGATCACGGTCGGGGGCGACCGCGCGGCCTACGAGCGCTGCCTGCCGGTGCTGGAGGCGCTGGCCAAGCGCGTGTTCCACGTCGGCGCGTGCGGGATGGGGTCGCATCTCAAGCTCGTCACGAACCTCATCATGGGGCTGAACGGCGTGGTCCTGGCCGAAGGACTCACGCTGGCCCGGCGCGCCGGCCTGGACATGGCGCAGACCCTGGAGATCCTGTCGCACGGCGCGGCCGCCTCCAAGATCCTCCAGGTCCGGGGTCCCCTGATGCTGGAGGGGCGGTTCGAGCCGCTGATGAAGATGGACCTGTTCCTGAAGGATATCCGGCTCATGCTGGAGGACGCCCAGGAGCTGCACGTGCCGCTGCCCCTCACCGGCGCCATGCAGCAGCTCTACACCGCCGCGGTTGCCGGCGGGCGCGCGAAGCAAGACCTCTCGGGGATCGTCGGCCTCTACGAAGCCATGGCCGGCCTCCCGCCCCGCGCCGCGGGCGAGCCACCGTGATCACGGGCACGTGCGGCGGGCGAACCGCCGCGGAGTGCTGCGCACTGCCCGCCCATCGTGCTGACCCGAAGGAGCCCCGATGAGCCAGCCCAGGACCGACCTTCGCGACGGGATGCGGATCGAGTGGGACGTGCCGATCACGGTGGACGACGGGCTGGTCCTGCGCGCGGACGTCTACCGCCCGGTTGCCGCCGGCCGGCATCCGGTGATCCTCTCCTACGGGCCGTACGGCAAGCTGCTCCACTTCGAGGATCTCTACACGGACCAGTGGCGGCGCATGCTCGAGCAGCACCCCGACGTCGCGGCGGGCTCCAGCAACCGGTACCAGAACTGGGAGGTGGTGGATCCCGAGAAGTGGGTGCCGGACGGCTACGCCTGCGTCCGCGTGGACTCGCGCGGCGCGGGCCGCTCGCCCGGCTTCCTCGATCTCTGGTCCGCCCGCGAAGCGAAGGACCTGTACGGGTGCGTCGAGTGGGCCGCCGCGCAGCCGTGGTCCAGCGGCCGGGTCGGCCTGAACG
This sequence comes from Methylomirabilales bacterium (SeqCode), assembly GCA_041946635.1. Classification (GTDB taxonomy): domain Bacteria; phylum Methylomirabilota; class Methylomirabilia; order Methylomirabilales; family 2-02-FULL-66-22; genus 2-02-FULL-66-22. The sequence goes on from JBHGAX010000066.1 coordinate 7,380, forward strand.
GCATCTCCTACTACGCCATGAACCAGTGGCAGGTCGCGGCGATGCAGCCGCCGCACCTCGCCGCCATCTGCATCTGGGAGGGCGCGGCGGACTTCTACCGGGACCTGGCCTATCACGGCGGCATCCTCTGCACCTTCGGGCGCGCCTGGTTCCCGAACCAGGTGATCAAGGTCCAGCACGGCAAGGGGTCGCGCGGCTACCGGAGCCGCATGACGGGCGACTGGGTGTCGGGTCCCCCCACGCTCACCGAGGAGGAGCTGGGCGCCAACCGGAGCGACTTCTACGCGGACTGCGTCCGGAATCGCTTCGCCAGCGACGAGTACTGGCGGTCCCGCATGCCCGACTGGTCGAAGGTCCGGGTGCCGCTGCTCTCCGCGGCCAACTGGGGTGGGCAGGGGCTGCACCCCCGCGGAAACTTCGAAGGCTTCGTGCGCTCCGCGTCCGCCGAGAAGTGGCTGGAGGTGCACGGCACCGAGCACTGGACGCATTTCTACACGGATTACGGGGTGAGCCTCCAGAAGCGGTTCTTCGGGCACGTCCTGAAGGGCGAGGATACGGGCTGGAGCCGCCAGCCCAGGGTCCTGCTGCAGGTGCGGCACCCGGGCGAGCGCTTCGTGGAGCGGGGAGAGGAGGAGTGGCCCCTGGCGCGGACGCGCTGGACCAAGCTCTTCCTCAGCCCCTCCGACCAGTCGCTGGTGCGCGAGCCGCTCGCGCGCGACGCCTCGGTCTCCTACGCCGGGCTGGGGGAGGGCGTCACGTTCCTCGCGCCGCCGCTCGACGCCGAGACGGAGATCACCGGTCCCGTCGCGGCCAAGCTCTTCCTCTCCTCCGAGACGACCGACGCCGACCTGTTCCTGGTCCTGCGGGTCTTCGCGCCCGGCATGCAGGAGGTGACGTTCCAGGGCGCGCTCGACCCCCACACCCCGGTCGCGCAAGGGTGGCTGCGTGCATCCCACCGGGCGCTCGACCCCGAGCTGACCCTGCCGTACCGGCCGTACCACACGCACACCAAGGAGGAGCCGCTCACCCCCGGGCAGGTCTACGAGCTGGACGTCGAGATCTGGCCGACCTGCCTCGTCGTGCCGCCGGGGTACCGCCTTGGCCTCACCGTGCGCGGGCGGGACTACGAGTATCCCGGCGGGCCGGGTGCGGGCCTGGGGACGTTCGCGCCGGCCTTCACCGGCGTGGGTCCCTTCCAGCACAACGACCCGCGCGACCGGCCGCCTGCGGTGTTCGGGAAGCGGGTCACCCTGCATGGCGGTCCCGAGCGGCCGGCGCACGTCCTGCTGCCCGTCATCCCGCCGAGGTGAACGCGTGCGGGGGCATCGAACGCGCGCGAGGAGAGGCGAATGCAGATCCGGAATCTGAGGCACCTCGGGCATCTCGATATCCCGGGCGGCGGGCAGGTCTACGTCAAGGACCGCGTGGCCTACATCGGCCACATGGATCCGCCCACCGGCACGTCCATCGTGGACGTATCGGACCCCGGGTCGCCGAAGGTCCTGGCCCAGTTCGAAGTCCCCCCCACCACGCACTGCCACAAGGCCCGGGTGAACGAGCAGCACATCCTGGTGATCAACCACGAGCGGTGCAAGGCCGGTGGCCCGGGGCCGTTTCGGCCCGGCATCCAGCTCTTCGACGTGTCGAGCCCCGCGCGCCCGCGCGAGATCGCCTTCGTGGAGACCGGCGGGGCCGGGGTCCACCGCTTCGACCTGGACGACCGGTACGCCCACATCTCCACCGAGCTGGAGGGCTACCTCGGCGCCATCACGGTCATCTACGACCTGGCAGACCCGGCACGCCCGCGGGAGGCGGGCCGCTGGTGGCTGCCGGGGCAGTGGACGGCCGGAGGCGAGACGCCGGCCTGGAAGGGCACGGCGCACCGGACGCACCATCCGCTCCGGCACGGCGACCGGCTGTACATCGGCTGCTGGTTCGGCGGCTACGCCATCGCCGACATCGCCGATCTCGTGTCGCCGGCGGGTGAGTCGCGCCGGCGGGGAGGGAAGCGGTGCGGACGGACCGGTTGCTGATCGGCGGCCGCTGGGTCGAGGCGGCCTCCGGGAAACGCTTCGAGGACCTGAACCCCGCCACCGGGGAGGTGCTGGCCGAGGTGGCCGAGGCGGACCGCGAAGATGTGGACCGGGCCGTGTGCGCGGCTCGCCGAGCCTTCGAGGACGGCCCCTGGGCCCGCATGTCGGGCGGAGAGCGGGGGAGGATTCTCCACCGCATCGCCGACCGGCTGGAGCAGGAGGCGGAGGCCATCTCGCGCCTGGAAAGCCAGGACAACGGCCGGCCGATTCGCGAGACGGCCGCCCAGGCCCGCGTCATCCCCCGCTGGTACCGCTACTTCGCCGGGTGGGCGGACAAGATCCAGGGCGAGACCATCCCGGTCGAGGGGCCGTACCTGAACTACACCCAGCGCGTCCCGCTCGGTGTGGTCGGGCAGCTCACGCCCTGGAACCACCCCCTGCTCATCGCCACCAAGAAGGTCGCGCCCGCGCTGGCGACCGGCAACACGATCGTCCTCAAGCCCTCGGAGCTGGCGCCGCTGTCGGTGCTCCGGTTCGGACGCCTCTGCCAGGAGGCCGGCCTCCCGGACGGCGTCCTGAACATCATTCCCGGCTTCGGGCCGACGGCGGGGCAGGCCATCTGCGAGCACCCCGGCGTGGACAAGATCGACGTCACCGGCTCCACGGCGACCGGGCAGGCGATCGGCCGCATCGCCGCGCAGAGCTTGAAGCCGGTATCCTGCGAGCTGGGCGGCAAGGCGCCCAACATCGTCCTGGAGGATGCCGACCTGGAGGCCGCGGTCGCCGGCGCGCTCTTCGCGGCCTTCATCGCGCAGGGCCAGACCTGCATCCAGGGCGCCCGGCTCTTCCTGCACGCGGCCATCCACGACGCGTTTCTCGAGCGGTTCGTGGAGCGGGCGCGGCGGATCCGCGTGGGCGATCCCCTGGCGGCCGAGACGCAGATGGGGCCGCAGATCTCCCGCCGCCAGGTCGAGCGAATCCACCGCTACGTGGAGACCGGTCAGGCGGAGGGGGCCAGGCTCGTCCTGGGCGGCCGCCATCCCGAGGACCCGGCCTTGCGCCGCGGGTTCTACTACACGCCGACGGTGCTGGCGGATGCGCGGAATACCATGCAGGTCTGCCAGGAAGAGATCTTCGGACCGGTCGTGACGGTGCTCCGCTTCACGGACGAGGCGGAGGTGGTCCGCGAGGCGAACGCGGTGCCCTTCGGTCTGGGCGCGGCGGTCTGGACGCGAAACGTCTCGCGCGCGCACCGCCTGGCGCAGGCCCTCCGGGCCGGGATCGTGTGGATCAACGACTACCACCGCATCGACCCGGCCTCCCCCTGGGGCGGCTTCAAGATGAGCGGCATCGGGCGCGAGAACGGCCTGGAAGCCATCCGGAGCTACACGGAGGTGAAGAGCATCTGGGTGAGCCTGGACGAGCGTCCCAACCGCTGGTACGAGACCGAGGACATGCAGCGGCTGAGCTAGGAGGAGGGGAAATCCTCCCACCCCCCTTTGCAAGGGGGGGTACGGATGACGGCTGACCGCTGCGCGCTGACCGCTTTCCGTGGAGGGCTGCCATGGCCTGGAGCGAGCGGTACGACTACTCACCCATCGTGGACCGCACGCCGATGAAGCTGCCGCGCGGGGCGCGGGTGGCGGTCTGGACCATCGTGAACATCGAGGAGTGGGACATCACCCAGCCCATGGCCCGGACGGTGCTCCCGCCGCCGCAGGGGGGCACCAATCCGGCCCCCGACGTGCCGAACTTCAGCTGGTTCGAGTACGGCCTCCGCGTGGGGGTGTGGCGCATCAAGGCGGTGCTCGACCGGCATCGCATCAAGGCCACCGTGTCGCTGAACGGCGCGGTCTGCCGCTCGTACCCGCGCATCCTGGAGGCCTGCGTCCAGGCCGACTGGGAGCTGATGGGCCACAGCTACATCCAGCGCCCGACCTACACGGAAGAGGACCAGCAGGCCATGATCCGGAAGACCGTCGCCGCCATCAAGGAGGCGTCCGGGAAGCCGCCGCGCGGCTGGATGGGGCCCGGCCTGACGGAGACCTGGGAGACGCCCGACCTCCTGGCGGCGGAAGGCATCGAGTACGTCTGCGACTGGGTGAACGACGACCAGCCGCACCCCGTGCGCGTGAAGACCGGCCGGCTCACGGCGATGCCGTACACGCTGGAGATCAACGACATCCCGATCTTCGCCCTGCAGCACCATCCCGCCGAGGAGCTGTTCCGCCGGGCCAGGGACCAGTTCGACACCCTCTACGCCGAGGGCAAGACCAACGCCCGCGTCATGGCCATCGCCGTGCATCCCTACCTCACCGGTGCGCCGCACCGGATCAAGTACTTCGACATGATCTTCCGGTACATGAAGAAGCACCGCGGCGTGTTGTTCTGGAAGGGTGAAGAGATCCTCGACTGGTTCTATCGCCAGGGCGGGAAGTGAGCCGACGGCGGGGTGGAGCGGCAGGCTCCTGAGCGCCCGGCGCGGGGCCGTCCCGCGCCGGGCGCGCTGCCAGCCGGATTTGCCGGGCGTCCCGCAGCCTGCGCGTGGCGCCCGACGGCCGGTTCGCGGGCGACGTCCCGCTCGTGCCCGGCGAGAACCGCATCGGGGTCACCGCCCTCACGTCCGACGGCACGCGCGCGGTGGCGACGATCGTGGTGCACTACCAGCCCGAGGAGCTGCGGCGGAGCAACCCGGAGCTGGACCTGGAGCTCCGGCGGCTGCGCGAGCGCACCCGCGAGCTCGAGCGGCAGGTGGAGCAGGCGGAGCAGGCGGAGGAGGCCGAGCGGCAGCGCCGCCTCGAGCTCCAGATCCGGCGCGGGGCGCCGGCGCCGGAGTAGCGCCGAGGCCGACGCGCCCGGGGGAGACGATGCCGGAACACGTCACGCTCTTCGAGCTGATCCGTCAGGGCGGGATCACCATCTACCCCCTGCTGGCCTGCTCGATTCTCAGCCTGGCAGTCATCGCCGAGCGCGGCTGGGTCCTCTGGAGGGTCACCCGGCCAGGGAAGGCGCTCTCCGCGGCGGTGCTGGGCTTCGTGGAGCGGCTGGAGCTGCAGGAAGCGCGCTACGCCTGCAAGACTTCCCGGACGCCGGTGGCCGAGGTGTTCCTGGCCGGCCTGGGCCCCCGCGACGTGCCGCCGCCGCAGGCGGGCGAGCGCATGGACCGGAAGCGGCAGGAGATCGTCCAGGGTCTCAAGCGGCATCTCTGGATCCTCGGCACGATCGGGTCCAGCGCGCCGTTCATCGGCCTCCTGGGCACCGTGGTGGGCATCGTGCGCAGCTTCCACAGCATGGCGGTGACGGGCAGCGGGGGGTTCACGGTGGTGGCCGCCGGGATCTCCGAGGCCCTCATCGCCACGGCAGCGGGTCTGGTCGTGGCGGTGGTCTCCCTGGTCGCCTACAACACGCTCCTCACGGTGGTGAACAACTTCGGCGCCTTCCTGCGCTTTCGCGTGGAGGAAGTGGCCGCCGCGCTGCAGGGAGAGGAGGTCCGGGATGGCGCTCTCGCGGATCGGTGAGCCGGCCGGCGATGACGAGGTCGTGGCGGAGATCAACATCACGCCGCTCACGGACGTCTTCCTGGTCCTCCTGATCATCTTCATGGTGACGAGCACCGCCCTGCTCCAGTCGGGGCTGCACGTGAACCTGCCGCGATCGCGGGCGACCGCCGCCCAGCCGCAGGGGGTGACGATCACGCTGGCGGCCGACGGCCGGGTGGCCGTCGAGGACCAGCGGACGGACCTGGCGCACCTGGGGGAGCGATTGCGGGCGGCCTTCGCCGGCGGCCGGGAGCGCGTGGTCACGATCCGGGGCGACGAGCGCGTGGTCCTCGGCTCCCTGGTGGAGATCATGGACGTCGCGCGGCGCTCGGGCGCAGAGCGGATCGGCGTGGCGACGCGGCCGGCCGATCGGTGAGGCGGCGAGGGCACGGCCCGCCGAACCTCCGGCCTCGCGTGCGGCCGGGAGGCCCGCGGCCCGCCCGGGCTCCGCGGGTCCCGTCCTCAGCGCCGTCGTCCGGTCAGGAGCGTGGCTGACGCCGCGGGAGCCGCCACGGGTTCGGCTGCGGTGTGCCGCAGGAAGCGCGCCGGATTACCGGCCACCACGCTGTTGGGCCGGACGCTGTGGAGCACCACGCTGCCCATGCCCACCAGGCTCCGCTCGCCGATCTCCACGTCGCCGATGATCGTGCAGTTGCTCCCCAGGTAGCAGTTCCGCCCCACCACCACCCGGCCGGACACGCAGACCCCGCCGGCCACGCAGGTGTAGTCCCCGATCCGGCAGTCGTGGCTGATGACGGCGTTCGGGAGGATGACCACGTGGCTGCCGATGGTGGCGCCGTTGTTCACCACGGCGTGATGGAGGACGACCGAGCCGGGCCCGAGCCGGGCGGTGCGCGAGATGCTGGCGGAGGGGTGAACCAGCGTGGCGAAGCGATCGGCGGGCACGCCGGTCCCCTGGATGATCGCCGGCTTGTTCCAGAAGTTCGTGGGCGCGCCGATGCCGTTCACAAAGACGCACCCCTCCAGCCGCGCCGCGAGCGTCAGCGGGCCGAGCACCGGGCGGCCGTGGATCCGGAGGTCCTGCCGGCCCGGATCGTCGTCCAGAAAGCCGATGCACTCGTAGCGCGGCCCGCCGGCCGACTGCCGGAGATCGTCGAGCATGTCCAGGATATCCACCGACGTGCCGCCGGTGCCGAGGATCACGACGCGTACGGGCTTCCCCATGCAAAGGCTCCGGCGCACGCCAGGCTCTCCGGCGTGCGCGGGTTCGGCATCCCAGTGCTGGATGGAGGTTCGGGCGCCGGCGGGACTGCTCCGGCGGTCCCTTCTTGCGCTGTACGCTGGCTCGCAAGCAGACGGATGCAGGTTCGTCTGGTGGGCGGCAGTTGCAAGGCGGCTGCCGGTCAGCGCAGGCGCCTAAGTCCCGAACAGTGCGGGGGTTGCGGGCGAAGGGGCTCTCGGCGGCGGGCCGGTGGGACCGGGCAATCTTTCCGGGTCGTGTAACAAAGAGCGGCCGCCCATACGTGGACGGCCGCTCGGCGGGACCGAGGCGTCACGGCACCTCCTGTCCCGCCCAGGCTGTACAGCAATCATCCGCAATAACAATAATCCGTAGTTGGTCCGCTAGCGTTGCTTGAAGCGCGGAACTTGATGTGAATGGGTCGAGTGTGGGTCGCGCTCTTTTGCGTCCTTGGCGTGCTTTGCGAGAGGCTGTTCTG
>JBHGAX010000067.1:0-14387 GCA_041946635.1 Methylomirabilales bacterium (SeqCode)
AAGGTGATGCTGTCCCCCGCCACGAGCGTGTAGGCCTCCCCCCCGAGCTCCACGCGCAGCTTCCCGCGGATGACGAAGCCGCACTCCACGCCCTCGTGGGTGACCTGGTCCTTCCCCGTGGAGTCCCCCGGCTGCCACTCGTTCAGGGTGAACTCGCAGTTCAGGTCGAAGTGCCTGGAGAGCAGCTCCAGCCTGCTGCTGCCTTCGGTGAACAGCGTCTTCCGCTTCCCCCTGCGCAGCACCGGCGGGCCGCTCTCCGGCAGGCCGTCGGTCTCCAGCAGCGAGGCCACGCTGACCTGCAGGCGGCTGGCCACCAGGCTGAGGAGGCTGAGGGAGGGGTTCACCTTGCCCCGCTCCAGCTGGCTCATGAGGCTCGGCGTCACGCGGGCGTGGTCCGCCACGGCCTTCAGGGTCAGCCCCCGTCGCTTCCGCAGCTCGCGGATCCGCATCCCGACGTTCGTGACGATGGTCCCCATGCCGCCTCCCGGCCGCTCCGGCCGCCCGTACCCCCGCGTTTTTTGCCTTGACACGCAGGCAGACCTATTTTAACTAAGCTTCACCAAATTTCAATCTGCTTTCAGTGCCCGCGCACGGCCGGGGTACGGGCATGGCCGAGCCGCTCCTCCAGATCGTCCGCGTCTCCAAGTCCTTCCCGGGCGTCGCCGCCCTGGCGGAGGTGGACTTCGACCTCCGCGCCGGGGAAGTCCACGTCCTCATCGGCGAGAACGGGGCCGGCAAGTCCACCCTCATCAAGCTGCTCTCCGGCGCCTACGCCGCCGATGAGGGCCGCTTCGTCCTGGACGGGCGCGAGGTCGCCATCGGCTCGGTGCGCCGCGCGCAGGAGCTGGGGATCGCCACCATCTACCAGGAGATGAACCTCATCCCCGAGCTGACCGTCGCGCAGAACATCCTGCTGGGCCGCGAGCCGCGCCGGGCCGGCGGCCTGCTGGTGGACGCGGAGGCCTGTCGCCGGCGGAGCGCGGAGCTGCTCGGCTCCCTGGGCCAGCACCTGGACCCGGACGCGCCGGTGAAGAGCCTCTCGGTCCCGCAGCAGCAGATGGTGGAGGTCGCCAAGGCCCTCTCCATGGCGGCCCGCATCGTCATCTTCGACGAGCCCACCGACACGCTGGCCGACCAGGAGACCGAGGCCCTCTTCCGCATGATCCGGCGCTTGAAGAGTCAGGGCGTGGGCATCATCTACATCTCCCACCGGCTGGAGGAGATCCGGCAGATCGGCGACCGCGTCACGGTGCTGCGCGACGGGCGGCGCATCGAGACGCTGCCCGTGGCCGAGGCCCGGCTGGATGCCCTGATCCGCATGATGGTGGGCCGGGAGATCACCGACCAGTTCCCCCGCCGGCGGCAGCCCCGCGGGGAGGTGGCGCTGGAGGTGCGCGGCCTCTCGCTGGCGGGCGTCGTGCAGGACGTGAGCCTCAGCGTCCACCGGGGCGAGATCGTCGGGCTCGCGGGGCTGGTCGGCTCCGGCCGCACGGCGGTGGCGCGGCTGCTCTTCGGGGTGGATCGCCCGGATGCCGGCGAGGTGCGGCTCTTCGGCCGTCCCGCCGCCCTCGGCTCGCCGCAGGCGGCCAGCCGGCAGGGCCTGGCCTTCTGCACGGAGGATCGCAAGGCCCTGGGCCTGTTCCAGATCCTGCCCGTCTCGGACAACATCATCCTGGCCGCCATCCGGCGGCTCTTCCCGCGCGGCTGGGTCGGCGCGGCCGGCGAGCGCGAGGTCGCCGGCGAGTACGTGCGCCGCCTGCGCATCCAGACCCCCGGCCTCGCCCAGGCGGTGCAGTACCTCTCCGGCGGCAACCAGCAGAAGGTGGTCCTGGCCAAGTGGCTGGCGACCAAGGCCAGGCTGTTCATCCTGGACGAGCCGACCCGCGGCATCGACGTCGGGGCCAAGCTGGAGATCCACCGGCTGATGGACGAGCTGGTGGCGCAGGGCACGCCCATCCTGATGATCTCCTCCGAGATGCCGGAGATCCTGGGCATGAGCGACCGGATCTACGTCATGCACCAGGGCCGCATCGCGGGCGAGTTCACCCACGCCGAGGCCAGCCAGGAGCGGATCCTCAAGTGCGCGGTGGGAGGCTCCGCATGACGCGCGCGCGGCTCACGGCCTGGCTCTCCGGGCCGGTGATCATCATCCTCGGCATGCTGGGGCTCTTCTCGCTGCTCTCCGAGGGCTTCCTCTCGGCCGCGAACGGCAGCAACATCGTGCGCCAGGCCAGCGTCCTGGCCCTGGTGGCGTTCGGCCAGACCTTCGTGATCCTGCTGGCCGGCATCGACCTGTCCGTGGGCGCGGTCATGGGCCTGGCCTCCTGCGTGGCGGCCCAGCTCATGCTGAGCGCGCAGGTGCACCCGGTGGCCGCGGCCCTGGCGGGCATCGCCGTGGCCGCGCTCTGCGGCCTGTGCAACGGGCTGATCCACAGCTACCTGGGCCTCAACCCGTTCGTGCCGACCTTCGGCATGTGGGGCATGGCCCTGGGCGCGGCGCTCATCCTCACGGAGGAGCGGGTGCTGACGGGCTTCCCGGGCACGCTGCGGGTGCTCCACGACGGCGAGCTGCTCGGGCTGCCCGCGCCGCTCTTCCTGGTGGCGGCGGTCTTCGTCGTGCTGCACCTCTTCCTGCGCGCCACGCCCCACGGCGTGGCGACGTACGCCATCGGGGGCAACGAGGCCGCCGCCCGGCTCTCCGGGATCCGGGTGCGGCTGCACAAGACCCTGGTTTACACCTTCGCCGGCCTGATGGCCGGGCTGGCCGGCATCCTGTTCCTGGCCCGGAGCAACGCCGCGCAGGCCATCGACACCATCGGCTACGAGTTCGACTCCATCGCGGCCGTGGCCGTGGGCGGCACGTCCTTGATGGGCGGGCGGGGCGGCGTGGCCCAGACGCTCACCGGGGTGGCGCTCATCGCCACGCTGCGCAACGGGCTGAACATGGTGGGCGTGAACCTCTACCTGCAGCTGGTGTTCATCGGCGTGGTCCTGATCCTGGCCTACGTCTCGGAGAACCGGAGCCTGCTGCAGCTGGTCCGGCGGGCCCGCGGAGCGCGCGCGGCGGCCGGCGCCGGGAGGCCCGCGTGAGGCTGTCCGGCCGGGCGCTCTACCGGGTGGCGGCCACGGCCCTGATCCTGGCCGTGGCCTGGGCCTTCGTCCCCCGGTTCGGGACGGAGGCGAATCTCATCAACCTGCTGCGTCAAGCCTTCCTCCTGGCGCTGGTCGCGACCGGCGTCTCCCTCAGCATGCTCATCGCGGGGCTGGACCTCTCCATCGGGGCCGTGGCGGCGCTCTCCTCCTGCCTGGCCGCCAGCCTGATCGTCCAGGGCCACGTGCTGGCCGGGGTCCTGGCCGGCCTGGCCGTCGGCGCGCTGGGGGGCGCCCTCAACGGGGTCATGATCGCCAAGCTGAAGCTCCCCTTCTTCATCATGACCTTCAGCATGATGTTCATCGTCCGGGGCCTGGCCCTCACCTACACGCAGGGCACCTCCATCCACGGCTTCCCGTCCCGCTTCACCTGGCTGGGCAAGAGCTTCCTGGGGCCCGTGCCCATGCCGGTGATCCTCGGGGCGGCCGTCCTGGCGCTCCTGCACGTGGTCCTCACCCGGACCACGTTCGGGCGGATCACCTACGCGGTGGGGGCCAACGCGGAGGCGGCCCGCTTCTCGGGCCTGGCGGTGGACCGCTACGTCATCCAGGTGTACGCGCTCTCGGGGCTGCTGGCCAGCCTCTCCGGCCTCGTCTACATCGCGCGGCTGAACGCGGCCGATGCGGACCTCGGCATGCTCTGGCCGCTGGAGGGCATCGCCGTGGCGGTGATCGGCGGCATCGCCTTCTCCGGCGGCGAGGGCAAGATCCTGGGGCTGATCCTGGGCGGGATCGTGATGGCGGTGGTGGGCAACTGCGTGAACCTCCTGGGCCTGCCCGCCCGCTTCCAGGACTTCTTCATCGGCTTCGTGATCATCCTGGTGGTCCTGGTGGACCACCTCACCCAGAAGCGGGGCACGGCGGTCAAGTGAGCGCGGGGGCGCCCCGGATCCGCGGAAGAGGAGGGCACAGCATGAAACGGCTGGGATGGCTGGTGGTCGCGCTGGTCGCGGTCCTGGCGCTCGCGGGCGCCGCGGCCGCCAAGGACCCCAAGGATGTGAACGTGGCCCTCGTGGTCAAGGACCTCACCAACCGGTTCTTCGTGGAGATGAAGTGGGGCGGGGAGAGCGCCGGCAAGCAGCACGGCATCAAGGTCACCACCCTGGCCCCCGAGAAGTACGCGGTGGACAACCAGATCCGCATCATGGAGGACCTGATCCAGAAGAAGGTGGACGCCATCGTCATCGTGCCCATCGACGGCGCGGGCATCGTCTCGGGCATCGAGCGGGCGAACAAGGCCCGGATCCCGGTCTTCAACCTGAACACCCTGGCCACGGGGGGCGAGGTGATCGGCTTCGCCGGGATCGACCACGTGGCGCTGGGCCGCATCCAGGGGCAGTTCGCCGTGGACGCGCTGAGGGGCAAGGGCACCGTGGTCATCCTGGAGGGCACCACGGGCGCCTCCTCGGCCATCGAGCGGCAGCAGGGCGTCGTGGAGTCGCTGAAGAAAGCCCCCGGCATGAAGGTGCTCGCGTCCACGACGGCCAAGTACAACCGCCAGCAGGCCATGAAGGTCATGGAGGACCTGCTCACCCGCTTCCCGGAGATCGACATCGTCCTCTGCGCCAACGACGCCATGGCGCTCGGCGCCAAGGAGGCCATCAAGGACGCCCGGCGGAAGATGATGGTGGTCGGCATCGACGCCATCCCCGAGGCGCTGGAGGCGGTGGCCAAGGGCGAGATGACCGGCACGGTGGACAGCAACGGCTTCGATCAGGGCTTCGTGGCCGTGGACCTCACGGCCAAGTACCTGCTGAAGGACCAGAAGCCGCCGAAGGACAGCAAGGTGGGGTCCGGCATGGCGGCGGTCATCACGCAGGAGAACGCCGCGCGCTTCGAGCGGGAGAAGGCCGAGAAGTTCAAGAAGTTCGGGATCAAGGCGGACTGAGGCTCGGACAGGGAGCCGGGAACAAGGAGGCACACGGTGAGCACGTGGACACTGCCCCCCGCCGGGGGGCACATGGAGTCGGCCGACCAGATCTACCTCCAGAACATGACCTGGAAGCAGATCGCGGCGCGGCTCGCGCAGAACGACATCATCATCGTCCCCATCGGCTCCACCGAGGCGCACGGGCCGCACGCCTGCATCGGCGAGGACACCTTCCTGGTGACCCGCATGGCGGAGGCGGTGGCGCAGAAGACCGGCTGCACGGTGGCCCAGCCCATGTGGTACGGCTCCCACCCCTACCACCACGTCGGGATGCCGGGCACGGTCATCGTGCCCGAGGAGACCTTCGTGGGCTACCTGAAGGCCATCATGGTGGGGCTCTGGAACATGGGCTTCCGGAAGCAGATCCTGCTGAACGGCCACGGGCAGGAGTACGTGATCCCCACGGCCATCCACCAGTTCGCCAAGACCTTCCAGGTGCCGGGGGTCTTCATCAACCTGAACTGGTACCACGCCATCCAGGAGTACTTCAAGACGCAGAAGGACGGGGGCCCGTGGGAGACGCCCTTCATCCACGCGGACGAGGTGGAGACCTCCTGGTCGCTGGCCCTCTTCCCCGAGTTCATGGACATGAAGGAGGCCGTGGACACCGAGGTGCGGGGCTACCTGCCCGACGGCCACATCGACAAGGCGGGCAACCTCTTGCACCGGCCCATCGCCTGGTACGGGCAGGTGGGCTGCGGGCCCATGGAGATCGCGGCCTACCAGCCGGGCGTGGTGGGCAAGGCCACGAAGGCCTCGGCCGAGAAGGCCTACCCGGGCGTGCGCGCGCTCCTGGACTACATGGTGAGGCTGCACGACGACATCCGGGCCACCTTCCCGCCGGGGAAGCTGCCGCCGATCGACGAGATCACCATGCGGCCCAAGGAGGAGATCGAGGCGGTCATCAAGGGCCCCTTCGCCCCCGGCGGCCGGAGCATCTACAGCCTGCACTGGCCGTTCTAGCCGGCGGCCGCGACCGGATCGCGTCGCGAGGTGCGAGGCCCCCCGGTCCCCCGCCGGGGGGCCTCGCCGCTCCGGGACGTGCAGGAGCCCACCCCGAGGGTCAGGAAAGTTGGCAGCGCTGTCGGAAAACGTTGTTGCGGGCCTGGCGGGATGGTCAGATCTGGTAGGACGTCAGCCTGTGGGGGTGGGCCGCGTCGCCGGACGCGAGCGGCTGGCCCGGCCGCCGGCCCTCGAGTCCGAGCAGCTCGAGGATGGCGCGCTTCAGCTCCGCCAGGCTCGCGCTCCCCCGGTCCCGGGGGCGCGCCTCCGGCACGGCGAGGATGCTGCTCATGCGGGCGGGGGCGGCCGACATCACGGCCACGCGGTCGGCCAGGTACAGCGCCTCCTCGACGTCGTGCGTGACGAGGACCACGGTCTTCTTGGAGCGGTCCCAGAGCCGGAGCAGCTCGCGCTGCAGCATGAGGCGCGTGATGGCATCCAGCGCGCCGAAGGGCTCGTCCAGGAGGAGCACGTCCGGGTCCACGGCCAGCACGCGGGCCAGGGCCGCGCGCTGGCGCATGCCGCCCGAGAGCTGATGGGGATACTGGTGCTCGCATCCGGCCAGCCCCACCAGCTCGAGCAAGCCCGAGGTCCGCGCCCGGATCTCGTCCCGCGGCAGCCCCCGGATCTCCAGGCCCAGCGCGATGTTCTGGGCGGTGGTCCTCCAGGGATAGAGCGCGTGCTCCTGGAAGACCAGGTTGCGGAGGGGGCTCGGGCCCCTGACCTCCTCGCCGTCGATCCGCACGCGGCCTGCCGACGCCGGCCGGAGCCCCGCCAGTACCCGCAGGAGGGTGGACTTGCCGCACCCGCTCGGCCCCACGATGGCCAGGAACTCCCCGTCCCGCACCGCGAGGCTCACCCCCGCCAGCGCCCGGCGCCCCCCGAACGCCACCGCGAGGTCGTCGACCACGATCTTCGGCGGCCGGGTGGCGGCGGCCTCCCGCGGCGCCTCGCTCGTCCGGGTCCCGGTCAGGCTGCAAACTTCCATCGCAAGAGCCTCCGCTTCGCGTGCTCCAGGAACCAGCTGTCGAGGATCGCGGACAGGACGCCGATCAGGACGATCCCGGCCAGGACGCCGGTCATGTCGGCGACCTCCCCGGCGATGGTGATGTGCCACCCGAGCCCCACGTTGACGCCGCCCACCATCTCCGCGGCGATGAGCGACCGCCAGGCGTTCCCGAACGCGATCTGGCCGCCCGTGATGATCGCGGGCAGGACGGCCGGCGCGTAGACCTTGCGCGCGAGGCCCAGGCGCCCCGCGCCCATGAGCCGGGCGACGTCGAGGTGAAGCGGGTCCACCTGCTCCACGGCGTTCATCACGCCCACCGCCATCGGGAAGAAGGCGGAGAGGACAATGACCAGGATGATGGGGCGGTCGCCGAAGCCCAGGACCAGGATGAAGAGCGGCACCCAGGCCACGGGCGGGATGGACTGAAGAATGGACACCATGCCGCGCGTGTAGCGGCGGACGGGGCCCCAGAGCCCGGTGGCCAGGCCCACCAGCACGCCGAGCGCCGAGGCGAGCCCGAAGCCGACCCCCAGCCGCCAGAAGCTCCGCCCCACGGTGAGGAGGAACTTCGGGTTCACCAGCTCGTGCGCCAGGCGGACCAGCACCTCCGTGGGGGGCGGAATCAGATACGCCGGCGAGAACAGCGCGGCGAGGGTCCAGGCGGCCAGGATGGTGAGGCCGGCCGCGGCGTAGGGGAGCACGCGCGATGTATGCCCGCCGAAGGGTCGCGCGCCGGCGGGCCGCGCCTCGGGGGACGGCTGGGCCGGCTCGGCGTCCGGACCGGCTACTTGGAGGCCAGCTCGATCTCTCGCTGCCATCGCAGATCCAGGACCGTCTCCAGCGGCACGTCCCGCTTGAGCACGCCCAGCTCCTTCATGATGCCGGAGAGCTCGGCCATCCGCTTGAGGTCAGCCGCGCCCAGCCGCCAGTCGAACTTCTGCGTCGTGAGGGACCGCCGCATGATCTCCTCGGCCGGGATCGCCCCGGTCTCCATCTTGTGCCCGCCCTCCGCCATGAACGCCGGGGCCAGGACGCGGCTCGCCTCGGCGGGATTCGTGGTCATGAAGCCGACGCTCTGCTTGAGGCTCTGCAGGACCGCCTTCGCCACCCCCGGCCGCTCGGCGATCAGGCGCCCCGGCACGATGACGACCATGCAGGGGAACGGCCACGACTTGCCCACCTCGTCCAGCTCGATCACGGGCAGGGACGCGCGGACCATGCTGTCGTAGGGCTCGAACAGGAACGCGGCGTCCACCCGTCCGGCGCGCAGCGAGGCCAGCGCCGTGGCGGGCGACGTGTAGACGAACTGCACGTCCTGCTCCCGGAGGCCCGCCTTGCGGAGCACGACGCCCTTCAGCACGATGTCCGCGGTGCTGCCGACCGCCTGCGTGGCCACGGTGCGATGCTTCAGGTCGCCGAGGCTGGAGATGCCGCGGTCGCTGCGGGCCACCAGCGCGTGGTAGCCATCCTGCACCTTGCCGATGATCTTGAGATCAGCCCCTTGCGCCGCCCACGTGATGGCGTTGGTGAAGCCCAGCACGCCGACATCCAGCTGGCCGGTCACCAGGCCTTTCACCAGCGTCGGCCCGCTCGTGAAGGCCGTGACCTCGGCCTCCAGGCCCTGCGCCGTGAAGAAGCCCTTGTCGCGGGCGACGACCACGGGCGCGTCGTCGAAGACGTGGACGTATCCGACGCGGACGGACTCGCGGGTCGCAGCAGCAGCCGGGCCGCCAAGGGATCCGATCGCCAGGACGGCCGCCAGGGTGGCCGCCAGGGTGTAATTGCCCGTCATATCGGCATTCTCCTTGTTGCAGGCGGTTAATACACGAAACCCGACCAACAATATGTGGAATACGGGACCAATGATGGCATTCCCGATCGAGGAGTGTCAAGCGCTTCTTGCTGAGTGAGCGGCGCCCCACCGAGGCCGGCCGCCGGCCGGCTAGGATGCCCTGGCGCGCCCGGGGTCGTCCAGGAGGGCGTGGACCACGACGTTGTTCCGCAGGCGGAGGACGCGCTGGATGGGCAGCACGCGGCGGAGCCGGGCGACGTGCCCTGTGGCGTGTTCGTCCCGAAACAAGTTCACCGCCAGCGTGGCGCCCGGGGCGGCGAGCGCCCGCAGCCGGGTGAGGAAGGGGCGGGCCAGGGCGCGGCGCTGGAAGGCGTGCCCCGCGAACAGGTCCACCGCGATGTAATCAAACTGCTCGGTGCACGTCCACACGAAGGCGAAGGCGTCGGCAACCACCACGCGGAGCGTGGGCAGCGCCAGGTCGAAGTGCTCGCGGGCGAAGGCGAGCAGCTCCTCGTCGTTGTCCACCCCCAGGATCTCGGCCGACGGATAGCGGCGCGCCAGGAGGTGCGCCAGGGTGCCCCCGCCCAGCCCGAGGAGCAGCGCCCGCCCGGGCGCGCGGTCCGGGAGCATCGTCGGCCAGTAACCCGGGACGTCGTGGCCGTTCCCGACGGCGATGGAGTGAACCACGCCGTCCGTGTAGAGCGCCCGCCGCCCGTCGTAGTCGTCGAGCTGCAGCCGGGCCTCGTTCGCCTTGCCCTTCTTCACGCGCCGCACGGATGCCTCGGCCTCCCGGCACGCCAGCAGGTGTCCGTATGCCGGCCAGATCGTACTCGCGGATTCGGTGCGGCACCAGCGGAAAGGGGGCGAGTTGCGCGGTGCACCCTCGCCGGGCGCTGGTCGAGGGCGGACGAATCGTGGGTCGGTGGCGCGCGCTGGCGGCCGCGGCTCGCGGGAGCCCGGCCAACCGACCGTCAGGGGCACGCGCCGGCCTGCGGCCTGCGGGGTGATATCAAAGGGTATGGCGCGCCCGGGAGACGGCGTCGCGGGGAGACGTCCCTCAATCGGTAACCCGCACCGGCTCCACGATCTCGATCACGGTGCCACCCTCATCCACAACCTGCACGAACGCGATGCCGGGGTTCCGTTCGAGACTGAGCCGTGCCTGGGTCCTCGCATCGTGGACGGTGGGAACGTTGCACGGGCCGGGGATGACCGAGCCGGCGGCGTGAATCACGAGATGATACGGCGTGAGCATGCTCCCTCCTGTAGCGAGTCCCCTCCGCACCTCAACGGGCGCCTGAGCGACAATCCCGCACAGTCGCCGGGGCATTCTGTCCCTTCTTGCGCCCGGCGCGATGGCGCGGGCCCCACTCAGCAAACAGAGTGCCAGGGATTGCGGCAGGTCAGGGGGAGGGAGGGGTGAAGAGCGCGGCAGAGAGGCCTCTGCGGCGATCACCGGGTGCGCGGTACCGCGGGTTGTTCGGGCGGAATGGCCGCGCAACGGGCGGGCGGCGGCTTCAAGCGATCGGCGCCTCCCACATCCGGATGGGCTTGCCGTCCAGGAAGGCCAGCACGTTCTCCACGCTCTGCCGGTAGAACGCCGCGAGGTTCTCGAGCGTCACGTACCCGAGGTGCGGCGTCAGGACGGTGTTCGGCGCCTGGCGGAGCGGGTGCGCCGCCGGCAGCGGCTCCCGGTCGTACACGTCCAGCGCCGCGATCAGCCGGCCCGATTGCACGGCGAGAAGCAGCGCGGCCTCGTCCACGATCGGGCCGCGCGAGGTGTTCACCAGGACGGCGCCCCGCTTCATCAGGGCCAGCTCGCGGGCGCCGATGAGCCCGCGCGTCCGCTCGGAGAGCGTCAGGTGCACGCTCACCACGTCGGACCGGGACAGCAGGTCTTCCTTGTCCACCAGCGTGGCCCCCGCTGCGCCGGCCCTCTCCGCCGTGAGGTTCTGGCTCCAGGCGAGCACGGGCATGCGCAGCGCCCGGCCGTAGCCCGCCATCAGCGTGCCGATGCGTCCGAGGCCGAGGATGCCGAGCGTCTTGCCGGCGAGCGTGAAGCCAAGGCCGACTCCCTCCTGGAACCGTCCGGCCCGGATGGACGCGTCGCCGGCCGGGATGTGCCGTGCGGCCGCCAGCATCAAGCCGAGCGCGAGCTCCGCCGTCGCCTCGCCGTGATCGGCGCTGCCGGTGTAGCAGACCGTGATGCCGCGCGCGATCATGGCCCCCACGTCCACCGATCCCGCGCGCCTGCCGGTCATGGCGAACATCTGCAGCGCCGGCAGGCGCCGGACCAGGGAGGCGGGAAACGCCGTGCGCTCGCGCATGGCCATGATGACCGGGAAGCCCGCCAGCTTCCGGGCGGCCTCGTCCTCGCTCCCGAAGGCCGCATCGAAGAACACCACCTCGCCGCGCGCCATCAGCGCCGACCAGTCGGCGCTCCTCCGCGCGACGCGCTGCCAATCGTCCAGCACGGCTATTCGGGTCATCGCCGCCCTCCGCGTCGCTGAGAAACCCCGGCGATTCGAGTTGCCGCTCCCCGGGCGCGGCCCGCGTGGCTCGCCATGAGCTCCCCGACTTTATCACAGATCCGCACTCCAAAGAGGTGTCGAGGAGCCGGGCGGAATTCCACTGCCGAGACGGCTTTTCCGTGCACGAGGGTGAATGCCGGGGAGTCCGGGCGACCGCCTGCCCCCGTAGCCTGCTTGTTGCCGCCGCTCCGCCCTGACGACCCGGCCCCATCCCGGGTAACCCCGCGTGAAAGCTGGCCGCGATCCGTTGACGATCCCCGGGGGAACCGAAGTGGGGCCGACGGAGTTTCTTGGATATGAGGCGGGCTCTATTCGCAGTCAGCCCGGGATGCTGGGCGGCCGTCGTTGGATAGCGTTGGACGCTCTTGTGTCGAGAAGAGTTGCGCCCGCCTCGGTAATGCCCTCCGAAGGGCATGGGGGGGAAGCATGAGGAGGGTAGCGGCGTTCAGCCTCACCATCCTTGCGCTGGCGGTGTCCGCGGTGTGGGCGCAAGCCCCCACCGCGCCGGACGGCACGATCACCCAGGCACCGGTGGTGGAGGTGAGAGACCTGCCCCTGGAAGAGGTCTACGGCGTGCAGCAGCAACTCCAGGCGGCGGGCTTCAATCCCGGCCCGATCAACGGGCTGGGCGTGGAGCGGACCCAGGAGGCCGTCAAGCAGTTCCAGCGCACCAAGGGCTTCCGTGTGACCGGACAGCTCGACCCGACGACCCGGGCAGCCCTCCGGTCGATCTCCGGCATCGCTGCGCCGCACGAGGCGAGCGAACAGTGAGCCGCGAACGTCAGCGGTAGCAACCGACGCGCCGTCCAACGACGCTACGAGCGCCAAGACCATGCCGAATCGGTCTTGGCGTTCGTCGCATCAGGGCCCCTCCAGGTGTCCGGCTCCTTCCCACGCGACGAGGGTTCCTGGTGTCCATGGGCCGCAGGACGAGTCCGGGTCGGCTGGTTCGCCCGTGCGCTGGACGCGCGCCGGCCGGCTGCACTCCGTCACACCGCCGCCTGAGGCCGGAGCACCCGGACGTCGTTCTCCACCGATTGCACGCCGATCACGGATCGCACGACCCGCTCGGCCTCCGCTCGCCGCTCCGCGGTGTCCACTTGACCGCTCAGCCGCACCGTCCCGGGCTCCACCACGGATGCGGTGAGCGAAGACAGGGCCGTCACCCGCTCGCCGCGGCCGCGCGCGGAGGTGATCCCGGCCTCGATCAGCGCTGCCTCGACGCGGCTGGACAGCCCCAGCGTTTCGAGTAGCCGAACGGCGTCCGCGGACGCGTCCGCGATCTCGCTGGAGCGGGCGAGATGGACGACGGTGGCGACCGCGAGATCGACGCTCAACTTGTCCATGTTGAGCACCAGATCGTACAGGTCGGGGTCTTCCCAATCCACGCCGAAGGCGGCGCGGATGAAGCTGCTCCGCTCGTCGTCCGTGCGTTTCATGGCGGCCAGCGCCGCCTCGCGATTGAACCCGCGCTCCATCAGCGTCCGAACGCGCTTCTCGGGGGAGGCCGTGATCCGGACGTGGAGCGCGCACGCGAAGGACTTCAGCAGGATGTGGCTCCCCCGCCCGAGGAAGACCGCGTCCCCACGCTTGGCCAGCTCGTAGATGACCGAATAGAGGCGGTCATAGTCCACCGTCGGGCGCTGGGAAAACAGCCGCTGGAAGAGGGATGGCGCCTTCTCGTCCACCTCCTGGACGCTTTCCAGGACCCCCATCTCCCGCCCGGTCTGGTTGATGGCCTCGGTGTCGTAGAGGCGGTAGCCCAGCTCTTGGGCGACCCGGCCGGCGATCTGCGCGCCGTTGGTTCCCATCTTCCGGGAGACCGTGATCCATTTCATGCGAGCACCTCCTCTGCGTGGCACCGCGGCCGCGACCTCGGCAAGCCGCCTAGCCAGACGGTGCGCGCAGGACTTCCAGGGATACCAGCTCATCCCCATGGGTCACGCGGCGGAACGTGATGCGGACCTTCAACCCCGGCTCGAGATCCCCGAAGTCGATGGCTTGCCCGCCTGACGTCAGCGTGGTCCCCGCAACGCTCCACGCGCCGACCGTCAGGAGTTGATCCGCGACCGGGACCTCCACGACGACGGTCTGGCTCTGCGGATCGACGTGGGCGAGGTCGCCGACGAGCGTCGTGACCTTTCCTTCCGGCCCGACTTCTCCTTCCCCGGCCGCCCTCGCGCTACTCGCCAGCGCGGCGAATCCGACCAGGAGGACGATGCCGGCCAGCGCCGCCACGCGGATCTGCATGGTCCACCTCCTCGCGCCTCGTGCGCGTCGGCCCGCTCATACGCGGGTGAGAGTGGCTCGCAAGGGCGCTTCGCGCGCCGGGCGGCGTCGCCCCGCGAGCACTCTCCCGCGCCGGGCCGAGCGTGCTCGGCCCGGCGGTCTACTGAGAGCCTACTTCTGGGGCGCCGGCTGCGGCCGCTGCTGCCCCTGCTGCCGCTGGCCCTGCTGCATCCACTCGCGGCTGGCCGTCATCGGCCAGTTGTCCTTCTTGAACCCCTCCGCCTTCTGCAGGCGCTCCTTGTCGGCGGCCAGGGCCAGCTCCTTGCCTTCCGCCGCGATGCTGAACTCGCTGAGCGGGATCGCGAAGAGCTTGCTGCCAATCCCCAGGAACCCGCCGGCCGCGAACACCGCGTACCGCACCTCGCCAGACTTCAGGTCCACGACGAGATCCTCGACGCTGCCCAGCTTCTCGCCTTGCTGGTTCTTCACGTTCTTGCCGATGAACTCGCTGGCGCGCACGAAGTCACCCGCCTGGGGGCCGGAGGCCGGTTGCTGACCCGGCTGGGCCGCCCCGGCCGTGTAGCTCTGGCCAAAGTCCTGGTACACGCTCTCGACCCACTGCCGGTTCAGGGCCGGCCAGCGATCGTCGGGGAACTTCGGCGTCAGCTTGCTCTTCTCCACGTTGGCCAGAACCAGCTTCCCGTCCGCGACCCCGAGCATGCCCCAGGGCAGGGCCACGTATCG
>JBHGAX010000068.1:0-14360 GCA_041946635.1 Methylomirabilales bacterium (SeqCode)
CCGAGGCGGTACGCGGGTTGCTTGTCCCATGCAACGCCGGGTACACCGAGAGGCAAAGATGGCGAGAGAGACGTCCGACACGTGAACGCCCGCGGTCGCTCCCCGCTTGCTCGAAGCCCGCCCGCAGCGCCGGAGCGCGGGCAGGACCCTTCACGGCGTTCTCCCATTTCGTGCAAACCCGCCCTGCGAGGACAGAAGATGCGATCACTCTTCTCCCGAACCCTGCCGGTCCGACTCATGCTCGCCGGACTCATGCTTGCACTGCTCCTCGGGCTCTCCCCCGTCACGGCATCGGCCGCGGACGGGGTCCTGTGGTCGACCGACCACGAGTCAGGAAGCTTGGGGTCGGCGTGGCCGACCATCTGGATCTCGGGCCAGGCGGACGCCAAGATGAGCACCGCCTACAGCCGCTCGGGACGCTACGCCGTGGCCCTGACCATCTACAATGCGAACGGCAGCGCGTCGCCCGGCGTCCGGCTCGCGAGGGTCGACACCCCCTCCACGCCGGGCACGCTCCCGAACAGCGCCTACTACAGCGCCTGGTACTACTTTCCGCAGGTCGTCTATCCGGCCCAGTGGTGGAACGTGCTCCAGTGGAAGCGGGCGTGGCAAGTCGGCACCACCCGCAGCAGCGACCCGGTGTACACGGTCAACATCGGCAATCGCGCGGACGGCGCCATGTACTTCTACGTCTACAAGCACGTCGGAAGCGACGGCCGCTACAACACCAGCGGACAGGGCGTCATGGCGTCCGCGCCGATCAGCATCACCCCGGGCCGGTGGACCCAGCTCGAGTGCTCCTACGTCTGGGCCTACGACTACACGGGCTCCATGCGCTGCTGGCAGGACGGGGCCGAGATCTGGAACAAGACCGGCCTGAAGACCGAGTTCAACGAGCAGAAGTACTTCGATCACGGCCCGAACTCCCGCCAGTGGACCATCAACAACTACTCCAATCAGACCAACCCGACGACCCAGACGATCTACATCGACGACGCTGCCATCAGCGCCGTTCGCATCGGCGCCACGAACAGCGCGCCGTCGCCGCCGACGAACCTGCGGGTCGAGTAGGCTCCCGGTCGAGGCGGGGGCGAGGGCGCGTGCCCGCGTCCCCTCCGTGACTGTCCGCGGCGCGCGGTCTCGATGGACCGCGACGCGGCAGGAGCCTCATCGCCCCGGCGGTGGGGGGGGTCATCGGGGCTTCCCCCCGGTGTCTCTCGCCGGACGCGCCCCGGCATCCCTGCGGGTCGAGGCCGAGGGCCGCGAGCCCGCCCTCTCGCGACTGATGATGTCCATGGCGGCGGTCAGCCCGGCCACGACCCAGAAGATCTGGAGCAGCGGACGCGTGTTGCTGGAGAAGGCATCCACCAGCATGTGCAGCATGATGCCCGCCAGCGCCGCCGAGAAGCCCAAGGCCAGGGGGGCGAGTCGGGGATCGCCCCTCCCCGCCGCCCTCCACCCCCGCCGCAGGGTGGCCAGGAGCAGCCACAGAAAGGTCAGGAGTCCCAGCGGGCCGGTCTCCGCCAGCACGAGCAAGTACTTGTTGTGAATGCGCGCCAGCCACTCGTCGGTCAGCTCCCGGGGCACGTACCGCTCCATGAGCACCGGGGAGTTGTTGCCGCCCACCCCGGCGAGGGGATGTTCCCCGATCATCCGGAAAGCCACCCACGCCAGCGGGATTCGCGCATACGCGGCCTGCTGCGCCTGGAGCCGCGACGCGATCTCCTGCGAGAGCCCGGCCCCGAGGAGGACGGCCACGACGGCAATGCCGACCGGGGCCTTGGCCGAGACCCACCCGCGCCGCCAGAGGAACCAGACGAGCAGGACGTGGGATACCAGGAACGCGGCCAGTCCGCCGCGGGACCCCGTCAGCAGCAGGGCGATCAGGCCGGCGGCCCAGGCGCTCCCGGCCACGACCCGGTACCCCCGCCCCACCGGCGCCGCCAGGAGGCTCAGCGTCGGCGCCAGGACCAGGCCAAGGTATCCGGCGGCGACGTTTGGGTGTCCCACCGTCCCGCCGATGCGGCCCTCCGCGGTCACGAACTTCAGGCCGCCGACCTCGAAGCCCCCGCCCGAAAACCGAATGCCGATCATGACGAGCGCCTGCAGCAGGAGGCCGAACACCAGAACGCCGGCGACGAACCCGACCTCCTGCCGAGTCCGCACGGCCGTGACGAGGTAGACGTAGAGCAGCAGCATCTGGAGGAGGAGGAACAGCTCGTAGACCGTGAGGCGCACGCTGTACGCGGTGAGCCCGGACACCGCCACCGCGGCCACGTACGCCGCCCCGGGCAGGCAGGTGCGGACCCAGCCCTGCGGCGCGTCCCGCGTCCGGCCGAGCGCGCCCTCCACCAGCCGCAAGGCATACAGGCCGACGAGCGCCATGGTGGTCACCGACACGAGCCATCCGGCGAGGGCGCCCTGCTCGCCGGACTCCACCGCGTAGCCCAGCTCGATGTCCAGGCGAAACGGAATGTCGAGCAGCAGCGCGGCCAGCAGCACGTTCCGGACGCTCCCGAGCAGCAGCGCCGCGCCCAGGAACCCGAGCCCGACGAAGATGAACGCGAAGGTCCATCGCGTGGGCAACGCCGTGATCGTCAGCACGTAGGCGGCCACCACCAGCCCCGCGCCGAGCGAGATCACGAGGTCTCCGAGCCGGGATTCGCCTCCCGGCGCTACGCTCTCTCGTTCGGGCATCACATCATACCCGTCCCGCGCGGGGCCGCGGCACGCTGCGCGTCCTCTCGCGCCCCTGGCGCCGGCCCCGCGTCCCGCACATGGCTCACCCCTGCCCGGCCTGCTCGCTGGGGCGCCCGAACGCCCCCAGCGGGGCGGAAGGCGCCGGCCGGGCCGCGAGCCCCTGCAGGAGCGCGACCGTGCGCGCCGTGTTGCGCGGCGAGAAGTGGGCCGCGGCGATGTCGCGGTTCTGCGCGCCCAGCCGCTGCCTGAGGGCCGGCGACCGGTACACCGCCTCGATCGCCCGCGCCAGCCCCTCCGCGTCGTTCTCCGCCACCAGGATCTCGGGCACGAGCCGGGGGATCTCGACGTGGCGGGTGGTGATCACCGGCTTCCCCATGGCCATCGCCTCGATCAGGACGGTGGGGAACCCCTCCGCCTGGCCGAGGCTGTCCACCCGGGACGGCAGGCAGAAGACGTCGCAGGCGTGATAGACGGCCCGCAGCGCCGCACCGCGCAGCTTGCCGAAGAACGCCACCTGCGTCTCGATCCCCTTCGCCTCCGCCAAGCGCGGCACGTCCACGCGCGGCTCGCCCGCCGCGCCGCCCACCACCCACACCGCCAGGTCCGGGCGGCCCAGGCGCCGGACCGCCTCGAACAGCACCTCGTGGCCCTTCTTCTCCACGAAGGCGGCGACGATCAGGATGACGAACGGGCGCGCCGGCCGGTACTCGTCCAGGTCCACGCAGAGCCGCACGACCTCGACGCGCTCCCGCGCGATCCCGAAGTGCGTGGCGAGGTACTCGCGGTTGTGCTCCGTCACCGCGATGATCTGATCGGCGGCCCCCAGCGCGCGCACGAAGAGCCGCGGGTTGGGGTTCTGGTACAGCTCGTAGGCGTGGATGGTCACGGCCAGGGGCCGTCCGAGGATCCGCTTGCAGAAGTAGCCCACGAAGAGCTTCCGGTCGCCGAAGGTCGCGTAGATGACGTCGGCGGCGGCCATGTCCCGCGAGAAGTGCCAGGCCAGGAGCAGCTCGATGACCCCGCCGACCGCGAGGGCCTCGCCGAGCAGCGCGGCGTAGCGAAGCGGGGAGCGCAGGACGCAGGCCGGCTGGCTCAGCAGGACGGCCAGCGGGTGCCAGCGGTGCAGCCGCCAGTCGCGCCGCGGGCCGTACAGGCCCGGCCGGTACTTGGTGGGGAAGAGGCTGATGCGGCAGCCCCGGGCGGCAAGGAAGCACAGCTCCCGATACACGAAGTGCTCCAGGCCGTCCCGCATGGTGGCGATGGCCGCGATGTGCATACCTCCTCCAGCCGGCCCCGTCAGGCGGCGCAGGCGCGCCGGTACACCTGGAGCGTGCGCCGCGCGACGGCGCTGGCGCAGAGCTCCGTCCGCAGCTTGCGGCGCCCGTTCTCGCCCAGCCGCCGTCGCAGGTCGGCGTCCTCCAGCAGGCGGATGAGGGCGTCCGCGAGGCTGCGCTCGTCCCGCGGCGGTACCAGGAGCCCGGTCCAGCCGTCGGCCACCATTTCGGGCAGCCCGCCGACGCGCGTGGCCACGACGGGCTTGCCGAACGCATAGGCCAGCGGGACGACGCCGCTCTGGCTGGCCTCGACGTAGGGCAGGGCCACCACGCTGCTGCGGCGGAAGAGCTCCGCCCGCATCTCGTCCGGGATGTAGTGGTTGTGGACGATGAAGCGATCGGGGTTCTGCATCATGGCGCGGTACCGGCCCAGGTCCTCGCCCTGGCCGGCGATGCAGATGCGCACGCGGGGAATCCGCTCGGCGATGAGCGGCTCCGCCCGGATCAGGTACTCCAGCCCCTTGTACTCCCAGATGCGGCCGAAGAAGAGGACCAGCCCGGCCTCCTCCTCGCCCCGCCCGTCGGCGCCCGCGGCGCCCAGCTCGATGTGGGGAACCACGTCCACCCGGTCGCTCGGCAGCCCGAGCTCCTCGACGACCTGCCGCCGGAGCGCCTGGGCGTGCACGATCAGTCGCCGGCCGCGCCGGTAACCGAAGTTCATGATGGCCTGGGGCGTGCGCCGGGAGGCCCGGTCGCCGACGTGCAGGCGGGGGTCGTGGATGGTCACCACCAGGGGATAGCGGCGGAACAGCGGCAGGCAGAGGTTGAACCAGAGGTGCCCGTGCTGGAGGTGGAGGACCGTCGGGCCGAACGCCTCCAGCTGGCGCCGGATGCGCCGAATCGTCTGCAGCTGCTGCACCGGCTGGCGCAGCCGCGGCTTGGCGAAGGGATACACCCGGACCTCGCGCTGCAGCAGGGAGGCGTACGGCGCCAGCAGCCGATCCGGCAGGACCAGCAGGACCTCCGCCTCCCGCGCCAGCGCGTCGGCCAGCCGGACCGAGTACTCGCCGAAGTCGTAGGAGACGATCGCGACCCTCATGCGCAACGCCTCGCGTGCTGCCGGGGCGCTCCCCCGAGCGTCCCGGGTCAGCCCTCCCGCACCACGAGCTGGCGAATGAGCAGCGCGTCCTCCTGGTGGAACGCCTGGAAGGCGTACGCCAGCCCGCCGTACACGGCCATGGAGAAGGCCACGTTGAGCCCCACCGGCACCCGGACGAGATGCTCGAGCACGGCCGCCACCCCGGCCATGCCGAGCGCCGCGCCCAGGAATCCCCGGTTGACGCGGAAGAAGCGAATCGGCGTGCCTCCCCGCGCGACGTAGTAGGCATGCAGGCCGACGAAGGACAGGAAGCTGATGGCCAGCGCGGCGGCCGCCCCGGCGTAGCCGAAGGCGGGGATGAGCAGGCAGCCGGCCGCGAGCCGGATGCCGACGCTCAGCAGCTGCGCCCGGCACGCGACGTCCTGCTCGTTCCGCGCGAGCAGGGTCCGCCAGAGGACCCCTTCCAGGAACAGCAGGACCGGCATCCAGGCCAGGCACACGACCAGGACGCCCGCCTCCTCGAAGCCCGCGCCGTAGAGCAGGCGCACTGCCCGCGGGCCGAAGACGGCGAGGCCCGTGGCCAGCGGGAAGGCGATGGCCATCAGGAGCCGGATCGCGCGGCGCTGCATGGCGTTGAACCGCTCCACCGACTCGGCGTAGGAGCGCGACAGGAGCGGGAAGGCCACCGACAGGACCGAGTTGGGCACGAGGTACCACACGGTGAGGATCTTCAGGGCGGCCGAGTAGACGCCCACCGCGTACTCGTCCGCGAACAGCGAGAGCAGGATCACCTCGGTCTCCACGGTGAAGACGCCGCCCACGACGCCCAGCATCATGAACGGCTTCAGCTCCCGCAGCAGCCGCGCGAGCGCCGAGGAGGCCAGCCGCCACTCCGGCCATCCGATGCGCCGGCCGAAGAGGCAGGCACGAACCAGCAGCGTGGCGTAGCGCCAGCAGACGAAGTTCAGGATCACCGCCTGCACGCCGTACCCGCCCGCCAGCAGCGCGGCCGTGCCGGCCAGGTCGCCCAGGTTGCCGAGGAGCTGCGACCAGGCGAGGATCTCGACGCGCTCGTGCGCCACCAGGGCGCTCTCGAGGATGGTATTGACGGCGGCCGGCAGGAGGGCGAGCAGCGCCACGGCGATGGCCGCCCGGGCCGCCGGGCTGTAGTCGAGGAGCTGCGCCGCGGCCGCCAGCCCGGCGAGCAGCGCCAGCGCGATCCCCCCGGTCAGGGCCCCCAGGTGGACGACGTACGCGCCCGTCCTGGCCGGGTCGCGCGCCAGCTCCCGCGCGATGTAGGTGGACAGCCCCGGCCCCACCCAGTGGGCGCCCATGGAGTAGTAGGCCAGCGCGGTGGCATACACGCCGAAGCCGGCGACCCCCAGCTGCCGGGAGAGGATCACGACCAGGATCAGGTTCGTGCCGTTCTGGAAGACGCGGGCCAGCCCGAAGGCCGTCGCGTTCTTGAGGAAGGATCGCACGGGGTTCACGCCGCCGGCCTCTCTCCTACCAGGCGATGCCCTCGTAGGTCGCGGACGTCCGGGCCTCCTTGGCGATGCGCACCAGGTCGATCACGTGCTGCTCGGGCCGCAGGCGGGACAGCACGTCCACGAATTCGCGACTCCGGTTTCCGACCACGACCACCTCCGCGTGGTCGGCGATCTCCTGGCCGTCGCCCACCAGCAATTCCGCGATGTGCGGGATCTTGCCTTCGAGGAACTCCCTGTTCGCCCCGGACAGCTTCGTCATGGCCACGCTCGGATCGAAGACCTTGAGGCAGCACCCCTTGCCGAGCAGGGCCTCGATCAGGGCGACCACCGGCGACTCCCGGACGTCGTCCGTGCCCGCCTTGAAGGCGAGGCCCAGGACGCCGATCCGCTTCCGCTCCGTCGCCATGACGCAGTCGACGGCCGTCTTGATGTGCAGCTCGTTGCTCGCCTGGACGGCGTTCAGCACGGGAAGCGTCAAGTCCAGGGTCTTCGCCTTGTAGGCGAGCGCCCGCAGGTCCTTCGGCAGACAGGATCCGCCGAAGGCGAATCCGGGCCGGAGGTAGTACGGGGAGAGGTTGAGCTTGGTGTCGAGGCAGAAGATGTCCATCACCTCGTGCGAGTCGATGCCCAGCGCCTTGCACAGCACGCCGATCTCGTTGGCGAACGTCACCTTCAGCGCGTGGAAGGCGTTGTCGGTGTACTTCACCATCTCCGCCGCCCGGATCGACGTCGTGACGAGCGGGGCCTGGATTCCCCTGTACAGCCCGGCGACGAGATCGGCGTCCCGCTCGCCGCGCGCGCCGATCACGGTCCTGGGGGGGTGATAGAAGTCGTGCACCGCGCACGACTCGCGCATGAATTCGGGGTTGTACGCCACGCCGAAGTCGGGCCCGCACGCCTTCCCCGACGCCTTTTCCAGGATGGGCGTGAGCGTGGTCTCCGTGGTGCCCGGGAGGACGGTGGACCGGATGACCACCAGGTGATGGCGTGCCTTGCGGCCCATCTCCAGGCCGATGGCCTCGCAGACGCGCTCGACGAACGTCAGGTCCAGGGCGCCGTTGTTGCGCCGCGAGGGGGTCCCCACGCACACGAGCGAGAGGTCCGTGCCCTGGATGGCCTCCGCCACGTCCCGCGTCGCCCGGATCCGGCCCGAGCCCACGCCCCGGCCGATGAGGTCGACCAGCCCCGTCTCCACGATGGGGGATCGCCCGGCATTCAGCATGGCCACCTTGGTCGCGTTCACGTCCGCCCCGATGACCTGGTGCCCCTCCTCCGCAAGGCAGGCCGCCGTCACGGCTCCCACATATCCCAGGCCGAAGATGCTGATCTGCATTCCCATCCCCCCGTGCCACGCGCGCTGCGGGTCAGGGCAGGGCGGCGTACGCGGCCAGCAGGCGGTGCCGGTGGCGCGTCCACGCCAGCGCGGTCTCGGCGCGGGCCTTCCCGCGCTCCCCCATCCGCCGGCGCGTTTCGGGCGAGTCCATGAGCTCCGCAATCTTGCAGGCGAAGTCCCGGCAGTCGTTCGGCCGGGCGTAGAGCGCCGCGCCCCCGGCCGTCACGCGGTGCTCCGGCAAGTCGAACGCCACGATGGGCTTCCCGAGCGCCATGTACTCCGCCATCTTGATCATGGTGGATCGGTCGGTGAACGGGTTGGAGGGGTCCGGGTCCAGGCAGATGTCGGCCGTGCACAGGTACCGCACGAGGTCGGCGTCCGGCACGCGCCCGGGGAACCAGACGTGGGACCGCAGGCCCAGCTCGGCGGTGAGCCGGTGCAGGCCGGCCATCGCGTCCCCCTCCCCGACGATCACGCAGTGGACGTCCCGCCGGCCCAGGTCGTGCACCAGGTGCGCCAGCGCCCGGAGCAGATAGTCCACGCCATCCTGCGGACCCATGGCCCCCACGTACCCGAGGATGGTGCCCGCCCTCCGCCGCAGCGCGGGGTCGCCGGGCACCGGGCGCAGGCGCTCCAGGTCCGGCCCGTTCCGCAGCACGGTCACCCGGCGAGGCGGAAGGCCGCCGCGCTCCAGGGCGATGGTCCGGTAGGACTCGTTGGTGCTGATCACGTGGTCGGCGAGCCGAAACGAGAGCCGCTCGAAGAAGCGCAGGGCCCAGGAGACGGATCGCCGCCCGCCCGGGAAGCGGGCCTCGTACATCTCGGGCGCGATGTCGTGGTGATCGAAGACGAACCGACGCCCGAAGAGCTTGTACGGCGCCGCGATCAGGACCAGCGTATCCGGCGGGTTGTGCGCGTGGATCACGTCGAACCCGTGCCGGAACGAGACGAGGAGGGAGAGCACGAACATGGCCGCCATCGAGTAGCCGTACTCCCACACGTACCCCCAGACCCCCTCCGCCGCCGGGGGCGCCGGGTAGCGATAGACCGCCACGCCGTCGAGGACCTCGCGCCAGGGCTGCCCGGCCGTGCCGGGCGCGACGACGGTCACGCGATACCCGGCCTCCGCCAGCGTCCGCGCCTCTGCGCGGACCCGCGGGTCGGTCGGGTAGGGGTTGTTCTCGAGCAGCATCAGCACGCCCCGGCCGCCCGGCGCGCGGCGGCGGCTCCCGGCCTGCTCGCCGGCACGGGGCACCGGCGCCGCCCCGACCACGGCGGCGTCGCCCGCTCCGCCTGCCCGACCGGAGCCGCCCGGCGTTGCGACGGGCTTCATGCGCGCGCCGGTGCCGAGGCCGCAGCCCGCACGCCCGCCTCCGCCTCGAAGGCCTGGATGGCCTCGACCACGCGCCCCGCCTGCGCCTCGCTGAGCTCCGGGTACATGGGCAGCGACAGCATCTCCCCGGCCAGTCGCACCGTCGTGGGGACGCCCTCGGGCAGCGTGCGCGCCGCCGCGTACGGCACCTGTCGCGGGAGCGGCAGCGGGTAGTGGATGCCGCACAGGACGCCCCGCTCCTTCAGGAACCTCTGGAGCCGGTTCCGGTCCGCGTGCCGCACCACGTACAGGTGGTACACGTGGCGCGCGTTCGCGCGCTCCTGCGGCAGTTCCAGGCCCGTCGCCCCCAGGGCCCGGGAGTAGAGCCGCGCCAGCTCGCGCCGCCGGTCGTTCCAGCGGTCCAGGTACCGCAGCTTCACCCGGAGGACGGCGGCCTGCAGCGTGTCCAGCCGGCTGTTGAACCCGACCTCCGTGTGCACGTACTTGGCCGGCTGGGCGTAGTTCCGCAGGTGGCGCAGGCGCTCCGCGAGTCGCGCGTCCTGCGTGACGACCGCCCCCCCGTCCCCGTACGCGCCGAGGTTCTTCGCGGGGTAGAAGCTGAAGCAGGCCGCGTCCCCGAGCGCGCCCACGCGCCGGCCGGCGTACTCGGCCCCGTGCGCCTGGCAGGCGTCCTCGATGACCTTCAGCCCCCACCTCCGGGCCGCCGCCAGGATGGGGTCCATGTCGGCGGGCTGCCCGAAGAGGTGGACAGGGATGATCGCCTTCGTCCGAGGGGTGATGGCGGCCGCCACGGCCTCCGCGTCGAGCGTGAAGTGCCGGGGCTCCACGTCCACGAACACGGGGGTCGCCCCGACGTAGGACATGGCGAAGGCGGTGGCCACGAAGGTGTTGGCGGCCGTGATGACCTCGTCCCCGGGGCCGATCCCCAGGGCGCGGAGGACCAGATGCAGCGCCTCCGTGCCGCTGGCGACGCCCACGCAGTGGCGGACGCGGCAGTACCCGGCGAAGTCGCTCTCGAAGGCCTCCAGCTCCTCCCCCAGGATGTACTGGCCGCCGTGCAGGACGGTGTCGATCGCGCTCAGCATCTCCGCGCGGAGGCGCTCGTACTGCGACACCAGATCCACGAACGGCACGGTCGCGGTCTCCACCGGCTCCCCCTTCTCCGCGCCCGGCGGGCACCCGGACGCCGTCCCCAGGCCCCTCACCTCGCCTGCCCCGCGGCCAGCCTCGCCTCCGCCACGTCGACCCGTCCGCCCCCGTTGTCCAGGGAGGCCTGCGCCGCCTGGAGCACCCGCACCACCTCGCGCCCCAGGACCCCGTCCGTCTTCGGGGTCCGCCCATCCCGGATGCACTCGACGAAATGCTGGCACTCGGCCTTCAGCGGCTCCGTCTCCTTGATGCGCGGACTGTAGGTATCCCCGTAGCGGTAGCTGAGCTGGTAGCCGGTGAAGAGATCGGGCTTGGGCGGCGTCTCCACGCCCTTGTCGTACACCTTGACCTTCTCCGAGGGCTCCAGGTCGTCGTAGATGGCCATCTTCCTGTCGCCCACCACGGTCACCAGCCGGCGCTTGCTGGGGTCGAGCCAGCTCACGTGGACCAGCGCCATGCTCCGGTCCGAGAAGCGCAGCGACAGCGCACACACGTCATGCACGCGGTCGTTCAGGTAGGCCAGCCCCTGGCAGTTGACGGCGACCGGGGGCTCGCCCATCAGCTCCAGGAGGATCGAGATGTCGTGGGGCGCCAGGTCCCAGAGGGCATTGACGTCGCGCCGGACGGGCCCGAGGTTGAGGCGCACGCAGCTGATGTAGGAGATCCTGCCGAGATCGCCGCGCTGGATCAGCTCCTTCAGGGTGATGACGGCGGGCGCATACAGGAAGACGTGGCCGACGAACAGGACGCGATTTCGCGCGGCCGCCAGCTCGATCAGCTCGTCGCACTCCTCCACGGAGGTCGCCAGCGGCTTCTCGACGAAGACGTGCAGCCCCCGCTGCAGCGCCTTCCGCGCCAGCGCGTGGTGCGTCCGGGTGGGAGTGGCCATCACCACCGCGTCGACGATCCGGGGATCCAAGAGCTCGTCCACCTCGGTCGTCGCCAGCGTCACGGGGGCCTGCTGCACGATCTCCTCGAGCCGCTCGGCGTTCAGGTCGCTCAGGGCCGCGACGCGCCCGTCCGGCAGCGCGTTGAACACCCGCACCAGGTTCGGGCCCCAGTAGCCGACGCCCGCGACTCCGATGCGAACCAGGGACCTGCTCCGCAGCATGGATCGACTCCTGGCGAATGGCCCGCCGGACGCCCCGCCGGCCCGGCGCCGATCGGGGCCCCGCGGCCCTCGCCGCAACTGCGCTCCCACCTGGACTCCGGCTCCAGAGCCGGGAGCGCCGGGCTTCAGATGTGCCGGTAAAGAAACTCCGGGATGTGGTAACGCCGGCGGTTCAGGACGATGCCGAGGACGCGACCGCCCGCCTTCGCGATGCGCCGGCTCAGGCTCTCCACCGCGGGCGCGCGCGTCCTTTCCGCCTCCATGACCACGACCGTGCCGTCGGCCTTGCTCGCCAGCGCCACACCGATGGACGAGGCGTGCGCGGGCGGCGCGTCGACGAGGACCAGGTCGAACTCCCCCCGCACGCGCCGCCAGGGGTCGCCGTCCGGCGGGCCTCCGTTGCTTCCGCCCAGCGCCCGCGCGTCCTCGTGAATCAGCCCCGTCCGGATGCGCGGGTCGCCCCGCTCATCCGCCGCGATCTCCCAGGGCGCTTCCCGCGGGGGCCCGCCGCCGTCCCACGGATCGCGTCCCGCCGCGCCCGCGCCCCGGGCGGCGGCCGCCGCGTCGAGGATCAGCACCCGCTTCCCCAGGCGGGTGGCACACGTCCGCGCAAACTCCCCGGTGATGGTGGAGACGCCCTCGCCTTCGCGGCAGCCCATGAACTGGATGATCTTGCCCGTCATGCCGTGGAGCAGCCCCTCGAGCGCATGGTGCAGCTCCAGCATCTCGTCTTCCATGCCGCCGCGCGTCCGGACGGGCGCACGGCGGCCGGCGGGCGCGGCACGGTGCGGTGCGTGGGCATCCTCGACGGTCGGCCAGTCCTCCGCGAAGAGTTCCGGACCCCTGGCCTCTTTCCGTGCGCGCTCCAGGGCCTCGTAGATCTTGCTCATGTCCCTTCGCCTTCCCGGCGCTACTGCTTCACGCCCACGGCGACGAGCACCGGAAGGCCCAGCCGCCGCTCCGCGCCCTCGGGAGTGGAAACGGTCTCCGACGCGTACTCCCTGAGGAACGCGAGCCCGGTGCCGGCGATGCCGCCGAGGATGATCCCGAGCGCGATGTTGAGCGGCTTGTGGGGCTTCAGCGGTCGGCCCGGCACCGCCGCCTCCTGGATGACGCTGATGTTGGCGCTCTTCTGCCGGTCGAGGTCCTCGGAGATCCGGGCCTCCTCGACCCGCTGCAAGTAGGTCCGGTAGTTCCGATCGTTCACCGCCAGCTCGCGTCGCAGCGTCCCCAGCTCCTTCTCGCGGAGGTCCAGCGCCCTCACGCCCCCGTCCAGCTGGGCCGCCTGGGCCGACAGGGCGGCCGCCTTGGACCGCTGCGAGGGCAGCTCGGCCCGCAGCTTGATCAGCTCGCTCTCCAGCTCCTGGTACACCACGTTCTTCCCCTTCCGGGTCGGCCCCCGGCGATCCTCCTGCTGGGTCCGGATGAAGTCCTGCACGAGCTGGATCTCCCGCCGCACGTTGACCACCAGCTGGTTCCGCTCGGTGTACTTCTGCAGGAGCTGCTGCTCCCGCAGCTGCAGCGCGAGCAGCTGGGCCTTCGCGTCGTCGACGATCTTGTGCCGTTCGGTGTCCTCGTGGAGCGCCACCTCGGGCGCGACCTGCTGCATCTGCGTCTCCAGCGAGGCGATGCGTTCTTCCAGCTCCCGCACCTGGTTCCGCGCCGCTCTGGCCGCGGCATCCACCTCGGTGCGCTGGTTCAGCATCAGGCTGCGTTGCTCGCCCAGGGAATAGACCGCGTGGCGTTGCTTGAAGGCCTCCAGCCGGTTCTCCGAGTCCCTGAGCCGCTGCTGGTAGATGGCGAGCTGCGCCTCCAGGAACGAGGACTTGGGATCGGTGTGGGCCTGCAGGTGCTTCTCCTTGAAGAGCTCGGCGAGGAGGTTGAGCGCCCGCGCGGCCAGCTGCGGGTCGCGGTGCTGGTAGGCGATCTCGATCACGTTCGATTTCTTGACCCCCTCCACCGACAGGTCCTTCGTGAAGCGCTCCACCGCCGCATCCATGGGGGTGCCGCGCTCCGGCGGCGTCTCCACCAGCTTCGGGTAGAGGGTCTCCAGCCGCAGCGCGCCGATGACCCGCTCGATCAAGTCGCGGCTCGTGAGGATCTTGACCTCGGAGTTCAGCATGTCCTCGTTGTTGAACATGAAGAGCGAGCGCCCATCCACCTCGCCGCCCACCTCGGGACGATAGATGTACTCGCGCCCGAACTTGACCAGGAGCCGCGACTGTGCCTCGTAGGTCGGCGGAAGCAGGAAGGAGACGACGGTCACGGTGGCGACGACCGTGAGGAAGGTGACGAGGATGGTGGCCTTTCGCTTGAAGAGCACCGTGAGAAGCTCACGAACGCTGGATCCCTGTGCGTGCTCTGCCATCGCGGACTCCGTTGTCTATCGACGTCTGCCGTGCGGCTACCCCTGCCCCCGCGCTGCCTCGTCCCCCCCGCTCGGCTGCAAGCGGTACGAGGTGATGGTCACGCCGATCCCGGGGGAACCCCCGCCGCCTTCGGTGTGCACGACATGCCCCTGGCACTCGAGCCGAAGCGGCCCCACCGGGTCGGCCGTCGGCAGGAGCACGGCGAAGCGCACGTGCGAGCAGGCGGCGAGTGGCAGGTCCGTCTCGATGAACACCCCGGTGGCGCTGATGCCCCGGGTCTCGGCCCGCGTACCGCCCAGCTCGACCGGGAGGCGGAGAGCGAACCGCTCCGCCTTCCGCCTCTCGCGGGCTCCGCTGGCCACAACTGCGCAGGCTAGCACGGTAGCCTGGCTTGGCCATCCCCCGGGCGGCCGTGTTTTTCTCTACCCTGGCGATAGAGAAGGGGGGGGCGACGTCGAGAGCGGGCTCGCGGCCGGACCGCCGCACCCGCCGCCCTGTACGG
>JBHGAX010000069.1:0-14316 GCA_041946635.1 Methylomirabilales bacterium (SeqCode)
CCCGCGGCGGCGGCCGGCGGCGCGGACAGCCTGCTCGACTTCCCGGTCGTGCTGAACGCGCGGGTGGCGGAGGTGCTGCGGGGGCTGCAGGATCGCTCCGAGGCGGTGGGCCGCGCCCTGGCGAGCGCCGCCCGTTACGGCGTCATGATGCGCCGCATCCTGCGTGAGAAGGGGCTGCCGGAGGAGCTGACCAGCCTGGTCGTCGTCGAGAGCCAAGGCGACCCGCACGCCAC
Source organism: Methylomirabilales bacterium (SeqCode) (assembly GCA_041946635.1). GTDB lineage: Bacteria > Methylomirabilota > Methylomirabilia > Methylomirabilales > 2-02-FULL-66-22 > 2-02-FULL-66-22. The sequence goes on from JBHGAX010000069.1 coordinate 234, forward strand.
CTCGCCGGTCCACGCGGCCGGCATCTGGCAGTTCATGCCCTCCACGGCCCGGCGCTACGGCCTGCGCACGACCGCCTGGCTGGATGAGCGCCGCGATCCCGAGAAGTCCACGCGGGGCGCCGCGGAGTACCTGAGGGACCTGTACGCCCGCTTCGGCTCATGGCCGCTCGCGCTGGCGGCCTACAATGCCGGCGAGGCGGCCGTGCAGCGGGCCATCGAGCGGCAGCGCACGCGCGACTTCTGGGCGCTGGACCTGCCCAGGGAGACGCAGCGCTTCGTCCCGGCCGTGATGGCCGTGACCCTCATCGCCCGCGACCCTGCCCGCTACGGCGTGGCCCGCCCCGCCGACCGGCCGGATCGCACCGAGCTGCTCCACCTGGACCACCCCGCCGAGATCGGGCTCATCGCCCGGGCGGCGGGCACCAGCGTCGAGCACCTCCGCGACCTGAACCCGGAGCTGGTCGGCGTGAGCACGCCGCCGAACCAGCCGCGCTATCCGCTCCGCATCCCGCGGGGCGCGTCCCGCGCGGTCCAGGACTCGCTCCGCCGCATCCCGCCCGAGCAGCGCGTGCGCTGGGTGCCGCATCTGACCCAGCGAGGCGACACGCCCGGCCGGGTGGCCACGCGCTACGGCGTGAGCCTCGACGCGCTCCGCGCCATGAACGACCTGGCCCACGGCGAGCCGCTCCGGCCAGGCGGCGTGATCTTCGTCCCGGCCCTCTCCGAGCTCGGCACGCCCCCGGCCCCGCCGTCCCCGACCCAGTAGCAGCCCTCGGCCGTGGGGCCCCCAGCCCTCGCGCCCGCGGCTGTTCCCCTTCCCGACGAAGCGTGTAATTCTTGCCTATTGCGCCGGCTCTCCGGACGTGGCGGAATCGACAGAGGGCACGCGAGTGCCGCGCGGGCCCCGGGCGCGGGGTCCCGGTCGCGCGCCAGACGCGCGCAGGGGAGGGTCACGCGTATGGTCTTGGAGCGTTCCCACCTGAGCCTTCCGCCCGGGGGTGCGGGGACCGGCTGCGCGGAGGCGCCGCTGGCCCGGGCGCTGCAGCCGCCGGGCCTGGCGGTGACCCGGCTGGCGGCCCCCCCCGGGTCCGCGTGGCAAGAGGTCGCAGCCGCCGCCCACCTGGCCCTGGCGGGGCCCTGGTACGCCGCCATCCGGAACGCCTACGGCCACGAGCCGCTCTACCTGGAGGCGCGCGCGCCGCAGGGGGCGGCGGTCCTGCCGGCGTTCGTCCTCCGGCGGCCGCTCCTGGGCACGGTCGTCGCCTCCATGCCGTTCCTGGACGCGGGGGGGCCGGCGGGGGATCCCGCGCTGGCGGGCCCGCTGCTGGCGCGCCTCCGGCGGGAAGCCGAGGCCTGCGGCGCGGCCCTGCTGGAGGTGCGCTCGCTCGTCCCGCTGCCGCTCCCCGTGGAGCCGTCCCTCTCCAAGATCACGCTGATCCGGCGGCTCGCCCCCGACCCCGACACCGTCTGGCGGCAGCTGCCGGCCACCGTGCGCAACCGCGTGCGCAAGGCGGAGAACAGCGGCGTCAGCGTGGAGGTGGGGGGCGCCGAGCTGCTGGAGGCCTTCTACCGGGTCTTCGCCGTGAACATGCGCGACCTGGGGTCGCCCGTGCACGGCCGCGCCTTCTTCCGGGCCCTCTTCCAGGCCTTCGGCGGCGCGGCCCGGATCGTCCTGGCGCGGCGGCAGGGCCGTCCCGTGGGCGGCCTGTACACGCTGGTCCACGGCGACACGCTCTCGGCCCCCTGGGCCTCGGCCCTGCGCGCGGAGGCCGTCTACTCGCCGAACACGCTCTGCTACTGGGAGGCCCTGCGCCTCGGGTGCCGCGACGGCCTGGCCGCCTTCGACTTCGGCCGCTCCACCGTCGACTCCGGCACGCACCGCTTCAAGCGCCAGTGGGGCACCCAGCCGCACCAGCTCTACTGGTACAGCCTGCCGCTGGGCGGGCGGGCGGTCACCGTCTCCGCCCGTGCCGGCCACTGGGACCTGCTGAGCCGCGTCTGGCGCTTGCTCCCCGTCGGGGTCACGCGGCTGCTGGGGCCGCCGCTCCGGCGGCTCCTGAGCCAGTGAGCCCCTTCATGCGTACTCCCTGACAAAGGTGGGGAAGCCGCCCGGATATTCTTGACCTCGACATCCGAAAAGTATTGACTGCGCGCACGGGCCGCCGACGCGAGGGGGACGGAATGCTGGCCCTGCCGCAGACCACCGGATATGCCATGCTGGCCTTGAGCTGCCTGGGCCGCCCCGGGCAGCCCCGGCTGCTGGCCCGCGCCATCGCCCGCGCCACCGGCGTCCCCCTGCCGTATCTCTCCAAGGTCCTGCACGCCCTCCACGACTCCGGCCTGATCCACGGCAAGCGCGGGTACCGCGGCGGATTCGTCCTGGCGCGGCCCGCGCAGGCCATCAGCCTCTACGACGTGGCCGCCGCCGTCGCGGGGCCCGACCCGCTGGGTCCCTGCCTCCTCGGGCTGCGCACCTGCGCCCGCCTGCGTCCCTGCCCCACGCACGACTTCTGGCTGCGCGAGCGCGCCCGCATCGAGCGGCACCTCCGCCGGGTCTCGCTGGCGGACATCGCGCCGTTCCAGGGCCGGCTCGCCGGGTTCCGCCGTGGCGGGCCTACCCTGGCCGGGCGAAGCGTCGGCGGTCGGCCGCGCGCCCGTGCCTCTGGCGGGCCCGCCATCGCCCCACGGCCGCGTGAGCGCGCCGCGGGCCAGCGGCGGACCTGAGTAAGGAACGCCGAAGATGCCGGCTCTGCACGCCTCATCGAAGCGGCAACGGCACGGCGGCGACGCCCGCAGGCCGCACGCGGGACGGGATCCGCCGTGAGGCGCCTCCGCAGCGCCACCCCAGGAAGACCGGCCGAGTGGAGGGGGGATCCACCCGGACAACCGATCCAGCAAATTCTCAGTCGCGGCCGCGCTGTCGCCAGCCGGTCCGCCTCCGCCCGCGCGTGGGTGGAGGGAAAGGACACCCATGGAGCTCTCATGGAATGCGCTCGCGTTCCTCGGCGGATGGCTCCTTGTGGGGTGGCTCTCGTGGCGGTTTCTCCATCGGTTGTTCACCACACGGCGCTCGGGAAGCGCCGTGAAGCCGAGGGGAGGACCCGGCGACTGCTCATGAGGCCGGCCGCCTGAACCGGGATGCAGCCGGTGGGCCGCAGTGGCCGGGGCGCGGCGCTCCGGATCCGGGGCCCGAAACCCGGGACGCCGGCGCCGGAAGTGAAGCGATCCTCTCGTGTCATCGCCCGGGGGATGCGCGGGCCTGCGGCCACGAGGCGGCCGCCGCAGAGGGGCTGACGACCCGTAGGACAAGGAGACCCTCGGTGAGAATCCCCGAGCAGTTGCAGCGACTGTCCCTGCTGATCGCGGCCCTCGCGGTGGCCGTCCTGCTCCTGCGGTTCGTGGCCCTGCCCGCCTGGCTGGTGTCCACCGAGATGCAGCGGGCCGCCGCCGTGGAGCGGGAGCTGGCCAAGCCCGTGAAGTTCGCCGGCTCGGACGCCTGCGGCGCCTGTCACGACGAGCTCCGGGCGACGAAGGAGAAGGGCTACCACCGGAACCTGGCCTGCGAGGGCTGTCACGGCCCCGCGGCCGCCCACGCCGAGGATCCCGGGACCGGGAAGCCGGCCGTGCCCACCGGCCGTGCCCTGTGCACCGGCTGCCACGTCTACGATCCCTCCCGGCCCACCGGCTTCCCCCAGATCAATCCGGCGGTCCACAACCCCCTGAAGTCCTGCGCCAGCTGCCACAATCCCCACGACCCGGTGCCCCCGCAGACGCCCAAGGCCTGCGGCGCGTGCCACGCGCAGATCGAGCGAATGAAGGCCGTCTCCAGCCATGCGCGGCTGGAGTGCAAGACCTGCCACGCCGTGCCCGCGCAGCACTTCAGGCAGCCCAGGAGCGCCGCCCCCTCCAAGCCCGCGGCCCGGGAGGTGTGCGGCCGCTGCCACGGGCGGGGATCGCGGAACAGCCAGGACGCGCCCAAGGTCGATCTGGGGTCGCACGGGGGGCGCTTCACCTGCTGGCAGTGCCACTACCCCCACATGCCGGAGGGCCGAGGATGACCAAGCGCGACTTCCTGAAGGGCCTGATCCTGTTCATCCCCGGCGGGGGGGCGGTGGCCGCGGCGGCCCGGCGGCTGGAGGCGGCCGCGGGCCCCACCGGGTCGAACGGCAAGACGTACGATCCGCGGGAGCACACCTACGGCATGGGCATCGAGATCGACCGCTGCATCGGGTGCAACCGCTGCGTGGAGGCGTGCAAGGCCGAGAACGGCGTGCCCAAGGAGCCGTTCTTCTTCCGCACCTGGATCGAGCGGTACGCCGTCCGGCGCGAGGGGGAGGTCAGCGTCGATTCCATCAGCATCAGGGGCGAGGCGGGGCGCGACGGCCTGCAGGATCCCCGGGACGTCCTGCGCACGTTCTTCGTCCCCAAGCTCTGCAACCAGTGCGCCCGGCCGCCCTGCGTGCAGGTCTGCCCGGTGGGCGCGACCTTCAGCACGGCGGACGGCGTGGTCCTGGTGGACGGGGAGCGGTGCATCGGCTGCCGCTACTGCATCCAGGCCTGCCCCTACGGCGCCCGCTACCTGCACCCCGAGCGGCGCGTGGCCGACAAGTGCACGTTCTGCTACCACCGGCTGGTGCGGGGGCTGATGCCCGCCTGCGTGGAGGTGTGCCCCACGCAGGCGCGGATCTTCGGCGACCTGCGCAGCAAGGCCAGCCGCCTGGTGCGCTTCCAGCGGCTCAACCGGATCCACGTGCTCAAGCCCGCGCTGAACACGGAGCCGAAGGTCTACTACGCGGGACTGGACGGTGAGGTGCGATGAATCCCGAGCTGATGCACACGCTGGCGGAGCTGCAGCGGCAGGTGGTGGGCTTCATCTACCCGAACGAGATCGAGATCCACTGGTCCATCCTCATCGTGGTCTACCCCTACGTCACCGGCCTGGTCGCGGGCGCCTTCATCCTGGCGTCCCTGGTGAAGGTCTTCAACGTGCAGGCCGTCCAGTCCACCTACCGGCTGGCCCTGCTCACCGCCCTGGCCTTCCTGCTGGTGGCCCCGCTGCCCCTGCTGCTGCACCTCGGCCGCCCGGAGCGCTCCTACGAGATCTTCCTCACGCCCAACGTCACCTCGGCCATGGCCATGTTCGGGTTCGTCTACGCCTGGTACCTCATGGCCGTGCTGCTGCTGGAGATCTGGTTCGAGTACCGGCGCGACCTGATCCTCCTGGCCGAGCGGGCCTCCGGGCTGCTGCGCTGGGTGTACCGCGCCCTGGCGCTCTTCTCCCGGGACGTCAGCACGGACGCCGTGCGCTTCGACGCCCAGGCGGTCAGGCTGGTGACCGTCATCGGCATCCCCTCCGCCTTCCTGCTGCACGGCTACGTGGGCTTCATCTTCGGGTCGGTGAAGGCCAATCCCTGGTGGAGCAGCGTGCTCATGCCCATGGTCTTCCTCATGTCCGCCATCGTCTCGGGCATCGCCCTGGTGGTCCTGCTGTACATGATCCTGGCCGGGCTGCGCGACGAGCCGCTGGACATGCGCTGCCTGGACACCGTGACCTCCTACCTGTTCTACGCGGTCATCGTGGATTTCTCCCTGGAAGCGCTGGACTTCATCCATCGCCTGTACGAGAGCGAGGAGTCCATCCAGATCCTCGGCCACCTGATCACGCACAAGCTCTTCATGAGCCTCCTGGTCCTCCAGGTGCTCCTCGGGATGCTGCTCCCCCTGGGCATCCTGGTGGTGGCGAAGGTGGGGCGCTGCAACGAGGATCTGCGGAGGCTGCTCTACTTCACCGCCGTGATCCTCATCCAGATCGGCATCTTCAGCACCCGCTGGAACGTCGTCGTGGGCGGGCAGCTCTTCTCCAAGAGCTTCCGCGGCCTCATGGCCTACAAGATGGAGGTGATGGGCCTGGAAGGGCTGCTGGTGGCGCTCGTGCTGCTCGCCGTCCCCTTCCTCATCCTGGCCGTGCTGGTCCGCCTCCTGCCCCTCAGGCGCCTGGAGGAGCCGCTCGCGCGCGGCGCGTGAGCGTCCCCGCGCTGCGGGCACCTTGGAGCGTGGGCCGGCTGTGGCGGCCACCCGGAGGTCTCGATGCCAACCCTGGTTAGCTCGCGACGCCGTTTCGTGGATGTGCTGCTGGGGACCGGGTTCCTCGGCATGGCGGTCTGGATGCTCTACCCGGTCACCCGCTACCTCATCCCGCCGAAGAGCGGGGAGCCGAGCGTGGCCGCGGTGACGCTCCCCTGGAAGCCGGCCGAGGTGAAGGCCAACTCGGGGCGCATCTTCCGCTTCGGCAGCCAGCCCGGGATCCTGGTCAAGACCCCGGCGGGCGAGCTGCGGGCCTTCGCGGCGACCTGCACCCACCTGAACTGCACGGTGCAGTACCGGGAGGAGCGGCAGGACATCTGGTGCGCCTGCCACAACGGCGTCTACGACCTGAACGGCAAGAACGTGAGCGGCCCGCCGCCCCGGCCGCTCGACCCCTACAACGTCTTCGTGAAGGCGGACCAGATCGTGGTCAGCAAGCGAGCGTGACCATGAAACGACCCGAGGCGCGGTGGGACCGGCTGCGGGAGGCCGGGCGCGACTGGCTGGCGGCGCGGCTCCCGCTGGAGGGGATGCGGGACGTCGTCCGGCACAAGGTGGTGCCCGTCCACCGCCACACCCTCTGGTACTACTTCGGCGGGATGACGCTCTTCCTGTTCCTGATCCAGGTGGCGACCGGCATCCTGCTGGTGCTCTACTACCGGCCCAGCGCCGAGCAGGCCTACGAGAGCGTGCAGTTCATCATGACGGACGTCCACTTCGGGTGGCTGATCCGCTCCATCCACAGCTGGTCGGCCAACCTGATGGTGGCCGTGCTGATGGTGCACCTGTTCAGCGTCTACTTCACCCAGGCCTACCGGAAGCCGCGCGAGCTGACCTGGGTCACGGGCATGCTGCTCTTCGGGGTGGTGCTGTTCTTCGGCTTCAGCGGCTACCTGCTGCCCTGGAACGAGCTGGCCTACTTCGCCACCAAGGTGGGCACCGACGTGGCGGGCCAGCTCCCCCTGATCGGGCACCAGATGGCGCGCATCCTGCGCGGCGGCGACGACGTGACCGGGGCCACGCTCTCGCGGTTCTACGGCATCCACGTGGCCATCCTGCCCTTCCTGGCCACGCTGCTGATCGGGCTGCACCTCTTCCTGGTGCAGTGCCAGGGGATGAGCGTGCCGCCGGAGCTGGAGCGCCGCGAGCGGCCCTGCCCGAGCATGCCGTTCTTCCCCCAGTTCCTCCTCCGCGACCTGGTCGGCTGGTTGTCGGCCCTGGCCGTCCTCGGGGCGCTGGCCGCCTACTTCCCGTGGGAGCTGGGGACCAAGGCGGATCCCTTCGCCCCGGCGCCGGCCGGCATCCGCCCCGAGTGGTACTTCATGTACATGTTCCAGACGCTCAAGTACCTGCCGGCCAAGATCGGGCCGCTCGACGGCGAGATGGTCGGCATCCTGGGCTTCGGGGCGGGCGGGCTGTTCCTCCTCCTCGTGCCGTTCCTGGATCGCCGCTCCGCCCGCGGGGAGCCGAGCCCGCTCTTCCGCGGGCTCGGCCTGCTCATCCTGGCCTACATGGTGGTCTTCACCGTGCTGGGGTACCTCGCCCCGGGGGGGAAGTAGGATGCCGCCCAGCCCGCTGCTGCTGCTGGCGCCGCTGCTCCTGGTCCTGCTGCCCGTCGGCGTCTCCGGCGCTGCGCCGGCCCCGGCGGGGGGCAACGCCTGCATCACCTGCCACCTGGCGCTGGATGGGAACCTGCGGGCGCCCGCCGAAGGCCTCCCCCAGGACGTGCACTTCGCCAAGGGCATCCGCTGCCAGGACTGCCACGGCGGGGACGCGACCAGCGAGGACATGGGCGTGGCCATGAGCAAGGCCAAGGGGTTCGTGGGGAAGCCGGCGCACCAGGCCATCCCGGGGCTCTGCGGCAAGTGCCACAGCGACGCCGAGTACATGAAGCGCTTCAACCCCGCGCTGCGCGTGGACCAGGTGCAGGAGTACTACACCAGCGTGCACGGGAAGCGGCTCCGGAAAGGCGACCAGAAGGTCGCCACCTGCATCAGCTGCCACGACGTCCACCGGATCAAGGCCATCAAGGACCAGCAGGCCTGGACCTACCCGCTGAAGATCGTGGACACCTGCGGCCGCTGCCACGGGGATGCCCGGTACATGGCCGGGTACACGCTGCCCACCGACGTGGTGGGCAAGTACAAGGAGAGCGTCCACTACGCGGCCTTGCAGGGCGGCGACCTGTCCGCGCCCACCTGCAACGTCTGCCACGGCAATCACGGGGCGGCGCCGCCGGGACTCGACTCCGTGGCGAACGTGTGCGGCGTCTGCCACAGCGTCCCCGCCGAGATGTTCGGCAAGAGCCCCCACCGGGCGGCCTTCGCCGCCCTGTCCCTCCCCGGGTGCGTCGGCTGCCACGGCAACCACGACGTGAAGAAGACGGGCGACGAGCTGGTGGGGGCCGGCGCCGGATCGGTCTGCGCCGGGTGCCACGCGCCCGCCTCGGCGGGCCACCGGCAGGCGGCGCAGATCCGCGACCAGCTGGACACGCTGCGCGGCCGCCTGGAGCGCGCGGAAGAGATTTTGCATCGGGCCGAGCGGGCGGGCATGGAGGTCAGCCAGGCCAAGTTCGAGCTGCGCGGCGCCGGCGACGCGCTGCTCAAGGCGCGGGCCTCGGTCCACCTGGCCGATCCGGCCGCGGTGAAGGCCCTGGCCGACGAGGGGGCGAAGATCGCGGACCGGGGCCACGCCAGGGGCGTGCAGGCCCTGGAGGACCTGGCCTTCCGTCACAAGGGGCTCTGGATCTCGGTGGGGATCATCTGCGTGACGATCGTGGGGCTCGTCCTGAAGATCCGCGAGCTGGATCGGCGCAGGAGCCAGTAGTCGCGGGCCCGCGGCCGGCGCGCGGGCGGGGCGAGGCTCAGGGCGCGCTGCGCTGGGGGCGCAGGTCGTCGGCCGCGACCTCGGAGCGGCAGTCGGCCGGGTCCTCCACCGTCCGGCCGTCCCCGCAGCGCACGCCGCCGCCTGGCGCGCCGGCGGCCGCGGGCGGCGGCGCCCCCAGCGGCCGGCACTCGGCCGGGTCCTCCACCGTCCGGCCGTCCCCGCAGCGGTAGGGCCCGCCGGGCCGGACCGAGGCTTCCTCCCTGGCGGGCTGCAGGCTGGCCCTGGACGGCCGGAGTCGCTCCCTGGGCGCCGCGGCGCCGGCGGGCTCGGGTGTCCTGGCCGGCTCGGCCTTCCGGGCGGAGGGCGGGGCCGGCGGCTGGGCGGGCGCCGCCTCGCGCGTCTCTGCGCCGGCGGGCGCCGCCGGGGTGGCAGCCGGCCCGCGGTCCAGCTTCGCCTGGAGCGCGTCCCGCTGGCTCGTCAGCTCCTCCACCTTCCGCCGCAGGTCCGTCAGGCTCTGCTGCAGCCGGGCGTTCTCCGCGCCCAGTTCGCTCGCCACCCGCGAGGACTCCCGCGCCGCCGGGCTCTCCTCGGGCCGGGGTGCCTCGCCCGGCGCCCCCCGGTAGAGCAGCCAGCCGATGGCGAGGAGCAGCACCAGCGCCAGGACGCCGGCCAGGCGGGCGGTGTGCCGCACGGCGTTCTCCGCCGCCGTGGCGGCCAGGAACTCCTGGGACGGGTCCCCGATATCCGGGGGCATGGCCCGGGCCACGATGCGGGTCACCAGCCTGTTCCACATCCCTTCACCCCCGACGCCCGCCGCCCGTCACCGGCTCCCGGGGCCGCGGACGGCGACCGGGCGCTCATTCCCCCACGATGCGGAGCGTCCCGCCCACGGGCTCGCCGCCGGGCTTGCCCGGCCGCCGGGGCACCGGCCAGACCTCGGCCTTGAGCGCCAGGGGCCACTCGTCCCGCTCCCACATCTCGTCCAGCAGCTTGCCCAGGGGCAGGTCGCTCACCAGATGGATGCGATCCCCCCGGTCGAACCCCTTCACCGTGATGGTCTTCACGAGCACGGGACGCCAGCGGCTGCTGGCCTCCATGGCCCGGAAGTCCGTGCGTCCGCTCGCGGGATCCACCTTGAACCGTCCGACCTGCACCTGCACGCGCACCTGCAGTCGCAGGCGGGCGCCGTCCGTCCAGGCGCTCGCCAGCCAGCCCGCGTCCAGCGTGACGTCGATCTTCTCGGGGGCGAACCCGCGCTCGGACCACTCCAGCAGGGCGATGTACTCGTGCTCCTCGCCCGCGCGGAGGCCGGGGGCGCGGTCCTCGTCCCCCGGCGGCCGCTCGCGCCAGAAGTAGAACCCGATGGTGGGGTCATGCCCGGGCGCGGCGGCCCCGGGCGCGGCCAGGCTGACGGCGAGGAGGAGCAGCAGGGGAGCGAGCGCGCGCAGTCGGGGCACCACCACTACCTCTTCGCCCACCGAGCGCAGGCGTGCCCGAAGCGATGCGGCCGTTCACGGCGTGGGTCCGCCTCGATCCTCCGCTATTACGGGCGCGGTGTCCAGACGAGATGCGAGATGGGCGTGACCGCGGGCGGGCCGGGGAGGCGGGGATGGAGCGGGGAGGACGCGGGGCGGCGGAGGCTAGGCGCCCGGGAACCGGAGCTCGGTGACCTCGGCCTCCAGCCACTCCTCGGCCGCCCGGCAGACCTCGTTGAAGGCGGCCTGGGCGGCCGGGGTATCGGCGGCCGCCCGGATGGAGCGGAGCACGTCCACCACGCGGCGGCAGGCCAGCTCCAGGCTGTCGCGGGCGCCGAGGTGCCGGACGGCCGCGGCGCACGCCACCGCCGCCTCCTGGAGGTGCGGCGCCAGGGGCTCCGCGGCCGGGCGCAGGCGGACCGTGCCGTTCCGAGCCGCGGCCTCGCGCTGTGGCGGGTAGACGAAGTACTCCCCGCAATCCCGGCAGACGAAGGAGTGGCACCGCGGGTCCGCGTGCTCCGGGCCGAGGTCGATCAGGTTCGTGCTGCGGCACTGCCCGCAGGCAATGTCGCTGGCCGCCCATCGGGAGTCGCTGGTCATGCGGGTCCTCCTCCCGTCATCCTCCGGCGCCGCCGGCGCCCCTCTCCCCGCTCTAGGTAATCCACCAAGGCGCGGAAGGCCAGCCCGAAGCGCGAATGGTGCGGCGGGCCGCCCTCAGGCGTTCGGCTCGGCCCGGGAGCCCGCCTCGCCGGGCAGGCGCCGGATGGCCCGCTGGATCTCGAGCAGCACCGGCAAGGACACGGGGGCCAGGCAGTCTCCCCGGGGCCCCATGCGCCCGCACTGCCTCCGCCACGGGCAGTCGCGGCCCTGGCGCTGGTGGCGGATCCAGATGAGCACCCGCGCTTCCCAGCCCAGCGCGTCCCGCGCCTCCACCGTGAGCTCGGGGAGGTGCAGGGCGGCCAGCCGCCGGAGCCAGGCCGACACGTGGCGCGCCGTCGGCAGCCGGCCGTCGCGCACGAACGCCTCGTACGCCAGCCAGAACGCGCGCCGCCCCGCCTCGTCCGGCCCCACCGCCTCCGCCGGCGGCGCCGCGCCCCGCGCCGGCGGCAGCGGTCCCTCCGCGCGGCCGGGGCCGGGCCGGTCCCCCGGGGCCACCACGCCGCCCCGCAGGCGGGCGTATGAGTCGGCGGCGACCCCCCGGAGGTCCGTCAGGCAGGCGCGCTCGATCCTCGTCAGCACGGTGCACGGTCTCCGCGGATCGGCGGCTCCCCCCGCTCGAGGATCTGCCGGATGCTGCTCACGATGAGGCCGGGGCCGAACGGCTTGCGCAGCGTGAGGGTGGCCCCCGCGGCCCGCCCCTCGGCGTCGAGCTTGAGGTCCGGGGAGGCGGTCAGGAGCACGATCGGCGTCGTGCGAAGCGCGGGCACGGCGCGCAGGCGCCGGCAGGTCTCCAGGCCGTCCATCTCCGGCATGATGACGTCCAGGAGGATGAGGTCCGGGCGGGCGGCGCGAGCGGTCTCGATGCCCGAGAGGCCGTCGGTGGCGATGAGCGTCCGGTAGCCCTCGCGCTCGAGCGCGTCGCAGCAGAGGCTGAGCAGCAGGCGGTCGTCGTCGATGCAGAGGATGGTGAGGGGCGGGGCGTCCGGCGCCGGGGCCGCGGACTCTTCCATCGGCCCGCCGCAGGCCTTGCACCACAACTCGTCCGTGAGCGGCTGTGTCGCGCCGCACGCGGGACAGAACGCCGCTCGCGTCACGCGCCCCTCGCCCGCCGTCGGAGCCCGGGAACGGTCCGGAGAACGGTCGGATGGTAGCACACGTCCCCCGCGCCGGGGTGCGGCCTTTTTTGCGAACGCCTGTTTCCCCGGACCATGGCACTAAAAAAAACGGCGGCGGCCCCCGGAGGAGCCGCCGCCAGCGCTGCTGCGGACCGACGATCAGGACTGGGGCAACGGCTTTTCCGGCGGGTTGCTCACCGTATCCGAATGGCCGGCGCCGCAGTCCGCCAGCGCGGCGCCCGCCAGGCTGAACAGCAGCGCGAGCGCGGCCAGCACGCCGAGGAGTCTCCGCATGGCTACCTCCTTCCTCCCTGGGTAGCCCACAAATAGCGGATCAGACCACTCCCGTCAAGCCATGTTTCTCGCGGATCTCGACCAGGTTGTAGCCCTCGTGGCGGCGGACGGCGTACCGGTCCAGGAGGAAGATGTAGGCCTTGCCCCGGGGCCGCCCTTTTGCCTTGACTCGCCGGAGCAGCCTGGAGTAGACAAGGGCCTCGTTCACGCCGAACCGCCGGCTCCGTCCGGTCGATAGCCGCGGCCCCCGGAGCCAGCGTCTGAGGGCTGGCGTCGATGCCCGAGCGTCCTCCCCGTCCGCGCCCGCACGGCGGTCCGCGGTCCGTGCGGAGCGGCCGGCACCAGGCTCCCCCGAGCGGCCGTCTCGCACGACGCAGCCTCGCTCCGTCCCCCCGCATCCACGCTCCCGTGAGGTGATGTGCAATGGCAACCAGCGACACCCCCTGGCGCACCGCGCACTGGCACTGCAGCCCCCACAACTTCGACCCCGCCCTCCAGGTCCCCCCGCACCCGGTGGCGCTGCACGACATCACGGTGCGCGACGGCGAGGAGTGCGCCGACGTGGCCTTCACGGTGGACGACAAGGTGCGGATCGCCGAGGCGCTGGCCCTGGTGGGCATCCGGCGCATGGAGCTGTTCCTCACCGTGCCGGGCTGGCTGGAGGCGGTGCGCGCCATCCTGCGGCGCAGGCTCCCGCTGGACCTCTACGTCACCTGGCACCCCGGGCGGGTGGAGCGCGTGCTGGAGCTGGGCGTGCGGCACATCATGGTCTGGTACCGCATCGCGGAGGAGCACCAGCGCCACGACCTGCGCCGCTCGCGCAAGGAGCTGCTGGACCAGGCCGTCGAGCAGATCGCGGCCGCGCGGCGGGCCGGCTGCTGGGCGAACCTCTTCATCGTGGAGGGCAGCCGGGCGCCGCTGGACCAGCTGAAGGACACGGTGCTGGCGGGCAAGCAGGCCGGCGCCTCTGCCGTCACGGTGGTGGACAGCTACGGGGTGGCGCGGCCGGCCGCCGTGGGCCTCCTGGTCCGCCGGGTCCGCGAGTGGACCGGCCTGGAGGTGGACGTCCACTGCCACAACGACTTCGGCCTGTCCACGGCCAACGTGCTGGCGGCCTACGAGGCGGGCGCCACCGGCCTGAACGTGGCGGTGAACGGCCTGGGCTACCGCGCCGGGAACGCGCCGCTGGACGAGGTGGCCCTGGCGCTGGAGGTGCTCTACGGCGTGCGCACCGGCCTGCGCCTGGAGATGCTGCCCTGGCTCAGCCGCCTGGTGGAGGAGATCACCGGCATCCCCGTGGACTACTTCAAGCCCATCACGGGGAAGGGCGCCTTCAGCCAGGAGCAGTGGAAGACGGCCGGCGCCATGGAGGCGGCGGGGGTGCGGCCCTTCGCCTTCCCCTTCGAGCCCGAGGTGGTGGGCCGCACCCCCCGGGTGGTGGTGGGCAAGTGGAGCGACGTGGGCGCCGTGGCCAAGAAGCTCACGGACTACGGCCTCACCGCCTCCGCCGAGCAGATCGGCCGCATCCTGGTGGAGTGCCAGCGCGCCGGCATCGCGCGCCACCGGCCGCTGACCGACGAGGAGTTCCTGGCCATCGCCACGGCGGGCGGCGCGCAGCCCGGCGAGTGA
>JBHGAX010000007.1:0-31089 GCA_041946635.1 Methylomirabilales bacterium (SeqCode)
AGCGTTCGCCGGGCAGCAGGAAGATGTAGTCCACCCGGCGGTACACGGTGGCCTCGGGCCCCTCCAGGCGCTGCCACACCGTGGGCCCGGCCGCCGCAGGGTTTGCCGCGCGGAACACGTCCACGGCGCCGGCGCGCTCGCGGAGCGCCGCCACGGCCGGCGAGCCCTCCACCGCGTTGAAATCGCCCATGAGGATGCCCGGCAGGCCGTTCCGGCCGCGGGCCATCTGCTCGGCGACCGCGCCGGTCTGGCAAGGGTCGCCGCGGGTGTGGGTGGACCCGACCTGCAGGATGCCCCAGGGCGTCCGGAGGGCGGCGGACAGCAGCGTGCGCAGCTCGCCGTTCCTCCCGGTGCAGCGCGGGAGGTGATGGACCTGCGCCTCCAGGATCGGGAAGCGGCTGACGATGGCGGGCCCCTCGCTGAAGTTCAGGAGCGCCGCGAGCGCCCGGTGGACCCACTCGCCGCCGAAGGGGCGGGGGTTGGCGGGCGCGTACGCGTGGAAGAAGCCGAGCGCCCCCGCGATGCGGGCCGCCACGTCGCCGCGCCCTCGACCGAGGGACGCCTCCTGCAGTGCCACGATGTCCGGCCGGAGCGCCTGCAGCTCCTCCACGACCATCTGGAGCCGGCGCTCCAGCTCCCGGTCGTCCCCGCTCAGCCCCGAGAGCTCGCCGCCGTGAAACAGGTTAAAGGTGACCACGCGCAGCGGGCGGAGTGATGGAACAGCCGCTCCGCACCAAACAGGACCAAGTAGGACGAATGCGAAGAGGAGGAGTAAGAGTAAGGACGCTCTTGTTTCAGATCGGCCCACGGGAAGGGCCCGTCCAGCGCGGCCTTTCCAAGATCGCTGCCTGGCCTGCTCAGCGAGCAGTCGACTTTGCGGACCGCTGAGTTTCTGAAAACCCACCCAGGGAATAATCGACGACGAGCGTGATGAGGCTCTTCAGCTGAGGAGAACAACTTCTGAACTCGAGGCGCTCAAGTGCGTTTTCTCCGTACTTCTTCAGCACTTCCCCGATCAGCGCATGTATGTAAGATTGGGTAGCGTAACTTACCCTGCTGAAATCCAGAACAACTCTGTCGCTTCGTTCGAGCGCGGGGAGAATTTCCCTAACCCGAAGGTCTCTTGCGAGATCCTTGTCCTCGGCAAAACCGGTGGAGGATGCGGACAACTCGATGTGCAGGCTCATGTGAACTGAATCCTTCTCGGCGGGGCTGCTCGCCTCGGCACCTGTTCGAAGATCCACTGAAAGAACCCTTGATAGTCGGCGATTCGATCAGTTCGGATTTCCACTGCGACGGCGGTCCCTAACCATGAAAATGGCAACTGCCATCTGTCATGTCTAGAATCATCATAGGGATCCAGATAGAGTTCCACCTCTTCATCCGCGGAGCGCGACCGCCGTTGGCGAAAGGCTGCATTACCTGAAATGAGGGCAAAATAGCCGCCGGTGCCTTTTGCTATGCATCGGGTGATAAAAAGCCCGGCCCCAGCGTTGTCTGGTGTTCCATATGGGCCGGGCAATGCACCCGTGATGCCAGGGCGCATTGCTAGGCCAAGGGCAACAAGGTCGTCTTGAAGCGCCTCGGCATGCGCTCTACCGAGATGCGCGGCGATGCCTTGCCCGCAGTCAGCGACAGCTATTGATACTCGACGCGGCTCCTCCGTGAACCTATGCGCACAGACAAACGCGCCATCGGGCGCACCCGAATGTTCTAGCACATTTCGAAGTAGTTCGCTAACGCAGTACTGCACTGCGGCAAGGCTCTCCGGATCAGAATCCAAATGCAGCATCGCGGAAACATCACCGATCACGGGACCCACATCTTTGTGGGTCAAGACCTGAGTAATGGGCAGGAATCTGCCGGCCTCCTCTCGTTCCCTTTGCTCAGGATGATAATCGATCCCCAAGTGCTGGAAGAGGCGCATCCTTGCAGCGTAGCGGGCGCGGGGCGATAGATTCATCACCTCAAGCCTTTTCTGCGCTCTCCGGCACCAGGCACCCCACGCTGCAATCATCGCAAGGGCTATGGGTTCCGTGTGCATCCACTGGGGATGAAATTCGAGTACTGCCGTCCCGGACTCATTTGAGAAGACCTGATCCTGATCAAGGAAGGCGCGCAGTGTATGGAGCGTCGCACTGTTTGGGATCCGGAAGTGTGCCACGCCCTGTCCCTCCACATCATCGCATTCAGGTCTTCATCCGCGGGTCCAGCACGTCCCGCAGGCCGTCGCCGGCCAGGTTCAGGCCGAGCACGGTGAGGGCGATGGCGATCCCCGGGAAGATGGTGATCCAGGGGGCGTTCTGCATGTAGATGCGCCCCTCGCTCAGGATGTTGCCCCAGCTCGGGGTGGGGGGTGGCGCGCCCGCGCCCACGAAGCTCAGCGACGCCTCCGCCAGCACCGCGTAGGCGAAGTTGAACGTCGCCTGGACGACCAGCGGCGACAGGCAGTTGGGCAGGATGTGGCGGAACAGGATGCGCAGGTGCCCGGCAGCCTGCGCGCGCACGGCCTCCACGTAGTCGAGCTGCTTCGCCGCGAGCACCGAGGCGCGCACGATGCGCACGGTCCGCGGGGCGTACACGACGCTCAGCGCGATGACCACGTTGGCGGTCTTGGGCCCCAGCACGGCCATGATGGCGATGCCGAAGAGGATGGCCGGGAAGGCCATCATGGCGTCCATCACCCGCATGATGGGGCCATCCAGCCGCGGGAAGTACCCGGACAGCAGGCCGAAGAGCACGCCGCCCGCCACCGTGAACACCATGACCGCGAAGCCCACCTCCAGCGAGAGACGCGCGCCGTACAGGACGCGGGCGAAGATGTCGCGGCCGAAGTTGTCCGTGCCCATCGGGTGCGTGAGGCTGGGCGGCTTCATGCGGTCCGTGACGATCATGGTCAGCGGATCGTAGGCGGACAGCACGCCGGCGGAGGCGGCGGCTCCGAGCACGATCAGCAGGAGGGCGAACCCGGTGACCGCCAGGCGGTTGCGCCAAAGGCGCCGCAGCATGACGCGGCCGGGCGAGTCCCCCGCGCCCTTCAGGGCGGCGCCGGCTGCCGGTGGTGCGTCGTTCATGATGGTCCGTCACTCATACTTGATGCGGGGATCGAAGACGGAATACAGGAGGTCCACCGCCAGGTTCACGGCCACGTAGATGACCGAGGTGAGCAGCAGCGCGCCCTGCACCAGCGGGTAGTCCCGCCGCTGCACGGCCAGGACCACCAGCCGGCCGAGCCCCGGGTAGGTGAAGACGATCTCCACGATCACGGCGCCGCCCAGCAGGACGCCGAACGCCGTGCCCACCGTGGTGATCACCGGGATCATTGCATTCTTCAGGCTGTGCCGCAAAATGACGGTCGCCTTGCGCAGGCCCTTGGCCCGGGCCGTCCGTACGTAGTCCTGCCGGAGCACCTCCAGCATGCTGGAGCGCGTCATCCGGGCGATGAGGGCCGCCTGCATGAATCCCAGCGAGATGCCCGGCATGATGAGCGTGCGGAGCCCCTGCCAGAAATCCTCCGACAGCGGCGTGTACCCGCCGCTCGGCAGCCAGCCCAGCCCCACGGAGAAGATCAGGATCATGGCCAGCCCCAGCCAGAAGCTGGGGATCGAGATGCCGCCCATGGCCGTGAGCATCACGATCTGGTCCCAGCGGCTGTTCTGCCGGACGGCCGCCACGATGCCGGCGGGGATGCCGATGAGCAGGGAGAAGACCAGCGAGAGGACCGCCAGCTGCATGGTGGCGGGCAGCCGCTCCACGAGCGCCTGGGTCACCGGGCGGCCCAGGAAGAACGACTCCCCGAGGTTGCCCCGCAGGACCTCGCGGACCCAGAGGATGAACTGCTCGGGCAGGGAGCGGTCCAGGCCCATCTGGGTCCGCAGCTGCTCCACCTGCTGCGGCGTGGCGTCGCTCCCCAGCATCACCATGGCCGGGTCGCCGGGCACCAGGTGCACCAGCAGGAACGACCCCAGCGCCACGAGTACGAGGACCGGCACCACGCCCAGCAACCTGCGCAGGACGTACGCGACCATCGGGTCTCCGTCCTCTGCCCTTTACGCGGTACGTGTTCCGCGTTGCTTCACCGTCCGAGCCAGACGTTCCACAACCGCACCTGCACCCACGGCGTGTACCCCTGCAGCTTCGACGAGTGGCCCTGCCAGGTGTAGTGGTCGTAGAGCTTCAGCATGGCCACATCCTCGTAGATCAGCTTCTGGACCTCTTCGTAGACCTTGTAGCGCTCCTCGAACTTCACCGCCAGCGCCGCCTTGTCCAGCAGGGCCTCCATCTTCGGGTTCTTGTAGCCCATGAACGTGGTCTTCTCGCGGAAGTAGAAGTCGTTCGCGCTGGGGTCGAAGCGGGTGGAGTGGCTCGAGGTGAACAGGTCCCACTTGCTCATGTCCTTGCGGACGGCCAGGGAGCCGGGCCAGTCGTACACCCCGAGCTGCACGTTCATGCCGACCTTCTTGAGCTGCTCCTGGATGACCTGGGCCGCCTTGTACATGTAGTCGTAGCTGGTGTTCGTCACGAACACCACCGGCTCGCCCTTGTAGCCGGCCTCCTTCAGGAGCTGCTTCGCCTTCGCCCCGTTCTTCTGGTTGTACAGTTTGCCGCCCGCGGTCGTGTGCCAGACCTGCTCCTTGAAATAGAAGCCGGGGTCCACCCGCCCGTCGCCGTCGTTGGCCACCTGCATGATCTCGTCCATGTTCAGGGCGGCCTGGACGGCCTGGCGCAGCTTCAGGTTCTTGAATTTCCCGGTGAAGTTGAAGTAGACCGTCGGGTAGTTCTGCGGGCCGAGGCGCACGACGCGGAGGTTCCGGTCGCCGGTCAGCTGCGGCATGGAGGCGGAGGGCATGAAGTCCGAGAAGTCGTAGTCGCCGGTCTGGAGTCCGGCCACGCGGGCCCCCGGCTCCGGCACCGGCACGAACCGGATCTCGTCCACGTACGCCTGCCGCGCGCCCGCGAAGCCGCCGGCCTCGGGCTTCCCCGCGGGCTTGTAGTCGGCGAACCGGGCGATCCGCACCCAGCGGTCCGGAATCCACTCGGTGAACTTGAACGGGCCGGTGCCGATCAGCTCCGCCTTGTTGAGCGGCTTGCCCTCCACCGCCTCCTTCGGCAGGATGGCCAGCTGGCAGATGGGGTTGGCGATGGCCGCCAGGAAGGCCGCGTTCACCTTGCCCAGCGTCATCCGCACCGTGGAGGGGTTCAGCGCCTCGACCTTCGTCACGTCCGCCAGCTCGTTCTTGCGCGGGGCCACCTGCCGGAAGCGCTCCACGGAGGCGACCACGTCCTCGGCGGTCATCTCCTTGCCGTTGTGGAACTTGACCCCCTTGCGGAGGTGGAAGGTGTACGCCTTCCCGTCCGGGCTCACCTCCCACCGCTCCGCGAGCTGCGGGGCCACCTGGAAGCGGGCGTCGAAGGCCAGGAGGTTCTCGAAGAGGTGGAGGCCGATCTCCCGGACGGCCAGGTGGGTGGTGGAGTGCGGGTCGAGCGTGGGCGGGCTCGCCGTGAGGGCCACGCGCAGCGTGCCGCCCTGCGCCGGCGCGCCGGCATCCGCCGCCGCGGGGAGCAGGAGCGCCAGGGCGAGGGCGCACAGGACGGCCGGCGCGGCACGCAAGAGTCTCCGGGTCATGGCTGGTCCTCCTTGCCTGCGATCAGAGATGAGAACACCTGGGCCTGCGCACCTGCGAGGTGCAAATCCCCCCAACTTCCCTTTGCCAAGGGGCCCGCCCGGGGCCCACCCCCTCTGAAAAAGACTTCTCAAAAGATATCCGTGCGCTCGTGTCGCAGGGGGAAGTCCGTGGCCACCTCCACCCTGCGCGCCGCGAACTCCTCCACGAACTCCACGCACGTCGTGGCGATGACCTCGAAGAACTGCTTGCCCTTCTCGGCGCTGGCCAGCGTGGGATCGCCCACGACCCCGGTGCGGCTCGCGTGCCGCGTGAGGTCGGCCATGGCCACGCCCCGGCTTCCGCGCAGGATGTCGCGCCAGTAGAAGCGCGACGCGGGCTGCGAGATGTCCTTCACCGCCAGGTCCATCTGCACCAGCTCGGGCCGGAGGAACAGCATCAGGGACGTCTCCAGCTCGCAGGCGTGGGACATCCCGCCCATCTCCTTGGCCTCGCGCAGGGCCTCCAGGTGGGCCGCCGCCATCTTCACGGGGCTCACCGCGGCCACCAGCGCCTCGGGGTGCCGGTTCATGACCCGGCGGGAGATGAGATCCAGCACGCTCCAGTTGCTGCCGTGAAAGTTCATGAGGATGATCTTGCGGCAGCCGTGATGCACGAGGCTCGTGGCGAGGTCCTCGCCCAGCGCCAGGAGCGTCTCGAGCCGGAGCGTCATCGTGCCCGGGAAATCCATGTTGTGCATGGTGTAGCCGTAATGCACCGAGGGGCACACCAGGACCCGGAGGCCCCTGGCGGCCGCCCGCTCCGCCACCGCCTCGCCGAAGGCGTCGGCCAGCACGTTGTCCGTGTCGAGGGCCAGGTGCCGGCCGTGCTGCTCCAGGCTGCCGATCGGGATGATGGCGATGGCCCCGGCCGCGATGGCGGCCTCCGCCTGGGGCCAGCTCAGCTCCTCGAGTCGGTGCGACGAACGCTCCTGCGCCATGCGGCCCTCCAGAACGCCTCGCCACGAAAAGGCACAAGAATCACATCTTCAGCTCGCCAGCCATGCGTCCACCGTCTGCGTGTACACGTCCACGGCGCGGGCGATGTCGGCAATCTCGATGTGCTCGTTGGCCTGGTGGGCGACCTCGATCGTCCCGGGGCCCAGGATCACCGTCGGGATCTTCCCCTGGTTGACGAGGTAGGTCATGTCGCAGGTCGCGGTGAACCCCTGGGCCGCCACCGGTCGGCCCAGCACCCGGCCCGCCGCCTGCTCGGCCACCCGCACGAACGGCGCCCCGGGATCCGTGACCGCCGGCGGAACGAAGCGGACCTTGCGGATCTCCAGCTTGAGGCCCATCCCGGCGGGGAGCGCGCGCTGCGCCGTCTCCACGATCTCCCGGTGCACGTCGGCCTCGCGCTCGGCCGGGAGCACGCGCCGATCGATGGAGATGACGCAGCGGGCGGGGATCACGTTCAAGGCCACCCCACCCGCGATCGTGGAGATGACCAGGCTCGCCTGTCCCGTGTGGCGATCGCGGCGCGCCCGCACCTCGCGCGCGAGCCCATCCAGCCCACTCACCACCGGGGCCATGCCCACGACGGCGTTCACCCCCAGCTCCGGGTCGCTGGCGTGCGCGGCCTTGCCGACGACCTCCACCTCCAGCCGCAGCACCCCCTTGTGCGCGATCATGGGCACCAGCCGGGTGGACTCGCCGACGATGGCGGCGTCGGCGGCCACCCCGCGCGCCACCTCGGCCTTCGTCCCGATGCCGCCCCGCTCCTCGCCGCCCACGGCCATCAGGATCACCCGGCCGGGAAGGCGCGGCCGGCGGGCCAGCGCCTCGAAGGCCAGGATCATCGCGGCCAGCGGCCCCTTGGCGTCGCCCGCCCCCCGCCCGTAGAGCCGGCCATCCTGCTCGACGGGCGTGAGCGGCTCGGTCTTCCAGAGCGCGGGGTCGCCCGGGGGCACGGTGTCCAGATGGCTGTTCAGCACGATGCCGCGCGGGCCGGTGCCGACCTCCGCCACGACGTTCAGCGGCTTGCCCTCGTGCACCGTGACCCGGCAGGCGATGCCCTGTTCCGCCAGCCGGCGCACCAGGTAGGCGGCGATGGCCTCCTCCTGCGGGGGCGCGTACGAGGGAATGGCGATCAGCTGGGCGAGCAGGCGGCGGGCAGCCTCCAGCTCGGCCGCGGGGGGCGTGGGCATGAAACCTCCGGGGTGCAGCGAGAAACGGCGGCGGGCGAGAATATCGCACCGATGTCCTGGGGTGTCAACGCGGGGCCGACAGCGCTCGGCGGCCGGCGCTCAGCGACAAGACATGCCGGCGTCCGGTCCTGTCTTGGCTGACCGCCGAACGCGGATGGCTGAAAGCCGGTCTAGCGGAAGAGATCGCGCTCCGGCGGCCGGATGAGCGCGCGGGAGTGGCCCTCGGCCGCCTGGTAGCGATAGCCCCGGATGCGGACGACCGGGATGCGCTCCAGCTTGCCCATCACCAGGCCGGCGGCGGCCGCCAGCTCGTCCGCCACGGCCAGCTCGCTCACCCGCAGCGTGTGGCCGTGCGGGTCCTGCTGGCCGACGTGGCTCAGCAGCGGGTGCAGGCCGGCCACCCCGATGGCGACGTTCAGCAGCCCCTCCCGCCAGGGCCGCCCGAACGTGTCCGAGATGACGACGGCCAGGTCCACCCCGCGCCGGTCCGCCAGCGCCTTGCGCAGGCGCGCGGCGGAGGCGTCCGGATCCACGGGAAGGAGCGACACCCGATCCTCGCCCGGGACGTTGGAGGCGTCCACGCCGGCGTTGGCGCACACCAGGCCGTGCAGCGTCTCCACGATCAGCGTGCCGCGGTCCATGCGCACGATGCGGCGAGATTCCCGGAGCACCACCTCCACCAGCCGGGGATCCTTGTTCCAGGCGCTGGCAAACGCGTCCGCCAGCGCCGAGGGCGTGATGCCGGCCAGCGGGATGACCCGCCCCTCGGACTTGGAGACGATCTTCTGGGCGATCACCAGCACGTCGCCCGACTGCAGCGGCTCGTCCAGCCGCTCCGCCGCCTCCAGGATGGCGGCGGCCAGGTCCTGCCCCTCGCCGATCTCGGGCAGGCCCGGGATGCCGAGCAGGCTCAGGGCCGGCCGGTAGCCGTCCCGCACCTGCGCGGCCACCTCGTGCTGCTCCAGGAAGCGCCGCGTGCGGGTTTCGCCGGGCAGCGCGAGGAAGGCGTGGAGGTCCTCCGGACTGTCGATGTCCACCGCCAGTCGCGGCACGCGGACGATGCCCCAGGGGAGGCCGCGGCGCTCCGCCTCCGCGCGGTGCTTGCGCAGGCTGTCGAAGCCGAAGCGCGACGGCATGGCGTCCGGCGGCCGGCGCCAGATGCCATTCGTGCCCGTCTCGTCCGCCGACGGGACGAGGACCACCTGCCGGCCCGGCGTGGCGTCCAGGATGGCCTCCAGGTCCTCCGCGCGGACGGCGGGGGCGTCGGCGGGAATCGTGAGCAGGGCGGGCACCCCCTGCTCGGCGCAGAGCCGCGAGGCCCAGTCCACCGACTGGCTCTCGGAGCGCTGCTCGTCCTCCTCGAGGACGAGAGCTGCGTGCCGCTCGGCCGCCCGCATCGCCTCGCGATCCGCCGTGGCCACGTACACGGCGTCCACCAGCCGGCCCACCGCGGGCATGACGGCCGTCAGCACGTCCTCGAGCATCACGCGGGCCAGCTGCTGCCGGGTGGGCTGGTCCAGGAGCGGCGCCAGCCGGCCCTTGGCCCGGGCGTGCAGCTTGACGGGGATCAGGATCGAGGTGCCGCGCACCGCACCTCCTCGAGCAGCGCCAGGGTCTCCCGGGCGACCCGACGCTTGTCCCCGGGACCCGCCATCACGGTGTCCGCCGCGCGCACGCGGATGCCCATGCCCTCCAGCCGGGGCTGCAGACCGGCGTCCGTCCGGTCCACCAGCAGGCCGTCGAGCCGCCCCAGGGTGGAGCCGTACAGCGCCGCCACGCCGGCGGGCGAGACCTCCACCTGGGCCCAGCGCAGGAAACGGTCGCTCGGACCCTTCAGGGAGCGCCCGCCCACGATGGGACTCACCGCGAGGATCGGGACCCTGATCGCCTGGAGCAACTCCCGCAGCGCCGGGATGGCGAGGATCGGCCCGATGCTCGCCACGGGATTGCTCGGGGCGAGGACGACGGCGTGCGCGGCGCTCAGCGCCCGGCGCACCTCGGCCGTCGCCCGCGCCGTCGGGCTGCCGCGGTACTCGACGCCCCGGACCTCGTCCGCGCCCCCGCGGCGCACCAGGTACTCCTGGAAGTGCACCGAGCGGAGCCCGCCGTCCTGGATGAGCACGTGGGTGGCCACCGGGTCGTCGCTCATCGGCAGGATGGGCGTGGCGACGCCCAGGGCCCCCGCGATCGCCGCCGCGACCTCCGTCAGCCGCCGCCCCTCCCGCAGGGCCTGCGTGCGGAACAGGTGCGTGGCCAGGTCGCGATCGCCCAGCCGGAACCAGGTCGGGACGCCGAAGCCGCCCAGCGCCTCCAGACACCGGAACGTGTCGCCGGCGAAGCCCCACCCCTGCTCGGCATGCACGAGCCCCGCCAGCGTGTACGTGACGATGTCGAGGTCCGGCGAGATCCGCAGGCCGAGCAGCTCGATGTCGTCCCCGGTGTTCACGATGGCGGTGAGCCCCGTCGGCCCGACCTCCTGCGCGAGCCCCCAGAGGAACTTCGACCCGCCCACTCCCCCGGCCAGGACGACGAGCACCTCCCCTCCCCTCCGGTGGCTCACGATCGGCGCCCCGGCACTCTGGCCCTCCGGCACCCTGGAGGGGCACCGCCTGCTTCGGAACGCCCGGAGTCCTTCCGGAGTGCCAGACTGCCTGAGTGCCGGATTGCCATCAGATCCCCGTGATCCGTACCCCCGCCCCCTTGACCTTGTACCGGCGGTTGACGGCGAGCAGGAGGATGGTGAGGCCCTCGATCACCCGCGCGTTCCGGGCCGGCCCGCAGTCGACGCCCCGGAGGCCGAGGAGGCCCGCCAGCCGGATGGCGGCCTCCCGCGCGCCGGCGTCGTCCCCGCAGACCAGCACGTCGGCATCCGGCGGGCGGTCCGAGGACAGGTGCGTGTGCGAGATGTTCTGGAACGCGGCCACCACGCGCGCGTCCGGGCCGAGGAGCGCCTGCGCCTCCTCCGTGGCGGAGCCGCCCGCCACGTCGCGGAGCCGCCGGGGGTGCTCCGGGTCCACCGGCACGGTGACATCCACGACGATCTTGCCGCGCACCGCCTCCCGGATGTCCTTGAGCGTCTCCGCGTGGGCGGCATACGGCACCGTGAGGACGACCACGTCCCCGCGAGCCGCCGCCTCGCGATTCAGCGCCGCGTTGGCGGCGAGGCGGGCCACGGCGGCGTTGATGGCCTCGGCCGCCAGCTCGGCCCGCTCGCGGGAGCGGGAGCCGATGATGACCTCCTCCCCCGCCCGGGCCCAGCCCAGCGCCAGCCCCTGCCCCTCCTTCCCCGTGCCGCCGATCACGGCGATGCGCATGGAAAGACTCCGTAAAACGGCCGACAGCGTTCCCGTTCCTTACGGTTTACGCTTCACGTTGCTGGCGCTTCACCCGCTACGTGAAGACCCTGAGCAGCTTGTACGTCGTGCTCCGCTCCGCGGGGATGCGGCCCAGCTCGCGGATGCGGGCGTGGAATTCCTCCGGCGGCAGGTACTCGCCGGCGGTCGCCCCGGCCAGCCGGGAGATGTTCTCCTCCATCAGCGTGCCGCTGTAGTCGTTCGCCCCGGCCGTGAGGCAGCGCTGCGACAGGTCGCGGCCCAGCTTCACCCAGGAGACCTGCAGGTTGTCGATCCAGCCCTGCAGCATCAGCCGCGCGAGGGCGTGCACCTTGAGGTGCTCCTCCTCGGTGGGGCCGGGGCGCGACCGCCCCTCCTGGTACAGGTGCGTGTGCTGGTGGATGAAGCCCAGCGGCACGAACTCCGTGAAGCCGCGCGTCTCCCGCTGGATGTCCCGCAGCAGGCAGAGCTGATTCACCCAGTGCTCGGGGCGCTCCACGTGGCCGTACATCATGGTCGAGGTCGTGGGGATGCCGAGGCGGTGCGCCGTGGTGATGACGTCCACCCACTGCCGCACGGTCACCTTGTGCCGGGACAGGAGCTGCCGCACGGAGTCGTCCAGGATCTCGGCCGCCGTGCCGGGCAGGCTGTCCAGCCCCTCGGCCTTCAGCATGGCCAGGTAGTCGGCGAGCGGCATGCCGGTCTTCTCCACGCCGTACATCACCTCCATGGGCGAGAAGGCGTGGATGTGGATGCGCGGCACGGCCCGCCGGATGGCCCGCAGGATGTCGCGGTAGTGGAAGCCGTCCAGCTCGCGCGGCAGGCCGCCCTGCACGCACACCTCGGTCGCCCCGCGATCCCACGCCTCGCGGGCCTTCCGGGCGATCTCCTCGAAGGAGAGATCGTAGGCGTCGGGCGCGTGCGGCCCCGTGCTGAACGCACAGAACTTGCAGCCGATGATGCAGATGTTCGTGAAGTTGATGTTGCGGTTCACCACGTAGGTGACGATATCGCCCACCCGGCGCCGGCGCACCTCGTCGGCCACCGCGGCCAGCGCCGGGACCTCGCCGGGCCGGGCGTGGGCGAGCGCCAGCCCCTCGTCGCGGGTGAGCTCCCTGCCCTCCAGCGCGCGCTCCAGGATCTCGGCCGTGCCCGGGCCGACCTCCCGCAGCGCCGCCTCGGCGGACGGAACCGCCATGCTCATCGTCAGGCTCCTTGCGGGACCTGGATTTTGCGCAGACACCGCGCAAAATCCGAAATGGTAATGCCCAAAAAATGTTCCTAGTACGGTTCTGGCGCGCCAGCGCAAGAACCGCGCGGGACCAGGCCGTCCGGTCCCACGGCCGCGCGGATGCGGTCCTGCAGCTCGACGGGCAGCCAGGCGCCGTCGAGGAGGTACTCGGGGTACACGGGCAAGCGCTGGCGCAGGCAGAAGCCGCGGGCCTGCGTCGCGCGCGCCAGCGCATCCAGGTCGGGCCAGGGGGCCTCCGGGTTGATGAAGTCCGCGGTGAGCGGGGAGACGCCCCCCCAGTCATTGATGCCGGCGTCCAGGAGGCGGCCGAAATCGGTCGTGAGATTCGGGGGCGCCTGGAGGTTCACGGTCGCGCCGAGCAGCAGGCGCGCCACGGCGGTGGTCCGCAGCATGTCCTCCAGCGACGGCTCCGGGTGCGCGCGCATGGGGATGTCCGGCTTCGCCCGGAAGTTCTGCACGATGACTTCCTGCACGTGGCCGAAGCGGTCATGCAGGCGCCGGATGGCGAGCAGGCTGTCCACCCGCTCCTCGGCGGTCTCGCCGATGCCGATCAGGATGCCGGTGGTGAAGGGAATGCGCAGGCGCCCGGCCATTTCCAGGACGTGGAGCCGGGCCGCCGGCTGCTTGGTGCGCGTCCCGTGATGCGGCCCGCCGGCCTCGTGCAGGCGGGCGCTCGCCGATTCCAGCATGAGGCCCAGGCTGGCGTTCACCGGCCGCAGGGCGGCGAGGTCCCGCTCGCCCATGAGCCCCGGATTGGAGTGCGGGAAGAGCGACGACCGCTGGAGGACGCGGCGGCACATCTCCGCGAGGTAGTCGAGGGTGCGCCGGTGCCCGAGCGCGGCCAGCCGGGTGCGCGCCTCCGGGAAGACGGCCTCGGGCGCGTCGCCCAGGCTGAAGAGCGCCTCCGCGCAGCCCAGGCGCTCGCCCCGGGCCACCACCGCCAGGACCTCGTCCGGGTCCATGTACCAGGCCCCCGGCTGGCCGGGGTCGCGGCGGAAGGTGCAGTACCCGCAGCGGTCCCGGCACAGCGTGGTGAGCGGCAGGAACACCTTGCGGGAGTACGTGACGGTGCGGCCCCGCCCGCGGTCCCGCAGGGTCGCGGCGGCGGCCAGGAGCGGATCGAGCGGCGCAGAGGGACCGAGGAGCGCGACCGCGTCCTCGCGATGGAGGCCGCGGCCCTCGGCCGCGGCGCCCAGGGCGTCGGCCAGCGCAGACGGCGGGAGGGAAGGCTCGGCGGCGCGCAGCGGATTCATCCTCACCCCCGGCAGGCCGGGCTATTGAGCACGTGGGAGTCTACCCCGAGTGCCAGGAATTCGGAAGCCGAAGGTTGCCCCGGTGCCGGACACGCAAAGGCCGGAGCCGCTTGCCCCCGGCCCTGCAGCAGCCGACCTACTCCGCGCCGCGCTTCCCCAGGTGGTGATCCAGCATGATCAGCGCGGGCTTGCTCTCGCCCACCAGCTTCAGCTGCTCCGCCACGAGGCTCGCGCTCTTCTCCTCCTCCACCTGCTCCGTGATGAACCACTGGAGCATGGACTGCGTGGCGTAGTCGTTCTCCTTGGCGGCCAGCGCGTAGAGCTGGTTGATGGACTTGGTGACCTCCCGCTCGTGCGCCAGCGCCTGCTGGAAGACGTCCAGCAGCGAGGCGAACTCCGCGGGCGGCTGGGCAATCGAGCGCAGCATGACCCGCGCGCCCCGGTCGGTCAGGTAGTCGACGATCTTCAGGCCGTGGCCCGTCTCCTCCTGCGCCTGCACGCGCAGCCACTTGGCGCTGCCCGGCAGGGTGTTCACCTCGCAGTAGGCCGACATGGCGAGATAGAGGTACGCGGAGTAGAACTCCTTCTGGACCTGCTCGTTGAGGCCGTCCTGCACGGTCTTGGCAAGCATCGGCTCCTCCCCCTTGTCAGTGGCCCGGTGGGCCGGTCAGCGTCCTTCCTATCGTCACAGCCCGGGAGTGTCAAGCCAATCAGGACCTTCGGAATCGCACGTGCCGGCCAGAGTGCGGACCGTCGGAAATCCCCCCTCGCCCCCGTTGTCAGAGGGGGGAACGGGGGCATGTCCTCGAGGTTCCGACTCAGAGGAAGATGCTGATCAGGAGGGGCGCCAGCAGCGAGAGCACCAGCCCCGACCAGACGGCCAGCATGGCGTAGTCGGCGCCCACGGCCTGCACGATCACGGGCAGCGTGGTGTCCATGGCCGTCGCGCCGCCCGAGGCGATGGGCGCCAGCGGTCCGAACAGGCGGGCGAGGACCGGCGCGAGGAGGAGGGTCAGGATCTCGCGCAGGAGGTTTGCGAGGAGCGTCACCACGCCGAGCGCCTCCCCGCGGAGGCTGGTCACGAGGATGCTGGAGAGGCTGTAGTAGCCGAACCCGGCGCCCACCGCCAGCGCCTCGGAGAGGGCCAGGCCGGGCAGGGCCGCGGCGGCGAGGCTCACGCCGGCCAGCGTGCCCAGGATGGCGGCCAGCGGCACGAGCCCCAGGTCGGGGCTCAGGGTGATGCCGCGCCACGCGCCGTGGCTCCCGCCCACCACCAGACCAATGAGGAAGAGCAGGCCGTACAGGGTCCCGTCCGTCAATTGGCCGAGGAGCGGCCCCGACGGCACGAGCGAGGTAAGGCCCAGGAGGATCCCGCCCAGGAAGCAGGCCAGGATGGGGAGGCTATTCCGCATGAGCGCGCAGCCAGAAGACGAGCCGGGCGGCGAGGACGCTCCCCAGGACGCCGGCCAGGCTCAGCACGGCGGCGCGCAGCCCCAGGGGGCCGAGGTTCCGGATGACGGCGGCGTTCGACCCCACGGCCAGGCCGAGGAGGAAGACGAGGAGGCACACGCTGAGCGCGCTCAGCCGGTCCGCGGCCCCGAGCAGGCCGGCGTGCCCGCGCAGCAGGAAGCCGGCCAGGATGCCGGCCGCCAGGAACAGCAGGATGAGCATCGGACCCCCCCGAAAACGCGGCATTATACCAGATGCCAGCGCAAAAGGGGGGCAGCGGAGGTGCGGGGTCCGAGGGCGATGCCGGCATCCTGTCCGGGAACCGGTGCGTGACCTCGGCCTCCAGGACGCCCCCGCGGCTTCCCCGCGTCAGCCCGCGAGGAGGCGCCAGACCTGCGCGACCAGGAAGGTCACGGTGAAGCCCATGGCCACGGGGAGGAGGGACGCCACCGCCGTCCACTTGGCGCTCCCGGTCTCCTTGTAGATCGTGTAGATCGTGGTGCTGCAGGGGTTGTGGATCAGGCTGAAGAGCATCAGGTTGATGCCGGTGAGGAGCGTCCAGCCGCCCGCCCGGAAGAGGGCCATGAGCGCGTCCGCGTCCTCCAGCTCGAACATGACCCCGGCGCCCGCCCCCACCCCCGTGGTCCCCGTGGCCAGGACCGTCAGCATGAGCACGGTGGGGATGATGATCTCGTTGGCGGGAATCGCCACGATGTAGGCCAGCAGGATCACCCCGTTCAGGCCCACCAGGAACCCGAGCGGATTCAGGAGCCGGATCAGGTGCTCGGCGATGCTGGCTCCCGCGATGTGGATGTTGGCGGTGAGCCAGATGACCGCGCCGGCCGGCAGGGCGAACACCACGGCGCGCCAGAGGACGTAGATGGTCCGGTCGATGAGCGACGTGTACAGCGTCTGGAGGACCCGCGGCGGCCGGTAGGGCGGCAGCTCCAGGCTGAAGGCCGAGACCTCGCCCTTCAGCACCG
Source organism: Methylomirabilales bacterium (SeqCode) (assembly GCA_041946635.1). Taxonomy (GTDB): domain Bacteria; phylum Methylomirabilota; class Methylomirabilia; order Methylomirabilales; family 2-02-FULL-66-22; genus 2-02-FULL-66-22. The sequence goes on from JBHGAX010000007.1 coordinate 16,079, forward strand.
TCCGGGACAGCGCCCAGGCGACCAGGAAGGTCAGGCCCACCCCCAGCATGGCCACGCCGACGACCGCCAGGGCGGACACCAGGCCCGCGAGGTAGGCCGGCACCAGCGAGCCGATGAACAGGCTGGCGATCAGGATCTGGGTGGGCCAGCGGCCGTTGCACAGCGCGAAGTTGTTCGTGAGGATGGCGATCAGCCGCTCGCGCGGGCTGTCGATGATGCGCGTGGCGATCACCCCGGCCGCGTTGCACCCGAAGCCCATCATGGTGCTCATGGCCTGCTTGCCGTGCGCCCCCGCCCGGCGAAAGAGCCCGTCCAGGTTGAAGGCGACGCGGGGCAGGTACCCGAAGTCCTCCAGCAGGGTGAACAGCGGGAAGAAGATGGCCATGGGCGGGAGCATCACGCTGACCACCCACGCCGTGGCCAGGTACATCCCGTCGATCAGCAGGCCGCGCACGAACCACGGGATCCCCAGGCTGGCCGCCCCCTCGCGGAGGGCCGGGTAGATGGTATCCAGCAGGAGCGACGCCAGCATCCCGGACGGGACGTTCGCCCCGCTGATGGTGAGCCAGAACATGAGCGTGAAGAGCAGGAGCATGATCGGGAAGCCGAGGAGGCGGCTGGTGACCAGGCGGTCGATGGCCCGATCCAGGGTGGCGCGCGCCGGCCGGCCCGGCCGGGCCACCGCGCGCTCCGCGATCCGGGCGGCGGTGCCGTAGATGGACTCCACCAGCCGATCATGCAGGTCCGGCCCCAGCTCGCCGCGCAGGGAGCGGGCCGTGGTGAGAAGCTCTTCGGCGGCCAGGCCGCGGTTCGTGCTCACGGGACCGCCTCCGCCAGCGGGAGCCCTTCCGCCGGCCCCTCGGTTCGCGGCTCGGTGCGGGCGAGGTCGCCCAGCTCCCCGGACCGGATCGCCTGGATGATGCGCTCGTCGCCGTCCAGCAGGCGGAGCGCCACCCAGCGCGCGTTCGGCAGGCCCGGGAAGAGGCGCTGAATCTGCTCCACCAGCTGGGCGACCGCCCGGCTCAGCTCGGGCGAGTCGGTGCGCAGCCGGCGCGGCGCGGGGACCAGCCTGCCGGTGGCCACCTCGGCGGTCGCCTGCAGCAGCCGCTCGAGGCCCTCGCCGTACCGGGCCGCGCAGGGAACCACCGGCACGCCCAGCTCCCGCGCCAGGGTGCGCCCGTCGATCTCCAGCCCGTGGCGGCGCGCCTCATCCATGAGGTTCAGGCAGACCACCACGCGGTCCGTGATCTCCAGGACCTGCAGGACGAGGTTCAGGTTGCGCTCGACCCGGGTGGCGTCCACCACCACCACGCTGACATCCGGCTGCCCGAACAGCAGGAAGTCGCGGGCCACTTCCTCGTCCAGGCTGGCCGCCAGGAGGGAGTACGTCCCCGGCAGGTCCACCAGCTTGTAGCGCCGGCCCCCGTACTCGAACCCGCCCTCGGCGCGGGCCACCGTCTTGCCGGGCCAGTTGCCGGTGTGCTGGCGCAGCCCCGTCAGCTTGTTGAAGACCGTGCTCTTGCCCGTGTTTGGGTTGCCGGCCAGCGCGACCACGAAATCCCAGCGGTCCATGCTGACGCCCAGCTTCAGCAGGTTGGCCAGGTGGTGCGCGGGACAGGCGGCGCACCCCGCCGGCGCCCCGCTGCCCGTGTGCGTCGCCATGATCGCCACCCTCCTCCTGCCTAGGCCGCCGCCTGCCGCGGCCGTCGCTCGACGCGAATCAGTTCCGCCTGCTCGGCGCGCAGGGCGATGAGGGCGTCGCGCACCCGATACGCCGTGGGATCCCCCGTGGGGCTTCTCATCTCGGCGCGAATGCGCGTGCCCGGCAGCACCCCCAGGTCCATCAGCCGCCGCCGCTCCGGGCCCCGGCACCGCCAGGAGATCGAGAGCACCCTGGCCTCCTCGCCGGGCTGGAGCGTGTTGAGCGGCTCGCCGGCGGGCGCCTCGGCGCCAGCCGGGGCGGCCAGCGGGACCACGGACACGTTGGCCGCCACCAGGGGCGCGAGCACGTGCTCGGCCCCCTGCGCCAGCAGGCAGACGCGCCGGGGCGAGACCTCGATGAGCCGCACCTGCAGCCCCGGGTGCAGGCCCAGGGCCACGAGCTGCGCGTACACGGCCTCCGGCTCGTCCTCCAGGTGGAGGATGCGGAGCGGCCGGTCCAGCGGCGCGTCCAAGAGGGATACCCCGCGCCCTCCGGCGAACTGGCCCTCCGCGGTGGGAATGGGGTCGCCGTGGGGATCGTGCGTGGGGTGCTGGAGGCGAACCGACAGCGCCTCGGCGTCCGCCGGCGACATCCCGTGCTCCAGGGCGTGCGCCCGGCCGTGCCACTCCACTTCCGGGAAGCCGGTCCGGTCCGCCAGGTAGCTCTCCAGCAGGCGGTGGGCCCGGAGGACGTGCACGCCCAGCTGGCGCCCGGCGGGCGTCAGGCGGATGCCCGCCTGTTCCGTGCGCACCAGGTCGCGGGCCTGCAGCCGCTCGAGGACGCGCGCGGCCTCGTCCGGGCTGAGCGGAACGGCGCCGGCCACGCTCTCCAGGCTCGCGGGCCGATCGTCCACCTCCGCCTGGACCAGGTACTTCAGGACATCTTCGGTGTGCGCGCGCTCGCTCGCCTGCCGGGCTCGACGCCAGCGAGCCACGGCCCCGCGCTCCGGCCAGAGGGCCAGAGCAACCAGTGCGGCGATCACCGCGGCGACCACCAGCGTGAGGCCGGGATCCGGCATGGCACGTCGCTCCTGCGCTGGGCCCGGCGGCCGGGCGTGGCACGAAGAAAATCTTTAGCCGTCGGCTAATTTATAGGCTGCCAAGGCGGGGCTGTCAAGGGCCCAGCGCGCGAGTGGGCTGCAGGGGAGGCCGTGCCCGAGGGGCCCGGCTAGGAGGCGGTCCAGCCCCCGTCGATGGCGATGGTGGCGCCCGTGATGTAGCGGGCGGCCTCCGAGGCCAGGAAGACCAGGGCGCCGCCGATCTCTTCCGGCTGGCCGACCCGGCCGAGCGCGATCCGCTGGAGGATGCGCTGGCGCCGGCCCTCGTCCGCCTCCAGGTAGCCCTTCACCAGCGGGGTCATCATGTAGCCCGGGGCGATGGCGTTGACCGTGATGCCGTGGGGCGCGAGCTCGAGCGCCAGCCCCTTGGTGAACTGCGCCACGGCGCCCTTGCTGGAGGCGTAGATCACCTTGTCCCGCTCGGCGGACACCGAGGACATCGACGACATGTTGATGATGCGGCCGCCCTTCTGCGCGATCATCTGGCGGGCCACCGCGCGGGCCACCACGAAGACCCCCTTGACGTTCGTCTCCATGACGGTGTGCCAGTCCTCGTCGGACATCTCCACCACGGGCTTTCGCACGTTCGTGCCGGCGTTGTTGAACAGGATGTCGATGCGCCCGTACGCCTCCACCGCCCCGCGCACGGCCGCCTCCACCTCGGGCGCACTCCGGATGTCGGCCGTGAGGACGACCGCCTTCCGGCCCAGGCGCTCGACGGCGGCCGCGGTCTCTTCGAGCTGCGCGCGCGTCCGGCTCACCAGGGCCAGGTGCGCGCCCGCCTCGGCCAGCGCCAGGGCGCCCGCCCGGCCGAGCCCGCGGCCCGCACCCGTGACCAGCGCCACCTTCCCGTCCAGGCAGAACTCGCGCAGGATCATGACGCGCTCCTCGTTGGCTGCATCGCACTGCCCTCCACGTCACCCCGGCGAAAGCCGGGGCCCAGGTCGTGGGGGCCGGCGATCCTGGATTCCGGCGTCCGCCGGAATGACGGAAAGGCCGGCAGCTCGGGCAGGCGAACTTGGCCGGCCCATTCTCGTCAGTGGCCGGAGTCCCGTCAAGCGGTTTGGGGCAGACAAAGCGCGCCTCGCGGTTGACACCTGCTCCGCCTCGAAGGGAGAATCCCGCGCCGATTGCAGATAGGAGACGGGGTCGGCTATCCGCAATCCGAATCCGCAATCCGAAATGGAGGTCCCCATGGCCGTCTACTACGAGGACTTCGCGGTGGGCCAGGAATGGACGTCGCCAAGCCGCACGATCACCGAGGCGGACGTGACGCTGTTCGCCATGCTGTCCGGCGACTACGACGAGATTCACACGAGCGAGGCCTACGCGCGGGAGCACTCGCCCTACAAGACCCGCATCGCGCACGGCATGCTGGGCATGGCCATGGTGGAAGGCTTGAAGAAGCGCATCCCGGCCTTCGCGGAGACCCGCTACGTCGCCTCGCTGGAGTACCGCTGGAAGTTCAAGGGCGCCATCCTCATCGGCGACACCGTCCACGTCACCATCCGCATCGCCAGCATGCGGGAGAGCCAGTCGAAGCCGGATCGCGCGATCCTCGGCGAGGCGGTCCGGATGCTGAACCAGCGCGGCGAGCTGGTGGGCGAGGGCGAGAACTCCATCATGATCTGGCGGCGACCGAAGAGCTGAGGGGGAGATCGGGAGAACGGGAAGCCGGGGGGTCCCGGCGCCACGGCGCTCGGCGAGACGGACGTGGCGGGCGACGACTGGCGCGCGCTCCGCGTCCCGGTCTTCCAGCCGGTGTCCAGGCTGGAAGACCTGCGGCGGATCGTCCCCCTGCCGGGGGCGAGCAGGCCGCCAGGGCGGCCTGTCGAAACCCGCCCGTGCGGCGGAGGCCGCGCCGGCGGGCACATCGTCCAGGAACGCACTTCGTTCGTGAACGATGTGGGCTAGGCGCGGGGGGACTTCCCTTTCGCCAGGATGGCCTGCACCCGCTCCGCCAGCACGTCGAGGTCCACCGGCTTCTCCAGGAAGTCGGTGACCGGCAGCCAGTCGTCGTCGATGTCCTTCTCGCTGAAGCCGAACGGGAAGCGGGTGTTCACGGCCGTCAGCATGAGGATGGGCACGTCCTTCAGGGCCGGGTGCTTGAGGCGCATCTCCCGGGCCAGCGAGAAGCCGCCCGTGCTGTCCTCGGGAAACATGACGTCCAGCACCAGGAGGTCCGGCCGCCGCTCCCCCATGCGCCGCACCGCGGACGAGATCTCGAGCTCGACCTGCACCTCGTGCCCGGCGCCCCGGAGCACGCTCGCCACCGCCGCCGAGAAGTCCTCGTCGTCGTCCACGATCAGGCAGTACGCCATCCCCTCCTCCTTTCGACGCGGTCTCACACAGAGGCACAGAGACACAGAGAAACCGGAATTCGAAGAATTCGAAATGGAAGACCCCTCAAGCCCTTCGCCCTCCGTGCCTCTGTGTGCAGCTGCACCGTTCTTCCGGGTTAGGCAGGGAAGCGCAGGGTGAAGGTCGTCCCCCGGCCGGGGCTGCTCTCCACGCGCACCCGGATCCCGTGCGCCTGGGCCACGTGGCGCACGATCGCCAGCCCCAGGCCGGTGGAATCCTTGTTGTGGCGCACCGCCTCCTCGGTGCGGTAGTAGTCCTCGAAGATCCTCGGCAGCTTGTCGGCGGGGATGCCGATCCCCTCGTCCTCCACCGTGAAGATCGCGGCCCCGGAGGCGTCCGTCCCGCAGGAGACGCGGATGCGCCCGCCCTCGCGCGAGTAGACCACCGCGTTGTTCACGATGTTCGTGGCCAGCATCTTCAGGTGATCCTCCACCCCGACCACGCTCGCGGGCTCCAGGGCCTCCTCCACCTTCACTCGCCGCTCCTGCGCCGTGGCGTCCAGCCGGGCGAGAGCCCAGCGCACCACGTCGGCCAGATCCAGCGGGGCGGGCGCCGGCCGCTCCTCCGCCGACTGCAGGTTGGCGAGCTGGAGCATCTCCTGGATCTCCAGGGCCAGGCGCCGGCAGCGGGCGGCGATCCGCCCCACCACCTCCGTCGCTTCCGCGGAGAGCGCGCCGCAGTTGCCGCGCAGGAGGAGCTGCGCGTTCGCCGCGATGGCCGCGAAGGGCGCCTTCAGCTCGTGCGTGGTGCGGAGCATGTGCCGCGTCTTCTCCCGCTGGGCCGCCGTGAGGCGGCGGTTGGCCTCCGCCAGCTCGATGTCCCGCCGCCGGACCATCTCGGACAGGTGCGACGCCAGGAACCACACCACGAAGAAGATCACCACCGCGCCGGCCGCCATGAGGAGGTCGAAGGTCTGGTGCACCGCCAGCGCGCGGCGGAGCGCGGCATCGCTGTAGATCCCGCCCCCCGTGATCAGGCCGGCGTGCTCCAGCGCCAGCACGGCGGCGTAGAGGCTGCTGGCGAGCACGGCCACCGCCCGGCTGCGCCGGCGGGAGAAGAAGATGCAGGCCAGGACCACGTGGCCGAGATACATGAACGGGGCGGGCGTCTCCAGGCTCCCCAGCTCGTGCACGACCAGCGTGAGGGTGAGGAGGTCCACCAGGATCTGCGCCCAGAGGTCGCGCTCCGAGCCGCCCCCGCCCCGGCGCAGCATGGCCCGCGCGTCGGCGGCGAAGGCCAGGTTCGCGGCCAGCAGCATGCCGGCCGCCAGCCAGGGCCACCAGCGCGGCGGCCGGAGGCCGAGCTGCATGAAGGCCTCGGGCGCCAGGGCGGCGGCCGCGCCGAAGGCCGCGAGCAGCCCGATGGCGAGCCAGCGCAGCCGGATGAACCAGCGGACGTTGTCGAGGAGCACCGATTCGGGGAGGGAGCCGGGCAGGGGTTCGCCCGGTGCGCCCGCCGGCTGGGCGGCCGCGGAGGGCAGGTCGTACGCGACGGTCGGCCCGGAGTCCCTGGAGACCCGCATGGCGTCACCCGGCGAGGCGCGGCGGCCGCCCGACGTTGGCGTGTGGCCGGAAGGATGCGCGCGCCGGGGAGACTTGTCAAGCGGGAGCTGCCGCTAGCCCGGCTGCCCGGGCAAGCCCTGAGCGGAGGCCCGAAGGGCCGGAGTCGAAGCCGGCACGGCCGACCATTCCCGGCGTTCGGGAATGGTTTGGGCTAGCCCGCCTCGCCGACCGCCGTGGCGGGCGCCGAGGCCGCCGGCGCCGGCGGGCGGTCCCGGATGGCCAGGACCATGGCGGCCGCCAGGATGCCCAGGACGCCGGCGGAGACGAAGGCCGGATCGTACCCGCCGGTGCGGTCGTGCACGGCGCCGCCGACGTAGGAGGCGAGCGCCGCGCCGACCTGGTGGCTGAAGAAGATCCAGCCGAAGAGCGTGCCCACCGAGCGGCGGCCGAAGAGATCCGCGGTGAGCATGGACGTGGGCGGCACCGTGGAGATGTAGTTGAGCCCGAAGAGGATGGCGAAGACGTGCAGGGAGGGCGGTCCGCTCACCCCCAGCAGCAGGAAGAGGGACAGCCCCCGGAGGAAGTAGTAGCCGGCCAGGGGGATGCGCCGGCCCCAGCGGTCGGCGATGTACCCCGAGGCCGTCGTCCCGATCACGTTCATCGCGCCCATGAGCCCCATGGCGCTGGAGGCGGCCATCTTCGGGATGCCGTGCTCCACGGCGTGCGGGATGAGGTGCACGCCGATGAGCCCGGTGCTGGTGTAGCCGCAGATGGCGAAGGAGCCGAGGAGGAGCCAGAACTCCCGGTGCCGGAGCGCCTCGGCCAGGGTGGTCTCCTTCGGGCCCGTGAAGGCCGCACCGCCCCCCGCCTCGGGGCCGCCGTAGGGCGTGAGCCCGAGCTCCTTGGGGTCGTCGCGCAGCAGGAAGACGATGGCCGGGAACACGAGCGCCACCAGGATGGCGCCCATGACCAGGAAGCTGGCGCGCCAGCCGTGCGCGATCTCCAGCCGCGCGGCCAGCGGCAGGAAGACGAGCTGGCCGGCCGAGACCCCCGCGCCCGCCAGGCCCATCACCAGCGCGCGGTGCGCGGCGAACCAGCGCGAGGTCATGGCGGCGGCCGTCACCATGGCGGCACCCCCCGAGCCGATGGAGGTGAGGAGTCCGTACGTCACGTGGAACTGCCAGAGCTGGCTCACGCCGGCCGAGGCCAGCGCCCCCGCCCCCGCCAGCAGCACGCTCGCGGCCAGCACCCAGCGCGGGCCGTGCCGGTCGGCCAGGCGGCCGGCCAGCGGGCCGAGCGCCCCGTAGAGGAGCATGCTGAGGACGGCCGTCACCGAGATGGCCGCGCGGTCCCAGCCGAACTCCTGCTCCAGCGGCTGGATGAACACGCCAAACGAGGATCGCACGCCGGCCACGGCCAGGAGCGCCAGGCAGGTGACCCCGGTGATGACCCAGGCGTAGTGCAGCTGCGGTCGCGAGGGGGCGGTGGCGCGCACAGGTCTCTCCCTTCGGTTGAAACGGTCGCCTTGAGTTCTTATCCTCTGAACAGGAGCGCGTCAATCCGCATTTCACCTGGAACCGGAGAGGTCCATGCACCGCTGGCTCCCGATCCTGGCCGGACTCCTGGCCCTGACCCCCAGCCTGGTCTTCGGCGGCGGCGCCGCCCCGGAGTTCCCGACGGAGCGCGGCCCGGTGCGCGCCGTCACGGTGGCCTCCGGCCTGGACCACCCCTGGGGCCTCGCCTTCCTGCCGGACGGCCGCATGCTGGTGACCGAGCGCCCCGGCCGGGTGCGGCTGGTGCAGCGCGACGGCTCGCTCTCGCCGCCGCTCGCGGGCGTGCCGGACGTCGTTGCCCGCGGACAGGGCGGGCTCCTGGATGTGGCCCTTGACCCCGGGCACGCCGAGAACCGACTCGTGTACCTTTCCTACGCCGAGTCCGGCGATCGGGGGGCGGGCACGGCGGTGGCGCGCGGACGGCTCGGCCAGGCCGGCCTGGAGGACGTTCGGGTCATCTTCCGCCAGGAGCCGAAGGTCTCGGGCAACAATCACTTCGGCTCGCGACTGGTCTTCGGCCGGGACGGCACCCTGTTCGTCACCCTGGGCGAGCGCTTCCTCTTCGACCCCGCCCAGGACCCCTCCAACCACCTGGGCAAGATCGTGCGCATCCAGCCCGACGGCGGGGTGCCGCGCGACAATCCCTTCGCGGGGCGCCAGGGCGTGAAGCCGGAGATCTGGTCGCTCGGCCACCGCAACGTGCAGGGCGCCGCGCTGCATCCCGAGACGGGCGCACTCTGGATCGCCGAGCACGGCGCGCGGGGCGGGGACGAGATCAACATCGTCGAGGCGGGCCGGAACTACGGCTGGCCGGTGATCGGCTACGGCCGCCACTACTCGGGGCAGAAGATCGGGGAAGGGACGGCGAAGCCCGGCATGGAGCAGCCCATCCACTACTGGGATCCCTCCATCGCGCCGAGCGGCATGGCCTTCTACACGGCCGACCGCTTCCCCGAGTGGCGCGGCAGCCTGTTCGTCGGCGCGCTGGCCGGCAAGCTCCTGGCGCGCCTCACGCTGGCGGGCGGCCGGGTGGCGCGGGAGGAGCGGCTGCTCACGCGCCTGGGCGAGCGGCTGCGCGACGTGCGCCAGGGGCCGGACGGCCTCCTCTACCTGCTCACGGACGCGCGGGACGGGCGGCTGCTCCGGCTGGAGCCGGCGCGCTGACGCGCTTGTCAAGCCGCCCCCACTTTGATAGAAGGGGCGGAAGAGACGCCACCATGAGCCACGCCGCCACCCCCGAGCAGCGCGCCGAGGAGCTGCGCGCCCTGCTCCACCACCACAACTACCGCTACCACGTCCTCAACCGCCCCGAGATCTCGGACGCCGAGTACGACCGCCTCTTCGGCGAGCTGAAGGACCTGGAGGCGGCCCACCCCGAGCTGATCGTGCCCGACTCCCCCACCCAGCGGGTGGGCGGCGCGGTGGCCGAGGGCTTCGCCCCGGTCGAGCACCGCGCGGCCATGCTCAGCCTGGACAACGCCTACACGCCGGACGAGCTCCGCGAGTTCGAGGCCCGCCTGCGCCGGGCCCTGCCGGGCGAATGCTTCCGCTACGTCTGCGAGCCGAAGGTGGACGGGCTGGGCGTGGCGCTCCTGTACGAGCGGGGCCGGCTGGTGCGCGGCGCGACCCGGGGCGACGGCCGCTTCGGCGAGGACGTCACCCAGAACCTGCGCACCCTGAAGACCATCCCGCTGCGCCTGCTCCGCCCGCCGCTGGCCGACCTGCGGGTGGTCGAGATCCGCGGCGAGGTGTTCATGAGCCACCGCGCCTTCGAGCGGCTGAACCGCGCGCTGGAGGCCGCTGGCGAGGAGCCCTTCGCCAACCCGCGCAACGCCGCGGCGGGGTCGGTGCGGCAGAAGGATCCCCGCATCACGGCGGGCCGGCCCCTCGACATCTTCGTGTACGGGGTGAGCTACTCGGACCCCGCGGCCCCCTTCGCCACGCACTGGGACAGCCTCCAGGCGCTCGCGGCCGCGGGCTTCCGGTTGAATCCCCTCGATCGGATCTGTGCCGGCATCCAGGACGTGGTGGCGACGTGCGCCGGCCTGGAGGCCGATCGGGCGAATCTCGGCTACGACGCGGACGGCGCGGTCATCAAGGTGGACGACCTGGAGCAGCAGCGACGCCTGGGCATGACCAGCCACCACCCCCGCTGGGCCATCGCCTACAAGTTCCCCGCCCAGCAGGCCACCACGGTGGTGAAGCGGATCAGCGTGAACGTGGGCCGCACGGGCGCCCTCACGCCCTGGGCGCTCCTCACGCCCGTGGTCATCGCCGGGGCCACCATCAGCCGCGCCACGCTCCACAACCCGGACGAGGTCGAGCGGCTGGACATCCGCGAGGGGGACACCGTGGTCGTGGAGCGGGCCGGGGACGTGATCCCGCACATCCTGCGCGTGGTCACGGACCGGCGGCCGGCCGGCGCGGCGCCGTTCCGGTTTCCCGACCGCTGCCCGGTCTGCGGCTCGGCGGCCTTCCGTCCCGAGGGGGAGGTCGTCTCGCGCTGCGTGAACTCCGCCTGCCCGGCCCGCATCAAGGAGGGCTTGATCCACTACGCCAGCCGGCGGGCCATGGACATCGAGCACCTGGGCGAGGCCGTGGCCAACCAGCTCGTGGACCGGGGCCTGGTCCGCACCTTCGCGGACCTCTACGGGCTGGAGGCCAAGACGCTGGCCGAGCTGGAGCGGCTGGCCGAGAAGTCCGCGGCCAACCTGCACGCCGCCATCCAGCGCAGCAAGGGGCGCGGCCTGGCCCGGCTCCTGTTCGCGCTGGGCATCCGCTACGTGGGGGAGAACGTGGGCCGCATCCTGGCCGACGAGTTCGGCAGCATGGAGCGGCTCCAGCAGGCCACCGAGGGGGAGCTGGCCGCCGTGCGGGGCGTGGGTCCCCGCATCGCCCAGAGCGTCGTGCTCTTCTTCCAGCAGGCGGAGAACCGGGAGCTGGTCCGCCTGCTGGCCGAGGCGGGCGTGCGCATGGCGGAGGAGACGTCCCGCGGGCCCAGGCCGCTTCTGGGCAAGAGCTTCGTCCTGACCGGCGCCCTGTCCGGCATGACCCGGGACGAGGCCAAGGCCGCGATCCTCGCGCGGGGCGGCCGCGTGAGCGGCTCGGTCAGCAAGAAGACCGACTACGTGGTCGTCGGGAGCGACCCGGGGTCCAAGGCCGAGGACGCCGCGCGCCTCGGCGTCCCCACGCTGGACGAGCCCGCGTTCCGCGCCCTGCTGGCGCAGGGCTAGGCCGCCGGGCCCCCGATTGACATCGCCCGGGGATTCCGTCATGCTGGCCTGCCTCCCGGCCAGGCCCTCCGGCGCGGGGGGCTCGTCCAGGGGAGCCACCGTGCGAGTCCCTGCTGCACACGCCGTCCGTCGGCTGGGCCTGCCCGCCCTCGCCCTGGCACTCGCGCTCTGGGTGACGGCGGCCTTCGGCGCGGAGGCGCTGGTCCTCGGCCGCGACGTGCCGGTCCGGCAGGCGCCCGACGCCGCGGCCAGGATCGTCAAGCGCGCCAAGCCCGGCGAGACGCTGGAGGTCATCGGGCGCAAGCCGGGCAAGGGCCAATCCCTGTACCTGGACGAGCGGGGCGACGTGTGGATCAAGGTGCGCGTGAAGGACGACCTGGTGGGCTTCGTGCAGACGGACCAGGTCTCCGTGGCGCGCGAAGAGTACCGGGCGCCCAAGCAGAACGGCCTGCTGATCGTGAACCTGCGGGCCACGGTGAACGGGGAGGTGAATCGGGAGCTGTGGCTGGTGCAGGGGGACTGGCAGCAGACCCGCCGGCTGGCCACCATCGAGGGCCGGCCCATCTGGGACAACGAGGGCGAGTGGTTCCTGATCCAGGTGGATTCGGAGCTGCCCGTCCGCGACCAGACCATGGAGCGCACGGTGGAGCGGATCGAGAAGTACAGCGCCGACGGGCGGACCCGCACGGTGCTGGCGGCCGGCTCCTACCCCGTGGTGAGCGAGGCGCGGCAGGAGGTCTACTTCTACCGGGACGTGGACGAGCACGGCGATCCCGTGCCCGCGGGCCTGTTCGCCGTCAGCCTGCACGGCGGCCCGCCGCGCCCCATCTATCTCCTGCCCGAGCGCTTCCGCTTCTGGAAGGAGGACGGCGACTTCTTCGTCCAGGCGCCCCCGCCCGCCCTGCAGCCCGGCCACCGGATCACCGTGTTCGCCTTCGACCGGAGCGGCGGCCGCTTCCGCTTCAGCGTGGCCCTCGACGCCCCCTTCGTGGAGCAGCGGCGAGATTGAGGCGCCCACCCGCCTTGGCGCTCGCGACTAAGCCCGGTAGACTACCAGGTGTGGACCGACCGCCCTCGCCCGGCGGCGGCGCGGCGCCGGTCCCCCCGTGCACCTGGCGGGGCGGCCTGGCCGCCGCCGGCCTCGGGATGCTGATCGTGCTGCTGGCCTCCGCGGCCGCCGGCGGCGCCTCCGGCAGCGAGCGCCTGCTCGCCTACTTCACGCCGGAGGACGTCGCGCGCGGCAACGCCTACATGCACGGCCGCTACTGGCTGTACGCCGCGGGGATCGCGCTGCGCCTGGCGGCGCTGGCCCTCCTCATCGTCACCCCGGCGTCGGCCGCCCTCCGGAACCTGGCGGTCCGGCTGGCGCCGGCGCACCCAACCCTCGCCGTGGCGGCCTACCTCGCCATCCTGCTGGTGGGCCTGGAGCTGCTGGTCCTGCCCCTGGCCTACTACAGCGGCTTCGTGCGCGAGCACGCCTTCGGGCTCTCCACGCAGACGGCGGCCGGCTGGCTCCTGGATCGCGCGAAGGGCGCGCTCGTCTCCCTGGCCGTCGGGGTGCCGGTGGGCGTGCTCCTGGTCACGCTGTGGCGCCGGTACCCGGGCCGCTGGGTCCTGCCCGCCTGGGCCCTCGCGGTGGCCACCACGCTGCTGCTGGTGGCGCTGGCGCCCGTGGTGATCGACCCGCTGTTCAACACCATCCGGCCCCTGCAGGACGCCGAGCTGCGCCCGCGGGTGCTCCGCCTGGCCCAGCGGGCCGAGCTGCCGGTCTCGGAGGTGTACGAGAGCGACGCCAGCCGGCGCACCCGGAAGGGCAATGCCTACTTCACGGGGCTGGGCGCCACCAAGCGGATCGTGCTCTACGACACGCTGGTGCGCGGCAGCCGGCCCGAGGAGGTGGAGCTGATCCTGGCCCACGAGATGGGCCACTGGAAGCACGCCCACATCTGGCAGGGCTTGCTCCTGAGCGCCGCGGCCATCGGGATCGCGCTCTGGGCGGGCGCCCGGGCCCTCGAGTGGGCGGCCGGCCGGCCGGCCCTGCACCTGGCCGGGCCGGCGGACGTGGCCGGCGTGCCCGTCTTCCTGCTCGCGGTGTATCTCCTGAGCCTCCTCAGCCTGCCCGTGCAGACCGCCATCTCCCGCCACTTCGAGCGGCAGGCCGACCGCGCCTCGCTCGTGCTGACCGAGAATCCCGCCGCGTTCATCAGCGCGGAGGTCTCCCTGGCTCGATCCAACCTCGCCGACCTCACGCCGCCCGCGCCGCTGGTCTGGCTGCTCTACACCCACCCGCCGGTCCTGGAGCGGATCCGCATGGCGGAGGAGTTCAAGACGGCGATGACGAAATCCCCGTGACCCATGGCCCAGCGCCGCCGCCCGCGTGACTGGGATCCGGTCATGGGTCGTGGGTCGTTGAACCCGTAGAGGAGCCCGCATGGCGAAGATCAAGGGACCCGCGACGAAGATCTACCTGCCGGGGTGGGACAGCGAGGACCACGTGAGCATCGGCCGCACGCGCGAGGGCGAGCTGGAGATCCGCTGCACCGGCACCTGCGGCGGCTGCCGCGAGTCCTTCCCGGACATGCAGCGGACCATCCAGACCATCACGCAGAAGACCTCGCTGACGGCCTCGGAGGCGACGGCCTTCTACGTCGGCTTCACCGTGGGCGTGGACAGCGTGCGCCGCTATCACCGGCTGGGGGATTTCCTGGACGACGACGAGATCCTGGAGGAGTTCTTCGGGGGCAAGCCGGTGGCGGGGCGATTCCACTGACCCGCGGAGGCGCGGAGGCGAAAAGGCGCAGCGGCGCCAGACCACTCGGCCCGGTCTCGCCCCCGCGCCTTTTCGCCTCCGCGCGCTGCGGGCCCTTGCCCGCGCCTCAGCGCCCGGGTGCCTCAGCCGTGATCCGCCCCTCCCGCAGCACCGGCACCACGTCGGTCGTGTCCAGCCGGGCGCAGAAGTCGAGGTCGGGGCCGAGGCCGATGGCGACGATGTGGCGGCCCCAGGCGGTCGTCCGCAGGAGCCCCGGCAGGTCGCCCGCGTGGCGGCGCCAGAGGAGCCGGCAGGCCTCCGCGGCGTCGCCCAGGGCGGCCCCCAGCTCCGCCGCCCGCTCCGCGATGCCCCCCGCGCACACCGCATCCTCCAGCGAGAAGATCCCCTCGTAGCCCGAGCAGACCACCAGCGCGTCCTCCGCCCGCGCGGCGAGCCAGGCCGCCACGGCCGCCCGGTTCATGCAGGCGCCGATGGCGACGCTCCGGCCGGCGCCCACCGCCCGCAGCGTGCGCGTGCCGTTGGAGGTGGCCAGGATCAGCGCCTTCTCCCCCACGGCCTGCGCCGTGAACTCGCGGGGCGAGTTGCCCAGGGCGAACCCCTCGATGCGCCGCCCCTGGCGCTCCCCGCAGAGCACGGCCTCCGGGTGCACCGCGTGGAGCCGCCGGGCCTCCTCGGCGCTCTCCGCCGGCAGCAGGGTGCGACAGCCGTGCGCGAAGGCGCTGACGATGCTGCTCGTGGCGCGGATGACGTCCACGACCACCGCCGTCCGCTGCGGCCGCGCCCGCCCGGCAAACTCGCACGGCACGAGAACCACATCCAGGTGCATGGCAGGG
>JBHGAX010000070.1:0-14264 GCA_041946635.1 Methylomirabilales bacterium (SeqCode)
CCCCAGTGCGGGTGGCCGCCCCAGTAGCCCGGGCCCCACACGTGCCCGACGCCCACGTTCACCCCGACGAAGACGTGCGTCTTGCCCGCCTCGCTCACGACGGGCAGCGCCAGCACCGCCGCCAGCAGGATCGCGCCAAGCCCTTTCTTCATGGCCCGCCTTCCCCGGCCCGCCATCCGGGCCCCGTCTCCTCGCAGGACAGATTCTAGCACCGCCGCCGCCTGGCGGCAAAGCCTCGAACGCCCCCGTGGGCACGCGCTCCGGGCCCGGCGTCCGGACAGGCCCTGAAGCGCGCCCGGCCACCGGGGGCCGGGCCGTCCTCCTGCGCCTGAGGGAGACCTATCCGCGTCCCCCGGGCCCGAATTCCACGACGGCCTTCAGGACGCGCGGGCGGGGTCGAGCCAGCCGGGGAAGGCCGCCGGGGTGTCGGCGGCGGCCCAGGCGCGCACGTCCGGCCTCGCCGATCCGGAACTCCCCCGGCCGCTCCAGGACGACGGTCTGCATGCCGCTAGCGGCTCGAGAGGCGATCCCGCTCGCGCTGCATGGCCTCCTTGCCGGCCTGCATGGCGGCGGAGATGATGGACTTCTTCTCGTCCAGGACCTCGCGGCCGCGCTCGATCGCCTCCTCGGCCTTGTCCCGGAGGTCCTCCGAGAGGTCGAGCGTCCGGTCGCGCATGTCCGCGGCCAGGTCCCGCAGCCGCTCGCGCGTCCGGCGTCCCGATTCCGGGGCGAAGAGCATCGCCAGGCTGGCCCCCAGCGTGCCGCCCAGGATGAAGGCCAGCGCCACCGCCGCGGCCGAGAACCCGCGCTCCTCGTTGCTCATGACTGCCTCCTCTTGCTGTAGAGCCGCCATGCGAACCGGAGCCCGGCCCGCAGGCCCGCCAGGATGCCGGCCACCGGGATGAACCGGCGCCCGAAGAGATTCCTCACCGCGCCGGTGGCGCCCCGCACGTTGTCCCCGGCCTCTTCCAGGGCCCCCAGCGCGGCCTGCAGGCGCGGCGTCGCCTCGCCCATGTCCTGCAGCAGCCGGGTGGCGGCGCGCGCCGCCTCGCGCACGTCCGTGAGGGCCGGGAGCAGCTCGGCCTCCAGCAGCTTCAGGAAGTCCTGGAGGCGCTGCGAGGTTCGCCGCAGCTCGCCCGCCAGCGCGAGCAGGACGATGGTCCACACGACTCCCACCGCCGCCAGGATCAGCAGGGCGGCTGCCGACAGCGTGCTCGCATCTGGGCTCATCTCGGCCACCCCTCCGCAGGCCACCGGCGCGCGCGCCAAGAAAAGAAAAGTCAGGGCAATGCCCTGACCCCGGTTGTGGCCGCGCCGCGCTGCACCTCACAGACAGGCGATCCGGCGGGACGATAACACACGGCCTGAGGGGTGTCAAACCGGCGGAATGCGTAGAACGTAAAACGTGAAACGTGAGCAACACCTGGCGGTTCTCGCTCCTTGCGTTTTCCGTTTCACGGATTACGCAGCCTTTGACCGCCCCGGGTATCTGCGTTAAGCTCGCTCCAACCCGCTCCGCCTCGGGGGGCCAATGGACAAACCGAGCACCGACCGGCAGATCCGCTTCTGCCCGTACTGCTTCCAGCAGCAGTTCAACGTCGCCGAGATCAAGGGTGACAAGGTGTACTGCGAGATCTGCGGCGTGGACGTGGAAGTCCGGGAGTTGGTGAAGGCATGAGCGTCCGGCTCCACCTGCGCGCCGTCCTGCTCGGGGCCGCGCTCTTGGCGGCCTGGCCCGCGGCTGCAGGGGCCGCCACCGAGATCGGCTGGCTGGGCATCTCCATCGCGGAGGTCAGCGAGGATCTGGCCGAGCGCTTGGGCGGCATCTTCGGTCCCGCGGTGGGAAACGGCGTGCACGTGATGGACGTGCTGAAGGGGGGTCCCGCCGAGGGGGCGCTGCAGCGGGGCGACGTCATCGTCCGCGTGGACGCCCAGCCCATATGGGAAGTGCGCCAGCTCCAGCGCATCATCCGCGCCCGGCCCGTGCGCCGGCCCGTGACGCTCGGGGTGCTGCGCGGCTCGCGGCAGCTGGCCATCCCCGTGACGATCGGCCCCATGCCCGCCGACTCCCGCGCCCAGCTCGCCGGCGAGCGCTTCGGCCTGCTGGTCCGCCTGCGCGAGGAACGCGCGGAGGGCGGCCCCGCCGCCCCGGCCGGCGTGGTGGTCGCCTTCGTGGAGCCCGAGTCCGCCGCCGCCCGCGCGGACGTGAAGCCCATGGATCGAATCCTGGAGGCCAACGGGCGCCCCGTCCCCTCCCTGGAGGAGTTCGAGGAGGCGCTCCTCGGTGCCGGCCGCTCGCTCACCCTGCTAGTCGAGCGGCGGGAGGCCGCCGCTCCGCTATCCCTTCACCTCGACCTGCCGCGCTAGCCAGGCTCCGCAAGCGGGCCGGCCAGCCCATGCGCCCGCCGCCGGGGGCGCAGGCTCCCGTGCGTCGCGCCCGCCGCGCTGCCCTCTGCCATGCATCCATCGGCAGGACCAATTTGTCTTATCGGCGCTGTCGTGGTATCTGTGTTTGCGGACGGCCGAACCTTGCGTCCTCTTGGACGCATCCCAAGGACAGCGACCGGGAGCCGAGCATGAGCCCGACCGACACCCGTTCCGGCAAGGAGATCCGCCTGACCGAGTACGCCAGCTGCGCCGGGTGAGCGTCCAAGATGGGTCCGGCGGACCTGCACGAGGTGCTGGCGGCGCTGACGGGGCCGTCCTCGCATCCCGACCTCCTGGTGGGGCTGGAGCGGAGCGACGATGCGGCCGTCTACCGGCTGAACGAGCGCCAGGCCATCATCCAGACCGTGGACTTCTTCCCGCCCATCGTGGACGACCCGTACACCTACGGGGCGGTGGCGGCGGCCAACTCCATGAGCGACGTCTACGCCATGGGCGGCCGCGTCCTCCTGGCGCTGAACATCGCCGGCTTCCCGCGCGACTTCCCGCGCGCCGCCATGGCCCGCATCTTCCAGGGCGGGGCGGACAAGGTGGCCGAGGCCGGAGCGGTCATCGCCGGCGGCCACACGGTGGTGGACAAGGAGCCGAAGTACGGCCTGTGCGTCACGGGCCTGGTGGAGCCGGAGCGCGTCACCATCAAGGGCGGCCTGCGGCCGGGCCATCGCCTGTTCCTGTCCAAGCCGCTCGGCACGGGCGTGATCGCCACGGCCGGGAAGGCGGAGGCGGCCGACCCCATGCACCTCACCGCCGCCGCCGAGAGCATGACCCGGCTGAACCGGGTCGCCTCCGAGGCGGTCGCGGCCCTCGGCGTCCGCGGCTGCACGGACATCACGGGGTTCGGCCTGCTGGGGCACGCGAGCGAGATGATCCTGGCCAGCCGCGCCGGCGTGCGCCTCGCCATCGAGGCGGTCCCGCTCCTGCCCGGCGCGCGCGAATACGCCCGGAAGGGCTTCTTCGCCGGCGGCCTGGGCCGGAACCGCACCTACCTGCAGGCCCTGGCGGAGGCGGGCGAGTTGCCGCTCCGCGTCGGGCCCGGTGTGGCGCCCGAGCACCTCGATCTCCTCATGGACTCCGAGACCTCCGGCGGCCTGCTGTTCTCCGCGCCCGAGGAGGCCGCCGCCGAGGTGCGACGCCGGTTCGCCGACGCCGGCGAGCCGGTGTGGGAGGTGGGGGAGGTGCTGGAGGAGGTCGCCTTCGAGATCCGCTGACCCACCCCGCCGATCCACCCGGTCCGTTTAATCGGAAATTCCTATTGTACCTATTGGAGATTAGGCGGGTAGACTCTCGCGTCTGGCGATGCCTGGGGAGGGGGTCCATGCCAACGGTCGTGTCCGCGCTGCTGCTCGCGCTCGCCCTGGCCGCGCCGGCCGCGGCCGGCGAGCCGTTGAAGGAGCTGCGGGTCTCGGCGATTCCCGACGAGCACCCGGCGGCGCTCGCCCGTATCTACCAGCCGTTTGCCGAGTATCTGGCGAAGGAGATCGGCATCCCGGTCCGCTACACGCCGGTCGTGGACTACGCGGCCACGGTGGAGGCCCTGGCCGCGAAGAAGCTCGACCTCGTCTGGTACGGCGGGTTCACCTTCGTCCAGGCCCGGAAGCGCACCGGCGACGCCGTGCCGCTCGTGAGCCGGGAGGAGGACCTGCAGTTCCACAGCAAGTTCATCACCCGCGCGGACTCCGGGATCAAGGCGCTCGCCGACCTGAAGGGGAAGACCTTCTCCTTCGGGAGCGTCAGCTCCACCTCCGGGCACCTCATGCCGCGGTACTTCCTGCTGCAGAACGGCATCAACCCCGAGAAGGACTTCGCCAAGTTCAGCTTCAGCGGCGCGCACGACGCGACGGCGCTCTGGGTGGAGAGCGGCAAGGTGGACGCCGGCGCCCTGAACGAGGCCGTCTGGGACAAGCTCGTCCAGACGAAGAAGGTGGACGCGGCGAAGGTCAAGGTCTTCTGGACCACGCCGCCCTTCGTGGACTACGTCTGGGCCGCGCGCGGCGACCTGGACAAGGGCCTGCAAGAGCGAATCGCCTCCGCGCTGCTCACGCTGGACGGACGCAGGGCGGAGGACAAGCGGCTCCTGGACCTGCACCGGACCAAGAAGTACGTGCGGGTCCGGCTGGACGACTTCAAGCCGGTGGAAGAGGCCGCGGTGGCGGCGGGGCTGCTGAAGTGAACGGCGCTCGGGCACTGGGACACTGCGGCCGGATTTCCGGAGTGCCGGGCTGCCCGGGTGCCGGTGTGCCAGACACGAGGGAGGGGGACTGGAGCGGGCAATGCCGGATGCGGCACGGCCTCGCGTCCTCCTGCTGGCCGCGGAGGGCATGGGGCGGGGAGACGAGGACCTCGGCAAGACGATCCTGGCGAACTTCCTGAAGACCCTCGTGGCGAGCCCCCTGCGGCCTGAGAAGATCGTCTGCTGGAACGCGGGGGTCAAGCTGCTGGCGGCCGACTCGCCGGTCGTGGGCAGCCTGCAGGACCTGGAAGGCGTGGGAGTGGAGATCCTGGCGTGCAAGACGTGCGTGGACAGGTTCGGGATCCAGAATGCGCTGCGGGCCGGGGAGATCTCCACGATGCCCGCCCTCGCAGACCTGCTGCTCCGGAGCGAGGTGCTGAGCGTCTGAAGGACGCGCGGGCCGAGGGGGTGTATCGGCTCGAGGACGTCCGGAAGGTCTTCGACGGCGAGGTCTCCGCGGTGGACGGCGTGGACCTGGTCGTGGCCCCGGGCGAGACGGTGGCCGTGATCGGCCCGAGCGGCGCCGGGAAGACCACGCTCTTCCGGATGTTGAACCTCACGGTGCGCCCCAGCTCCGGGCGGCTCTGGATCGCCGGGGAGGATGCCGCGGCCCTCCCGCGCGGCCGGCTGCGGGAGCTCCGGCGCCGCATCGGCACGATCTACCAGCAGCACAACCTGGTGGGGCGGCTCCGGGTGGCGCACAACGTCCTCGCCGGGCTGCTGGGGGGCTGGTCGGCGCTCCGCGCGCTACGCTCCCTGTTCGGCCCCCGCCCGGTCGACCTTCGCGCGGCCCAGGAGGCCCTGGCGCAGGTCGGCATTCCCGAGAAGCTCTGGGCGCGGACGGACGAGCTGTCCGGCGGCCAGCAGCAGCGCGTGGCCATCGCCCGGGTGCTGCTCCAGGACCCCCAGGTGATCCTGGCGGACGAGCCGGTCTCCTCCGTGGACCCCACGCTGGCGCAGGGCATCGTCCGGCTGCTCGTCGCCCTGTGCCGCGAGCGCCGCAAGACGCTCATCATGAACCTGCACAGCGTGGATCTGGCCCTGGCCCATTTCCCGCGCATCGTCGGCTTCCGAGAAGGCCGGGTGGCCTTCGACCGGCCCGCCGGCGACGTGTCCGAGACGCTCCTGGCCGCACTCTACGCCGGCGCCCGCCCCGATCTCCCCGAGGACCTCCCGCATGCCATCCCGGCCGTCCGGAGCTGCACCCCGGTTCTCCGACCGCAGTAGGCCGCTCTTCCCCAGCCTCCTGGGCCTCGGCGTCCTGCTCGCCTTCGCGGGGAGCTGGCATCTGGCGCAGGTGCGGCCCGGCCTGCTGTTCGAGGCCGAGTCGCGCCGGCACATGGCCCGCTTCATCGCGGGCATGTTCCCGCCCGAGCTGTCGCCCGACTTCCTGCGCCTGCTCGCGACCCCGGTGCTGGAGACCATCCAGATCTCCGTCATGGGCACCGTGCTGGCGGTCGCGATCGGGCTGCCCCTCGGATTGCTGGGCACCGCCTCGCTCACCCACGCGGGCATCCTGCACGACCTCGAGCTGGGCGGCTCTCGGGTCCGGCGCGCCCTGGCGGCCGTCCCCTACGTCCTGGCACGCGGCGTCCTCAGCGTCTTCCGGTCCATCCCGGAGCTGGTCTGGGCGTTCGTGTTCGTGCGCGCGGTCGGGCTGGGCCCCTTCGCGGGCGTCCTGGCCATCGGCATCTCCTACGGCGGCATGCTGGGGAAGGTCTACTCCGAGATCCTGGAGAACCTGGAGCAGCGGCCCGGCGAGGCGCTCCACGCGGCCGGCGCCTCGCGCGCGGCCGTGCTCCTCTACGCCATGATTCCCCAGTCGCTCCCGCAGCTGCTCTCCTACACGCTGTATCGGTGGGAATGCGCCGTGCGCGCCTCCGCCATCCTGGGCTTCGTGGGCGCGGGCGGCCTGGGGCAGCAGATCGAGCTGTCCATGCGGATGTTCCAGTTCAACGAAGTGATCACGCTGGTCGCGATCTTGTTCCTCCTGGTGGCGGGCGTGGACGTCCTGAGCGAGCGCGCCCGACAGGCCATCCGCTGATGGCAATCCCTGGGAGCGCCTCCCCGCGCGAGGCCATCGCCGCCACGGAGGCGGCCGCGGCGTGCGGCGCCCGGCGCGGCAGCACCGGTGTCCTGTGGCTCGGCCTCCTGATCCTGATCGCCTGGAGCTGGCACGGCACCGGCTTCGACCCGGCCGCGCTCCTCGGGGCCGAGGGGCGCGGCCAGATGCTGGCCTACGCCCGGAAGCTCTTCCCGCCGGACCTCTCGCCGGCCCTCCTCGCCAGCGCGGTCTACTGGTCGCTGGAGACGTTCGCCATCTCCTTCATGGGGAGCGTCCTCTCCGCCGCCATCGGGCTCGCCCTGGCGGGCTTCGCCAGCCGCAACCTGGTCTTCGCGGGCGTGCTCTTCGAGGCCGAGAAGGCGGGCGCCTCGCGCCGGGGCGCGCGGGTGGCGGTGTACCTGGCGGCGCGGGCGGTGCTGAACCTGCTGCGCACCGTGCCCCACATCGTCTGGGCGCTCATCTTCGTGTTCGCGGTGGGGCTGGGGCCGTTCCCGGGGGTGCTGGCGCTGGGGCTGCACACCGGCGGCGTGCTGGGCAAGCTCTTCGCCGAGGTCGTGGAGGACATCGACCCCGCCCCGCTGGAGGCGCTGCAGGCCACGGGCGCGGGCCGGCTGCACGTCCTGGCCTACGGCGTGCTGCCGCAGGTCCTGCCCCAGTTCCTGGCGTACAGCCTCTATCGCTGGGAGGTGAATATCCGGGAGGCGGTGATCCTGGGGTACGTGGGGGCGGGCGGGCTGGGGCAGCAGATCCAGATCGCCGCCAGCCTGTTCCTGGAGCAGAAGCTCCTGACGCTGATCCTCGCCATCTACGTGATGGTGACGCTGGTGGACTACCTCTCCGCCTTCCTGCGGCGGCGGCTGGTCTGACGCAAGCGGTCAGCGATCAGCCGTCAGCGCTCAGCCAGAACCATCCAGGCGCGAGCCTTCGCTGACTGCCGATCGCTAGTTTCCCGGGATGGAGTGGCCGCTCTCCTCCGGCACGCGGGCGCGGGCCGAGACCGCCCAGTCGGCGTCCGGGTCCTCCATCTCCAGCTTGCGGATGCCACCGGGGAAGCGCTGCTGCAGCTTCTCGTACTCGTGCCAGACCTCGGGATCCGGGTGCTTCCAGTCGTGCAGGTAGTAGACGGCCTTGACGCGCGCCTGGAGCAGCTCCTTGGTGCAGCCGAAGCAGGGACGCATGGTGGTGTAGAGGATGGCCTGCTGCACGGGGATGCCGAAGCGGGCGGCGGAGAGCAGAGCGTTCTGCTCGGCGTGCACGCAGATGCAGAGGTCGTAGCCCTTCCCCGAGCCGTACTTCTCGCGATTGGCGCAGCGGTCGCAGCCGCCGTCCTCGCAGTTCAGCATGTCGGACGGCGTGCCGTTGTAGCCCGTGGCCACGACGTGGCCCTCGAGGACGAGGATCGAGCCGACGTGGTTGCCACGGCAGTTCGCCCGTGCGCGGACGGCCATGGCGATCCCCATGAAGTACCGGTCGCGATCCGGGCGCTCTCTGCGCTCTGGCATGGCCACCTCCCGGCACCGTCAGCCGGTGCCGTTTCGGACCACCGCGTCGGCCTCCACCTCCACCAGCATCTCCGGCGTGATGAGCGCGGCCACCTGCACCATGCTGGTGGCCGGCCGGATGTCGCCGAACACCTCGCCGTGCGCGCGGCCGACGGCCTCCCACTGCGCGATGTCGGTCACGTACATGCGCGTGCGCACGACGTCCCGGAGGGAGGCGCCGGCGCGCTCCAGGGCCGTCGCGAGGTTCCGGAGCGCCTGGACCGTCTGCGCGTAGGCATCCCGGCCGCCCACGAGGCGCCCGTCCGGCCCGGTGGCCGTGGTCCCCGAGACGTACACGAAGGGTCCCACGCGCACGGCCCGCGAGTAGCCCACCACGGGCTCCCAGGGCGTGCCGCTGGAGACCTGCTTGCGCTCCATGGCGCGCCTCACCCCCTCCCCCTCCCCGCTCGCGCGGGGCGAGGGGGAGACACCGGCGGCTCGCTCAGCCGATCTGCTCGGTGAGGTAGTTCTGCAGGCCCATCTGCTTGATCTGGTCCAGCTGGGCCTCGATCCAGTCGATGTGGCCCTCCTCGTCCTTCAGGATGTCCTCCAGCAGCTCCCGGGTCCCCCCGTCCAGCAACTCCCCGGCCAGCCGGATGCCGTCGTTGTAGGCCTTGATCGCGCCCGACTCGGCGTCCCAGTTGTTCTTGAGGAACGCGGGCACGTCGTTGCCGATGTTGATCTGGTTCAGCCGGCTCACCGTGGGCGACCCCTCCAGGAACAGGATGCGCCCGATCAGCTTCTCCGCGTGCTTCATCTCGTCGATGGCTTCCTTCTCGATGGCCTTGTGCAGCTTCCCGTAGCCCCAGTTGTCGCACATCTCCGACTGGACCATGTACTGATTGATGGCGGTGAGTTCGTCCGCGAGCAGGTCGTTCAGCTTGGCGATCATCCGGTCGTTGCCCTTCATCGCGCGCTCCTCATGACGAACGGGTGGGATGAAACGCGCGGATTCTATCAGGCCTCGCCACCGGGGGGCAATCGAAGTTCGCGGAGCGCCCCCCGGGGTGCTCGGCCTTGACAGCCGGCGAAAACGGGGGGATTCTCCGGCGTTCTCGCGGACGGACTCGTGGTCAGGAGGGACGCCGATGGGACTGCTGCAGGGAAAGGTGGCGATGGTGACGGGGGCGGCCGTGGGTATCGGGCGGGCCATCGCCGAGGCCTGCGGGCGCGAGGGCGCCGGGGTGGTGGTGAACTACTCGAAGTCGGCCCGAGAGGCGGAGGAGACGGCGGCCCTGGTGAAGCGGGCCGGCGGAGAGCCGCTCCTGGTCCGGGCCGACGTGGCGCGGGACGCCGAGGTCCGGGCCATGGTGCGGCGGGCGCTCGAGCAGTTCGGCCGGGTGGACGTCCTGGTGAACAACGCCGGCGTCACCGCCTTCGTCGACTTCTCGGACCTGGAGGGTCTCACCGACGCCGTGTGGGACCGGCTGTACGCCATCAACGTGAAGGGCACGTTCTTCGCGTGCCGGGCCGTGGTCGAGCCGATGCGGCGGCAGGGGGCCGGGCGCATCATCAACCTGGCTTCGGTGGCCGGCCTCCGCCCCCAGGGCAGCTCCATCGCCTACTGCGCGTCCAAGGCGGCGGTCGTGCAGCTGAGCCAGTGCCTGGCCCGGACGCTGGCGCCGGAGATCCAGGTGAACGTCATTGCACCCGGCTTCATCGCCGAGACGCGCTGGAACGAGGGCCGCCCGAACCTCGAAGCCACGGTAGCCCAGGCGACACAGGCCGCCCCCCTGAAGCGCGTCGGCACGCCGGCCGACATCGCGGACGCCGCGCTGTTCCTGGCCACGCGGGGGAGCTTCATCACGGGGGAGGTGCTGGTGGTGGACGGCGGGCGGGTGCTCTGAGCAGGGCCGGCGGCAGTTCCGTCGCCTGACGATCGGCAAGCCGGGTCGGCGGCCCCTGGCCTCCGGCGGGAAACGCGTCGTTCGTCACGGGATCACGGTATAGATGGCCGCCATGCCGGCGTTCACGTCATCCGGCGCCTGGCCGCGCAGCGCCCAGGCGCCAGGGTCGTCGGCCAGCATGTCGGTGACGGTCATGCGGCCGGACGAGACCCGGATCGTCTCGGAGCCCTTCATGCCGATCTTGGCGGGGACGGCGAAGGGCGGGGGGGTCTTCACCTCGGCAGCGGCGCCGAGGTCCAGGATGTGCCAGCGGACCCGCTCGCCGTTTCGGGTGATCAGGCCGGGGAGGTTGCCGAAGATGTACCCGTTGATGCTGTGCATCTGGCCCTTGCCGTAGCCCCGGGCCTCGTCGAAGACCTTGAAGACGAGGATGAACTCCTGATCGACATCGCTGGCGCCGCCGTCCGGCCGGCCCATGCCGGCTCGCGTGATGAGGATGGGCCCGAGGAGGGCGGCGTTCAGGCCCGCGTCCACGGGGGCGCCGTACCAGCGCACGATGGAGCTGGGATCGCCGGCCGCCGGTCCGCTCTCCGCGTCCACCGTCCAGGTGTAGGTCAGGGAGCCGCCCGGCGCCGCCAGCGCGCGGCCTGCCGCGTGAAAGGCCGCCTCGGCCTCCTTGACCCGGACCCCCTGCGGGTGGATGCCCTGGAACTCGTCGGTCCGGTTCAGGAAGTGCACCTGGATGGTGTCCCCGACTTCGGCCCGGATGCGGGGGCCCAGGATGCCGAGCCAGGACGGCTGGGGCACCCGGCGGGTGAACGTGTCATCCGTGTACTCGATGTACCGCACCTTGACCCAGCGGGTGTGGTCCCGCCAGGGCATGGGCACCGGTCCCCCGGACACCAGATCCCTCCCCGTGGGCGCAAAATCCCAGAACGACTCCTCGGCGGCGAGGTAGTAGTGCCGGGTGGCGCCTGCCTCGGCGGGCGCCCCGCCGAAGACGAAAGCCGTGAGCACGAGGCCCGTGAGCAGCAGGGAGCGCAGGGCGGGGGTCCAGGTGGGGCGTGCGATCATCATGTTCCTCCCCGGTATGGCGTTGCCCTGGGCCCCCGCAAGTTCTGTTCCGGCGTTCCGGGGCGCCGGTGCACCGTCTTTTCGCGGCGTTCGGGCGCCCGGCGGCATGCCCGACCCCGTCCTCTTGTGAGATATCCCGCAGCGGTGTGCCGTATCTCCCCGTCATGGCGGGGGTCGCCGGCCGGGGCGGCGGGCAACGGCACGGCGGGATCGGGGAGGAAAACACGACGGCCGGAGCCGTGTGGAGGGGAGGGGGAGGGTTTCCACGCGATCCCGGCCGCCGTCGCACGGGCAAGTGGATGAAGAGTGCTCGCCCGCAGCGAGGGGGACTCTAGCGGCCGGCCCGGGGGTTGCCAAGGGCAAATGGACAATGTATCCCGGGCTGGACAACCGCCGCGTGCCGGGGCCGTCCCCGGGGAGAATGCTGGACGCGCCCGGGGCTTTACGGTATGTCGAGGGGCGATGTGCCCTGCAGAAGGAGGAGCCACGTGATGCGGACGAGCCTCTTCGATCTGAGCGGAAAGGTGGCGGTCGTGACGGGCGGCGGCACCGGACTCGGCCGCGGCATCGCCGGCGGCCTGGCGAGCGCGGGGGCGACCGTGGTCCTGACCAGCCGGCGCGCGGAGGTGGTGCGCGCCGCCGCCGCGGAGATCGCCGCGGGCGGCGGGACGGCGGAAGGCGTGGCCATGGACGTGACGCGCATTCACGAGCTGCCGGCCTTCTTCCAGGGCATCGCCGAGCGCCACGGCCGGCTGGACATCCTGGTGAACAACGCGGGCATCAACCGGCGGGCGCCCGCGCTCGAGTACACCGAGGCCGACTGGGACGCGGTGCTCACCACGAACCTCAAGGCGGTGTTCTTCGCCTGCCAGGCCGCCGCCCGCATCATGAAGGCGCAGGGCGGGGGGAAGATCGTCAACACCGCCTCGCTGTCCAGCGTCATCGCGGCCCCGAACCAGGCGGCCTACGCGCCGGCCAAGGCCGGGGTCAAGCTGATGACCATGCACCTCGCGCTGGAGCTGGCGCCCTACAAGATCAACGTCAACGCCATCGGCCCCGGCTGGTTCCGCACGCCCCTGAACGACGACCTGTTCCGGAACGAGGACTGGGCGCGCGGCGTGCGGGCCCTCATCCCGCTGGGACGCACGGGCACCCCGGAGGACCTGGCCGGCACCGCCGTCTACCTCGCCTCCGCCGCCTCCGACTACCTGACCGGGCAGGTGATTTACGTCGACGGGGGCATGCTGGCCGGCTACCGGGTGCACAAGATCGCCGAGGAGGCGTAAGGGGCAATCCGGCAATCCGGCAACTGGGAAGGACTCGCGCCCGTCCGGCCCTGCCGAATTGCCGAATTGCCTATTGCCTCATCGCCGCTTCGCCATGCGCATCTTCGACATCAGCCGACCCCTGCGCGCCGGGATGCCGGTGTATCCGGGCGATCCGGAGTACGCCGTGCAGCCCTGGCTGTCGGTGAGCCGCGGCGATCCCGTGAACGTCTCCGTCCTGACCCTCGGCTCGCACACCGGCACCCACCTCGACGCGCCGCGGCACCTGCGGGATGCCGGCGCCGGCGTGGACGCGCTCCCCCTGGAGGCCCTGCTCGGGCCGGCCCTGGTGGTGGATCTGGGACGCGTCCCGTGCATCGACGCGCCCCTCCTCCGGCGCACGGCCCTGCTGGACCTGGGCGGCCACGCGCGGCTGCTCCTCCGCACGCGCGCCCTCGCCGGCGGGTCCGCGGGGCTCGAGCACCCCGGCCTCACGCCGGATGCCGCGGCGCTCCTGGTGGAGGCCGAGGTGCGCCTGCTGGGGATCGAGGGGCTCTCGGTGGACCCGCCCGGCGCCAGCGACCTGGCCGCGCACCGGCTCCTCCTGGGGGCCGGGGTGATCATCGCCGAGGGGCTCGACCTCTCCGCCGTCCCGGCGGGCGAGTACGAGCTGGCCTGCCTGCCGCTCCGGCTCTGCGACGGGGACGGCGCGCCGGCGCGCGCGGTGCTGGTGGCCCCGGACGGGGCCCGGCGGCCCGCGCGGCGCGCGGGGGCCCGGCGGCGATGACCATGCGACGGACGAAGATCGTCTGCACCATCGGGCCGGCCACCGCCTCGCCGGAGAAGATCGCGGCCCTGATCCGCGCCGGCATGGACGTGGCGCGCCTGAACTTCTCGCACGGCAGCCAGGCGGACCACGCGCGGGTCATCGCCCGGATCCGGGAGGCGGCCGCCCGCCTGGACCGGCCGGTGGCCATCCTGCAGGACCTCCAGGGGCCGAAGATCCGGCTGGGGAAGTTCCGGGGCGGGCGGGCCACGCTGGTGCGCGGCGCGGAGTTCGTCCTCACGACCCGCCCGGTGGAGGGCACGGCCGAGGAGGCCAGCACGGGCTACCAGCGCCTGCCCGCCGACGCGCGGCCGGGGGACCGGCTGCTCCTGGCGGACGGGCTGATCGAGCTGCAGGTGCTGGAGTCCGGCGGGGACCGGGTGCGGGCCCGCGTGGTGGTGGGGGGCGAGCTCCGGGATCAGCAGGGCATTCACCTGCCGGGCGCCAGCCTCACGGCGCCGTCGCTCACCGAGAAGGACCTGGAGGACCTCCGCTTCGGCCTGGCCCAGCAGGTGGATGCGGTGGCGGTCTCCTTCGTGCGGGGGCGGGACGACGTGCGGGCGGCCAAGGCCCGCATCCTGGAGGCCGGCGGGGACGCCCCCGTGGTGGCCAAGCTGGAGAAGCCGGAGGGGGTCCGGCGCCTGGCCGAGATCCTGGAGGTGGCCGACGGCGTCATGGTGGCGCGCGGCGACCTGGGCGTGGAGCTGCCGCTGGAGGAGGTGCCCGTCGTCCAGAAGGCCATCATCCGGCAGGCCCGGGAACAGGCGCTCCCGGTCATCACCGCCACGCAGATGCTCGAGTCCATGACCGGGCACCCGCGGCCCACGCGCGCGGAGGCCTCCGACGTGGCCAACGCCATCTTCGACGGCACGGACGCCGTCATGCTCTCGGCCGAAACCGCCGTGGGCAAGTACCCCGTCGAGACGGTGGAGACCATGGCCCGGATCGCCGTGCAGGCCGAGGGCGCGCCG
>JBHGAX010000071.1:0-14200 GCA_041946635.1 Methylomirabilales bacterium (SeqCode)
GGCCTGGCCTCAAGCTTTTTCTCGGGTTCTTTCCCTCCCTTCAAGCATCGTATGGAGATTGCGGCGCAACTACGCTTGCGCGCGCGGCAAGCGGCGCGCGGCTTCCTTGACATGCCAAGAGCCGCCATGCTAAAAGCAGCGAGGCGCGTCCGCGTGCGCGGAGCGCGGGGTCGCGGCTTGCCGCCCTGCCGGAGAGGGCGCGCCGGAACCCGGGACCACCGCACGCCTCTCACGCACGCCGAGTACTGCCGATGACGAACGTGATGCTGATCGCGCTCTTCGGCGGGATGGCGCTGCTGCTCTACGGCATGCAGCTCGTGGGGGAGGGTCTGCAGCAGGCGGCCGGCGGGCGCATGCGGCAGATCCTGGGCTCGATCACCAACAGCCGGCTGAAGGGCATGATGGCGGGCGCCTTCATCACGGCGCTGATCCAGTCCTCCAGCGCCACCACCCTGATGCTGGTCAGCTTCGCCAGCTCCGGCCTCATGTCCCTCACCCAGGCCATGGGGGTGATCCTCGGCGCGGACATCGGCACCACCCTCACCGTCCAGCTGATCGCCTTCAAGATCTTCGACTACGCGCTGCTGCTCGTGGGCGTGGGCTTCCTGTTCATCTTCCTGTCACGCCGCAAGTCGTTCCGCTACGTCGGGCAGGCCATCCTGGGCTTCGGCTTCATCTTCTTTGCCATCAAGGTCATGTCCGACGCCATGGTCCCGCTGCGGGACAGCGAGATCATGCGGCTGCTCATGATCGCCCTGGGCGACCAGCCGCTGCTGGGCGTCCTGACAGCCGCGACGTTCTCGGCGCTGGTGCACAGCTCGGCGGCAACCATCGGTCTCGCCATCACCCTCTCGCTGCAAGGGCTGATCCCGCTGTCCTCGGCGATGCCGGTCATCTTCGGCGCCAACATCGGCACGTGCGCCACCGCCCTGGCCAGCTCCATCGGCGCCAGCGCGGAGGCCAAGCGCGTCGCCCTGGCGCATACCTTCTTCAAGGTGGCGGGCGTCCTCATCTTCCTGCCGCTGGCCCGGCCCTTCGTGCGCCTGGTGGAGATGACCTCCGATGACATCCCCCGGCAGATCGCCAACGCCCACACGCTCTTCAACGTCGGCATCACGGTCCTCTTCCTGCCATTCGCGGCCTTGCTGGCGCGCCTCATCGCCAGGCTCGTGCCGGAGGACCGCGAGGGCGACGGCATCTTCCGGGCCAAGTATCTCGACGAGAACATGCTCGACACGCCGGCCCTGGCGCTCGGGCAGGCCACCCGCGAGGCGCTCCGCATGGCGGACCTGGTGTCCGAGATGCTCACCAAGACCCTGGATGCCTTCGGGCGCGAGGATCCCGAGCTGGTGGAGGCGATCGAGGAGAAGGACAACCAGGTGGACACCCTCGACCGGGACATCAAGCACTACCTCACCAAGCTGTCGCAGCAGAGCCTGACCGCCGAGCAGAGCAAGCGCGAGATCGGGATCCTCTCCTTCGTGAACAACATGGAGAACATCGGCGACATCGTGGACCGGAACCTCATGGAGCTGGCCAAGAAGAAGCTGAGCAAGGCCGTGCACTTCTCGGAGGCCGGGCTGCAGGAGATCACGCTGCTGCACAAGAAGGTGCTCCAGAACCTGGAGCTGGCCATCTCGGCCTTCGCCAGCAGCGACCCGGCGCTGGCCCAGCAGGTGCTGGAGCGGAAGCTGGAGCTGTCCCAGACGGAGCGGCGCTTCCGCCAGGCCCACATCGAACGACTCCACGCGGGCTACCAGGAGTCGATCGACACCAGCGAGATCCACCTGGACGTGCTCACGAACCTGAAGCGCATCAACTCCCACATCACCGCGGTGGCCTACCCGATCCTCGAGAGCGCCTGATGGCGAGCCTCCCTGGAGTGCCTGCCGCCCGCCACATCGTCGTCGCCTCGGACGGCACCGGGCGTACGGCGGAGCTGGTGGTGCGGGCGGCGCTGGTCCAGTTCCGGGGCGCGGACGTGCGGCTCCACATCCAGCCGCACGTCCGCACGGCCGAGGACGTGCGGCGCGCGGTGCAGTCGGCGGCCCAGATCGGCGCGCTGATCGTGCACACGCTGGTGTCCGCCGAGCTGCGCAACATGATGCTCACGGAGGCCCGCGCGCGCGACGTGGCCGTCATCGACCTCCTGGGCCCGGTGCTCCTCCGGCTGGAGACGCTCCTGGAGCTCACGCCCCTCTCCCGGCCGGGCCTGTTCCGGGAGATGGACGCCGAGTACCGGCGGCGCTTCGAGGTCATGGAGTTCACCGTCAAGCACGACGACGGCCAGGATCCGCAGGGACTCCCGCAGGCCGACCTCGTCCTGGTGGGGGTCTCGCGGACGTCCAAGACGCCGCTCAGCATGTTCCTGGCCTGGCGCGGCCTGCGCGTGGCCAACGTGCCCATCGTGCACCCGCTGCCGCTGCCCGAGGAGCTGGGGCGCGTGGACGGGCGGAAGATCGTGGGACTCACCATCGCGGCGGAGCGGCTGCTGGAGCTGCGCCGGTCCCGCCTGTCGCAGATGGAGACGCCGCCCTCGTTCCCCTACGCCGACCCCCGGCAGGTCTGGACGGAGCTGGAGTACGCGGGGCAGATCTGCGCTCGGGCGGGCTGGCCCCAGGTGGACGTCACGGACAAGTCCCTGGAGGAGGTGGCGGCGGAGGTGCTGCTCCTCACCGGCCACGAGCACCCGCCGCGACCCAGCGCCCCCAGCGCCGCGCGTCCCGCCGCCTGGCGGCGGACGTCGGAGTAAGTGCCGATGGCCATCCGCGCGTTCGTCTTCATCGAGTGCACCCCGGGGAAGGCGTCGCAGGTCGCCACGGCCGCCGCCAAGCTTCCCGGCGTGGCGATGGCCCACGCCGTCACCGGCGCCTACGACGTCATCGCGCTGGTGGAGGCGGAGGGCACTACCGCCCTCGGGGAGTTCGTGAGCCTGCGCCTGCATCGCATCCCGCACGTCCTCAAGACCACCACGAACGTCGTCGTCCGCTAGACCGCCGTCTCTCCTCCTTGGGCCGTCATGCCCGGCGGCTGGGGTGCCCGCGAGGCCGCGGCCGGCGCCGCCCGCAGATTGACGCCCCGGGGATGGTACGGTACCCTCAAGCGGGTACGACGGCCCCAGGGTGGTGAGCGTTGCACGACCGATGAGTCCTCAACCTGCTCGCGAGACCGTGGACGCCGTCTCGCGCGTCCTGGAGGAATACGCCGAGGGCCTGGGGGTTCCAGTGCAGCTGGAGATTCCCCGGCAGCGCGTCGCCTGGCCGCGGGGCGGGCGTGGCCTCTGGCTCCACCCGCTGGCGCTCCCGGGGCGCTCGGGCTGGCTGTCGACGGGTCCCCAGGTGCGCACGGCCACCTTCGATACGGTGTGCGGCTTCCCCCTGCCGCCCGGCCGGCGCGACGCCTGGAGCCTGCAGTCCCACTCGCGCTGGGGGCGGGCGCTGCCCGACGCCGACGGCCAGACGGTCGGCCTGCTGCGCGAGACGGACATCTACCTCCTCTTCGACCTCCTGGCCCAGGATCCCCCGCTGGCCCGCCTCCTGACCCGCGCCGTGCTGGACCTCGGCCTGCGCATCGGCCGGCCGCTCCTCCCGGCGCTCCTCGGCCTCGACCCCGAGGTGCTGGACGGCCGCGTCCTGCGCCTCCGGCAGGCGACCGAGGTGGAGGCGCTGCGCGCCCCGGGGGTCTGGCATCCCGACGGGCGCCGGGACGGGTCGCCGGCCGGGAGCGAGGCGCTGGGACGCGAGGTGCGGGAGCTGGAGGCCGGGCTGCGCGCCTCGGCGCGGCAGATGAGCCGGCTGGAGCAGCGGCTCCTCCTGGCCGACCGCCGGCTGGCCGAGCTGGAGCAGCATCGCGCCTCCAGCGAGGCGCTGGCCCGCGAGTTCGACCGCCTGGCCGCGCTGCCGGGCATCAGCGACGTCAGGGTGGGCGAGGAGGTGCTCTACCTCTTCACCGAGCTGGTGACCGTGGAGTACGGGGCGCGGCGCTTCCGGCTGGGCCGCTTCCGCATGGACATCCACTTCGATGGCCGGATCTTCCTGCGAAACCTCACCGACCGCTACGAGACCTACGACCATCCCCACGTGGACAACGGCCGCCCGTGCCTGGGCAACATCCAGGGCTGGGTGCAGCAGCTGATCGCCCGGCGCGAATTCGCCGCCGCCGGCGGGGTGCTGCTGCAGTACCTCGGCACCGTCAACCCCTCCGACTGGCGGAAGCCCGTGACGTACTGGCCGGAGCTGTCGTCGTGACGAGCCTGCCCCCACCCGCCATCCGCATCCGGCCGCTGGCGCTGGCCAAGCTCCGCTGCTATGCGCGCCGCTGCCCCTTCGAGATCGGCGGGCTGGGGGACGTGGTGGCCGATCCGGAGGGCCTGCTCATCACCGACGTCTTCATCCTGCCGCAGCGCGTCTCCATGTCGGACACCGAGCTGTCCAGCGAGGGCCTGTTCGCGTTCCTGTCCCGGCTGGTGGCGGAGGGGCGGGACGTGAGCAGGACGCGCGTCTGGTGGCACAGCCACGGCGAGATGGAGGTGTCCTGGAGCGACACGGACGCCGAGACGATCGAGAACTTGCCGGGGGAGTACTGGGTGGCGGTGGTCACGAACCGGCGCGGCGAGGTGCGCTGCCGGCTGGACGCCTACGCGCCGGTCCGGCAGACCTGGAACCTGCCCCTGGAGGAGGTGGGGGGCGAGGGGCCGGCCGACCCGGCGAGGCTCGAGGCCCAGGTGGACCAGGAGATCCTGGCGCAGGTCTCCTCGCCCCTTCCCCTGGAGGACCTGCTGGGGACGGGGCTGGGCGAGGACCTGGCGGAGTCCCCGTCGGGCGGGGAGGCCCGGGGAGGGGGATCGTGCGAGCGGTGACGGCCGGCGCCCTGGGCGCCGTCTTCGTGCTGGCTGCGGCCGCGTGGGCCCAGGACCCGGCGGGCCCCGGACGCGTGCTGGCCCGGGTGCGCGGCGTGGAGATCACCGCCGGCGACCTGGAGCGCCGGCTGGCCATCCTCGGGCGCGAGCGCCCCGTGCCGGCCGAGCGGCATCCCGAGGTCCTGCGCCTGCTGATCCGCGAGGAGGTCCTGCTCCAGGCGGCCGCGGCGCAGGGGCTCCCGGCCGAGCCGGCCGTCCAGGAGCGGCTGGAGTTGATGCGCCGCCAGGTCCTCATCGACGAGGTGCTGAAGCGCCGGATGGCGGCCGCCGCCCAGATGAGCGAGGAGGACCTCGAGCGGGCGTATCGCGAGAACCTGCTGCGCTTCGTCAGCGAGACGGTCCGGGTCCGGCACATCATGGTTCCGACGGAGGCCGAGGCCGAGGCCATCCGGCAGGAGCTGCTGGCGGGGAAGGACTTCGCCGAGCTGGCGCGGGCCCGCTCGCAGGACGAGGGCAGCGCGGAGAAGGGGGGCGATCTCGGCGCGCTGGCGCGGGGCCAGACGGACGCCGGCTTCGAGGCGGTGGCCTTCCGGCTGAAGGACGGGGAGCTGAGCGAGGTGGTGCAGACGGAGCACGGGTACCACATCCTGAAGGGCGGGCCCCGGGGCTCGGCCGTGCGCCCCTTCGAGGAGGTGCGCGAGGAGGTGCGGCAGCTCCTGGCGCAGGAGCGCCAGCAGGATGTGGTCAGCCGCGTGCTGGCCGAGCTCGAGCAGGCCGCGGCGCCCGAGATCCTGGACGACCGGCTCCGGTGACGCCATGGCCACCTGGCGCGTCGTCTGCGTGCTCCTCGGGGTGCTGGCGCTCGTGCTGGCCGCCGTGCCGGCCGGCTCGGAGCTGGCGGCCTGGCTTCCGGGAGCGCCGGACGCCCGGGGCCGCATCCTCTTCTGGGTGGGGGTGATCTTCGCCGCGGCGGCGATCTGGCGGCGGGGCGGTGGGTGAGGCGCCCGGGCCTGTCGGTGACAGGCGGGCGGCCGCAAAACAGCGCGGCCGTGGCAGCATGCCACGGCCGGTTGCCTGGTGCCGAAGGGGGGACTCGAACCCCCACGGGCTTAAGCCCACTACGCCCTGAACGTAGCGCGTCTACCAGTTCCGCCACTTCGGCGAGCCCCACTTTTGTAGACGGTTCAGCCCCAAAAGTCAATGGGAAACCCGGCCGTTGTGACCCTGCTGACGGACTTCGGGACCGTCGACCCCTTCGTGGGCATCATGAAGGGCGTGATCCTGAGCCGCTGCCCGGACGCCGTCCTCGTGGACCTCTCCCACGAGGTGCCGGCCTTCGACATCCTGGGCGCCAGCTTCCTGCTGCACACCGCCATCCACTACTTCCCGCCCCACGCCATCCACCTCGCGGTGGTGGATCCCGGCGTGGGCGGCTCCCGGCGTCCCATCGCGGCGCGCATCGCCGGCCGGACCTTCGTCGCGCCCGACAACGGCCTCCTGAGCTACCAGCTGGCCGCCGGCCCGCTGGAGGCCCTCCACGTCATCGCCGCGGAGGCCTACATGCTCACGCCGGTGAGCGCCACCTTCCACGGCCGGGACATCTTCGCCCCCGCGGCGGGCCACCTGGCGGCGGGCCTGCCCCTCGCCGCGCTGGGACCCGAGGCCAGGGACCCCGTGCGGCTTCCCATTCCCCGCCCGCGGGCCACGGGCGACGGCACGGTCCAGGGGCAGGTGGTCTGGGTGGATCGCTTCGGCAACTGCATCACCAACCTGGCGGCGACCGACGTGGCGGCGGTCGCCCCCGCCGGCGAGCCCGCCCACGTCCTCCTGGACCGGCGGCGGCTGCCGCTCTTCCGCACGTTCGAGGAGGCCGGCCCGGAAGGCGAGGGCGCCCTGCTGGGCAGCTCCGGCTTCCTCGAGCTGTTCTCCCGCCGGGGCAACCTCGCCCGGCGACGCGGGGTGACCGCCGGGCGCCAGGTCCTCCTGCAGCGCGGCCGCGCCAGCGGCTAGCGCGACAGGCGGGGGAGGAGCGATGGGGGAGTCGGCAGAGCCGCGGAGCATCGCCAGCCCGGCGTTCCAGGCGCTCGTGATGTCGCTCGGCGCGTCGGCCCTCGCGCCGCCGGAGGCGGGGGCGGGCGGCGCGTCGGGCGGCGTGGATCGCGAGCACATCCGCCAGACCATCGACCTCCTCGAGGCGCTCGAGCTGAAGACGCGCGGCAACCTGACGCCCGAGGAGGCGCAGCTCCTGGAGCACCTCCTCTTCGATCTCCGCATGCGCTTCCTCCAGGCCCCCGGCCCCTCCGGGGGCGTTTGACACCACTGGCCGCCTGTGCTAAAGGTGAGCCGCCGATCCCACTGCGTCCGCAAGGAGGCCGCCGTGACACCCCGTGCCCCGCGCCTCGCCCGTGCCCGCCTGTGTGCCGTGCTCCTGGCGGCGCTCCTGCTCCCCGTGCCCGCCTGGTCCGCGCAGGAGGCCGTGCCCGCCCTGCGGGCGCTCCAGGAGGCGTTCGTGCAGGTGGCGCAGGCGGTGAAGCCCAGCGTGGTGAACATCGCCACGACCCAGCGACCCCGCGCCCCGCAGGGGCGCCGCCCGCAGGGGCCCCAGGATCCGCCGGGACCCCCGGGGTTCCCCCGAAACCCCTTCCGGGACTTCTTCGGCGACGAGTTCTTCGAGCGGTTCTTCGGCGACCAGATGCAGCGGGAGCGGCACAGCCTGGGCTCCGGCGTCATCGTGGACAAGCGCGGCTACATCCTCACCAACAACCACGTGATCGAACAGGCCGATCAGATCGAGGTCCGGCTCTCGGACCGGCGGAAGTTCCAGGCCACCGTGATGGGGAAGGACCCCAAGACGGATCTGGCCGTGATCAAGATCGACGCGCCCGGCGACCTGCCGGTGGCGAAGCTGGGCAACTCCGGCAAGATCCGCATCGGCGAGTGGGCCATCGCCATCGGGAATCCCTTCGGCCTCGACCAGACGGTGACCGTGGGCGTGGTGAGCGCGACCGGGCGCGCGGACGTCGGCATCACGACCTACGAGGACTTCATCCAGACGGACGCCTCCATCAACCCGGGCAACTCCGGCGGCCCCCTGGTGAACCTGGCCGGGGAGGTGATCGGCATCAACACCGCCATCGTGGCGGCGGGGCAGGGCATCGGCTTCGCGATCCCCATCGACATGGCCAAGGAGATCAGCCAGCGCCTGATCAGCCAGGGCAAGGTGGTGCGGGGCTGGCTGGGGGTGGGCATCCAGGAGCTGACCGAGGAGCTGGCGGCCCAGTTCGGCGTGAAGCCGGAAGACGGCGTGCTGGTGGGCAACGTCATGAAGGACACGCCGGCGGAGCGGGGCGGGCTGAAGACCGGGGACGTCATCACCGAGTTCGACGGGGTCAAGATCACCAGCGTGCGCCAGCTGCAGCGCGAGGTGGCCCAGCGGCAGGCGGGCAGCCGCGTGCAGGTGAAGATCCTGCGCGAGCGCCAGCCGCAGACGCTGGCCATCGTCCTGGGCGAGCAGCCCTCCGAGCCGCGGGCGGCCGCACCCGGCGGGCCGGCCCCCTCGGAGGCGACGGAGCAGTACGGCTTCACCGCGCAGGATCTGACCCCCGAGATGCGGGAACAGCTGAAGCTCGCACCCAGCGTGCAGGGCGCCGTGGTGGTGAACGTGGAGGAGGGCACCCCGGCGGCCCGCGTGGGACTCCGCCCGGGCGACGTCATCACGCAGGCCAACCGCGAGTCCATCGGCAGCCTGGCCGACCTCACCCGGGTCATCCAGCAGCTGCGCGCCGGGACCAACCTGCTGCTGCTGGTCCAGCGGAACGGGAACTCGCGCTTCGTCGTCCTCGCGCCGAAGGGCTGACCCGGGCGCCAGGGAGGCCGCTTTGACCCAGCGGACCGGCACGTCCGCACCGGCGCTCGGCCAGGGGGCGCTGGCGGCATACATCCGGCGGATCGCGCGGATCCCGCTGCTCGACAAGGCGGAGGAGCTGCGCCTGGGGGCGCGCATCCAGCAGGGGGACGAGGAGGCCTTTCGCCGGCTGGTGGAGGCCAACCTGCGCTTCGTGGTGAAGGTGGCCCTGCGCTACCAGGGCTGCGGGGTGGCGCTCCCCGACCTGATCGACGAGGGCAACCTCGGGCTGCTGGAGGCGGCGCGGCGGTACACCCCCGAGCACGGCGTGAAGTTCATCACCTACGCGGTCTGGTGGATCCGGCAGGCCATCATGCAGGCGCTGGCCGCCGGCCGGGGCGCCGTGCGGCTGCCCATCCGGAAGGCGCGGCTGGCCTCCCGGCTGCGCGAGGTGCGGGCCGAGCTGGAGCAGGAGCGGCAGGAGGAGCCGGGCGTCGTGACGCTGGGCGAGGCGCTGGCGCTCAGCCCCAGCGAGGTGGAGGACGTGCTGCGGGGCAGCGCCCCGCACGCGTCCCTCAGCGAGGACGGGCTGGACGGGGAGCGGCTCCTGGCGCTGGCCCAGAGCAGCGTGATCCCCCCGGCGGACCACGAGCTGATGAGCCAGGCCCTCCGCGACGAGGTGGCCCGCATGCTGGCGGGGCTGACGCCGCGCGAGCGGCAGGTGGTCGAGCTGCGGCACGGGCTGGGCCGGGAGGAGCCGCAGACGCTGGACGAGGTGGGGCGCCGCCTGCGGCTCTCGCGCGAGCGCGTCCGGCAGATCGAGGAGCGGGCCAAGGAGAAGCTGAAGCCGCTGGCCCGGTCCCGGCAGCTGAAGGAGTTCCTGGACTGACTCTCCTCCCCGGTGGCGCCCCCGATGCCGTCGGGTCGGCTCGCGCCCATCCCTTCCGCGTCCTGGTGGTGGACGACGCCGAGAACATCCGGCTGGCCCTCCAGGACTGTCTGAACCTCCTGGGCTACGACGTCTGCACCGCCGCCTCCGGCGCCGAGGCGCTGAACCTCCTGCGCTCCCAGCGCGTGGATCTCGTGCTCACCGATCAAGGCATGCCCGGCCTCTCCGGCCTGGACCTGGTCAAGGCCACGACCCTCATGCACCCGCACATGCCGGTGGTGCTGCTCACGGGCCTCACCGACGTGGAGCTGGCCAAGACCTCCCTCCAGCTCGGCGCCAGCGACTTCATCACCAAGCCGGTCAACGTGCGCGAGCTGCCCATCGTCATCGAGCGGAACCTCATGCGGCGCAAGCTGGAGGTGGCCCGCCTGAAGGAGCGCGAGGCGGCCGTCCTCCTGGAGGCCATCAAGGCCCTGGCCTCCGCGGTGGATGCCAAGGATCCCTACACGGCGCGCCACTCCATGCGGGTGAACCGCCTGGCCTTCGCGCTGGCGGACCGGATCGGGCTGCCCGCCGACGAGCGCTACGTGCTGGACCTGGCCGCCTGGATGCACGACGTGGGCAAGATCGGCGTGCCGGACCGCATCTTGACCAAGCCGTCGGCCCTGGCGCCCGCCGAGCACGAGATCATGAAGCAGCACCCCACCAAGGGCGGCGAGATCGTGGGGCAGATCGAGGAGCTGAGCCTCGTGGCCGACGCGATCCGGCACCACCACGAGCGGGTGGACGGACGGGGCTACCCGGACGGCCTGCGCGGCGAGGCGATCCCGCTCACGTCGCGCATCATCCACGTGGCGGATGCCTTCGAGGCCATGACCTCCGATCGGAGCTACCGCCGCAGCCTGAGCCGGAGGGCCGCGCTGGAGGAGCTGCGGAGGTACAGCGGCACGCAGTTCGACGCCGACCTGGTCGATGCCTTCGTGGCCGTCATCCAAGCCAACGGCGAGCTGTAGTCCCTCCTGCCGGCCCCGAATAGGACTGGTTGGCTCCTACCTGCTTTGCTAGAATACC
This sequence comes from Methylomirabilales bacterium (SeqCode), assembly GCA_041946635.1. Lineage (GTDB taxonomy): Bacteria > Methylomirabilota > Methylomirabilia > Methylomirabilales > 2-02-FULL-66-22 > 2-02-FULL-66-22. The sequence goes on from JBHGAX010000071.1 coordinate 10,663, forward strand.
GGTGAGCGGTTCGAGGTTCGAGGTGCAGCGGTTGAGAGCCCCGCGCGACCCCGTGCGCCGATCGCTCTCTCCCCGACCTCGAACCTCGAACCTTGAACCGGCAACCGTCTTGAAGGAGTGTTGCCATGGCCACCGACATCCAGCGCCTGCTGGGCAGCGATGCCAAGCGCCTGCTGGATTACCAGTGCAAGGGCATTCCCAAGGAGATGCTCACGCTGCCCGGGCCCGGCTTCGTGGACCGGGTTGCCATTCACACCAACCGGCCGCCGCAGGTGCTGCGGAGCCTCCAGGCCCTGGTGCAGCACGGGCGGCTGGCGGGCACCGGGTACCTGTCCATCCTGCCCGTGGACCAGGGCATCGAGCACTCGGCCGGGGCCTCGTTTGCGCCGAATCCCGTCTACTTCGACCCCGAGAAGATCGTGGAGCTGGCGGTGGAGGGCGGCTGCAACGCGGTGGCCTCGACCTTCGGCGTGCTGGGCGCGGTGGCGCGCCGCTACGCCCACCGCATCCCCTTCATCGTGAAGATCAACCACAACGAGCTGCTCACCTACCCGAACCGCTTCGACCAGGTGCTCTTCGGCAGCGTCGAGGAGGCCTGGAACATGGGCGCCACGGCCGTCGGCGCCACGATCTACTTCGGGTCGGAGGAGTCCACCCGCCAGATCCAGGAGATCAGCGAGGCCTTCGAGGAGGCGCACCAGCTGGGCCTGGCCACGGTCCTGTGGTGCTACCTCCGCAACGCGGCCTTCAAGACGGCGGAGAAGGACTACCACCTGGCCGCGGACCTCACCGGCCAGGCCAACCACCTGGGGGCCACGATCCAGGCCGACATCGTGAAGCAGAAGCTGCCCGAGACGAACGGCGGCTACCAGGCGCTGAAGTTCGGCAAGACGCACAAGAAGGTGTACGAGGAGCTGACGAGCGACCACCCCATCGACCTGACGCGCTACCAGGTGGCCAACTGCTACATGGGCCGCGTGGGCCTGATCAACTCGGGCGGCGCCTCGGCGGGGGAGGGCGACCTGGCGGAGGCCGTGCGCACGGCCGTCATCAACAAGCGGGCGGGCGGCATGGGCCTCATCTCGGGCCGCAAGGCGTTCCAGCGCCCGATGCGCGAGGGCGTCCAGCTCCTCAACGCCATCCAGGACGTCTATCTCAGCCCGGACGTGACCGTCGCCTGACGCCGCGCAGGCGCCCGGGCGCGCCGTAGGGCGTCGGGGCTTCTGAGGGCCGACCGCTCCATGAGCCTCCTGGACATGCTGGCGAGCAGCGCCGGTCGGGTTCCGGACCGACCGGCGTTTGTCTTTCGTGACCGGCGGGTGACGTACGCGGAGCTGTACGCCCAGGTCGGCCGCCTCGGCGCGCTGCTCGCCGGGAACGGCGTCCGGCGCGGCCAGCGGGTCGCCGTCATGCTGCCCAACGTGCCGGAATTCGCCGTGGCGTACTTCGGCGTCCAGGCGGCCGGGGCCACGGTCGTCCCGCTGAACCCGCTGCTCAAGGTGGAGGAGCTGGCCTACATCCTGGCGGACGCGGCGGCGGCGGGCCTCGTCTGCCTGCAGGCGAGCGAGCCCCTGCTGCGGGCCGCCCGCGAGGCGGCGGCGCGCCGCGCGCCGCTCCTGGTGCTGGACGCGCCGGACCTCGGCGGGGAGGTCGCCCGCCGCTCCGCCGAACCCGAGGCGCCCGGCCGGGGCGACGTGGCGGCCTGCCTCTACACCTCGGGGACCACCGGACGGCCGAAGGGCGCCATGCTCACCCACGCGAACCTGCTGGCCAACCTCCGGAGCTTCCAGCAGGTGCTGCGGGCCACGGAGGACGAGGTCTTCCTCGCGGTGCTGCCGTTCTTCCACGCGTACGGGGCGACCGCACTCCTGCTCGAGCCGCTCTCCATCGGCGCGACGATCGTGCCGGAGCCGCGCTTCGTGCCCGACGCCATCCTGCGGGCCATCCCGCAGCACCGGGTGACGGTCTTCATGGGGGTCCCCAGCATGTTCGCGGTGCTGGCGGACACGCCCCTGCCGGGCGGGCCGGCGCCGGCCTGGCGCTTCTGCATCTCGGGGGGCGCGCCGCTGCCGCCCGCCGTCCTGGAGGCGTTCGAGGCCCGCCACGGCGTGCCGATCTACGAGGGCTACGGCCCCACGGAGTGCTCCCCGGTGCTCACCGTCAACCCGCCGGGCGGCCTGCGGAAGGTCGGATCCGTGGGGCCCGCCATCCCGGACGTGGAGATCCGCATCCTGGACGCGGCGGGGCAGAGGCTGCCCGCGGGCGAGGTCGGCGAGATCGCGGCGCGGGGCCCGAACGTGATGCTCGGCTATCTCGACAAGCCGGCGGAGACGGCGGAGGTGATCCGGGACGGCTGGTACCACACGGGCGACCTCGGGCGCATGGACGAGGACGGCTACGTCTACATCGTCGACCGCAAGACGGACCTCATCCTGGTGGGCGGGCTGAACGTCTACCCGCGCGAGGTGGAGCTGGTCCTGGAGCGGCACCCCGCGGTGGCCGAGGCGGCCGTCTTCGGTGCCCGGGATGCGCTGCGGGGCGAGGCCGTGACCGCGCTGGTGATCCCGCGGAACGGGGTGGCGGTGAACCCCGGCGAGTTGCTCCAGTGGTGCCGCCAGCGGCTGGCGAACTACAAGGTGCCGCGGACCATCCGGCTGGTGGAGGAGCTGCCGCGGACGGTGACGGGGAAGGTGCTGAAGAGCGTGCTGCGGGAGAGGGCGAAGGCGTGAACGTGAAACGTGAAACGCAAGAGGCAGGGATCGAACGCGTGACACGTAACAAGAACGGGGAGGAGGCGTGAGGGGTCGGGCGGTGTGGGGATGGGGCCTGGCGCTCATCCTCGGGCTTGGCGCGGCGCAGGCGGCGGCGCCGACCGCGGAGGAGGCGCAGTTCGCGCGCGCGCGGGCGGAGATGGTGGAGCGCCAGCTGCGCGGGCGCGACATCACCGACCCTGCGGTCCTCCGGGCCATGGCCAAGGTGCCGCGCCACCGCTTCGTGGCCGGGTCGCTCGCGGCCCGGGCCTACGGCGACCACCCGCTGCCGATCGGGGAAGGGCAGACCATCTCCCAGCCTTACATCGTGGCCCTCATGACGCAGCTCCTGGAGCCGTCCGGACGGGAAGGCCGCGTGCTGGAGGTCGGCACCGGCTCGGGCTACCAGGCGGCCGTGCTGGCCGAGCTGGTCCGCGAGGTGTACACCATCGAGATCCTGCCCGGGCTGGCCGCCAGCGCCGCGGAGCGGCTGCGCACGCTGGGGTACCGGAACGTGCAGGTGCGCGCCGGCGACGGCTACCAGGGCTGGCCGGAGGCCGCGCCGTTCGACGGCATCCTCGTGACGGCGGGGGCCTCCCACATCCCGGCGCCGCTGGTGGAGCAGCTCGCCGAGGGGGCGCGCCTGGTGATCCCCGTGGACCGCGGCCCCGGCATGCAGGAGCTGATCGTCGGCCGGAAGCAGGGCGGGGTGCTGGTGACCCGTGCGGTGGCGCCCGTCCGCTTCGTCCCGCTGATCGAGCCGAAGCGGTAGGGAGTGCCGAGTGCCG
>JBHGAX010000072.1:0-19524 GCA_041946635.1 Methylomirabilales bacterium (SeqCode)
GGCCAGTGTTTCGTGGGGGCGCCGCGCACTGGCCCGGGGACGGTCTACCGGCCGGCCTGCGCGCGCTCCACCCTGCCCAGATGGACCAGGGCGGAGCCGGCCAGGATGCCGGCGGCCCCGGCCAGCTGGAGGGCGGTGGGCTGCTCGCCCAGGGTGAGCCAGGCGACGAGGAGCGCCACCACCGGCACGAAGTTCGTGTAGACCGCCGTCCGCGTGGCGCCGATGTGCCGCACGCTGTAGTACCAGAGAAAGTAGGCGGTGGCGATGCCCAGCGCGCCGCTGTAGGCGAGGGCCAGCCAGGCGCCGGCGCCCACCGCGCCCCAGGGCTGTCGGAGAAGCGCCGGGAGCGATACCAGGGCCAGCCCGAGCGTGCCCGCCCACATGGTGGCCGCGGTCACGGGCACAACCCCGCAGCGGTGGACCAGGGGCGTCGCGCCCACGGTATACGCCGACCAGGCCGCCGCGGCGACGAGGATGGCCAGGTCGCCCGCCAGGCTGGCCGCCTCGAAGTGCACGCCCTTCGATCCCCCCAGCACCACCAGCACGATCCCCAGCACCGAGAGCCCGACTCCGCCCAGCACGACGCCGCTGCTCCGCTCCTGCCGGAAGAGGCGCGCCAGGAGGGTGGTGAAGATCGGGCCCGAGGCCAGCATGAGGCTGGCGTTCCCCGCGAGCGTCCGGTCCAGCCCGAAGATGAAGAGCGCCTGGTAGAGCGTCGTCCCGAGGAGGCCCAGCCCCAGGATGGCGGGCCAGTCGCGCCGCGTGGTCCGGATGCGCTCCCCGCCGGCGGCCAGGAAGAGTCCCAGCACGGCCGACGCGATCAGGAAGCGGAGCGAGTTGAACGCCAGCGGCCGGAGGTCGCGCAGCGCGTACTTCACCACCGCGAAGTTCGCGCCCCAGATCAGGACGAGCGCCGGCAGCGCGAGGAGCGTCCGATGGCGCGCGGGCGGGCGAGCCCGGTCGGCTGCCGGGTTGTGCGGAGGTGCGGGCCTGTGCATGCGTGCGCGTGTGCTCTGGCGCGGGATGGCTATGCGGATCGTCGCGGGCGGCTGTCGGGGCCGGCGACGTCGCGGGCCGTCTCGGGCCGCGGAAGGGTCGCGCGCCGCAGGGGCGGTGTCAAGCCGAATTCCGCGCGCACGGGTGAGACGTGTTCGGGAGATCCCCGCTTGAGACGTCCCGGCCCCTGGGCTAGAATCCCCCCGCCCGACCCGCCGGCAACGGGCCTTTTCAAGGCTCGCCTCATGGAGGATGATGAGTCGCCATGCCGAAGCTCGCCTCGTCCGCGCTGCAGGTCCCGCCGTCCCGCATCCGGGAGATCGCCGAAGAGGCCATGAAGATGGAGGGCGTGCTGAAGCTCTACTTCGGCGAGTCGAACCTCCCGACGCCCGCCTTCATCAAGCAGGCGGCCGCCGCAGCCCTGGAGGAGGGCTACACCTTCTACAGCGAGAACGCCGGGCTGCCGGCGCTCCGGCAGGAGCTGGCGGCCTACTACCGGCGCCTGCAGGGCGTGACGCTGGACCCGGCCGCCGAGCTGGTCGTCACCGCCTCCGGCGTGCAGGCCCTGAACGTGGCCATCCGCTGCGTGCTGAACCCGGGGGACGAGGCGCTGCTCCTCACGCCCGCCTGGCCGAACGGCGCCGCCATCGTGCGCATGGACAACGCGGTGCCCGTCGAGATGCCGCTGCGGCTCCGGAGCGGCCGCTACGCCGTGGACTTCGAGGCGCTGGGCGCGGCGGTCACGCCCCGCACGCGGCTGCTCGTCTACACCTCCCCCTCGAACCCCCTGGGCTGGGTGGCGACGGTCGAGGAGCAGCGGCAGCTCCTGGACTTCGCCCGCCGGCACGACCTCTGGCTCCTGGCGGACGAGGTGTACGACCGGCTCTACTACGCGGGCCAGGAGCCGGGCGCGCCGGCGCCCTCCATCCTCCGGCTGGCGCGCCGCGACGACGCCGTGCTGGTCGCCCAGTCCTTCTCCAAGACCTTCTGCATGACGGGCTGGCGCATCGGCTGGCTGGTGGCCCGGCAGGACGTGGCGGAGCGGGCGGCGCAGCTCAACGAGTTCATCATCTCGCACGCCACCAGCTTCATCCAGCGCGCGGCCCTGGCCGCGCTGCGGGACGGCGAGGAGACGGTGCGGCAGATGCTCGGCCACCTGCGGGCCAACCGGGATTTCTGCCTGGAGGCCCTGCGCCGCATGCCGGGCGTCAGCGTGCCGGCCCCCGACGGCGCCTTCTACCTCTTCCCGCGCATCCAGGGGCTCAGCGATTCCTTCGCCTTCTGCTGGAAGCTGCTCAAGGAGACGCGGGTCGGCCTGGCGCCCGGCGTGGCCTTCGGTGCGGGCGGCGAGGGCTCCGTGCGCCTCTGCTACGCGGCGGAGCGCTCCATCCTGGAGCCGGCCATGGAGCGGCTCGGCAACTTCCTGGCCCGGCGGTCCGTCTGAGGAGGTCCCGATGTGCGCCGCCATGCCGCGCTCGGATGATCCGAGCCGGGTCCTGACCATCATCCTGGGCGGCGGCGCGGGCACGCGCCTCTTCCCGCTGACGCGCGAGCGGGCGAAGCCCGCCGTCCCGCTGGCGGGGAAGTACCGGCTGGTGGACATCCCCATCTCCAACAGCATCAACTCGGGGATGCGGCGGATCTACCTGCTCACCCAGTTCCTGTCGGCCTCGCTCCACCGGCACGTCTACGGCTCCTTCAAGTTCGACCACTTCAGCCGGGGCTTCGTGGAGATCCTGGCCGCGGAGCAGCGGCCCAGCGACACCTCCTGGTACGAGGGCACGGCCGACGCCGTGCGCAAGAACCTGCTGCACTTCCGGAGCGCCGACTTCGACTACGCGCTGATCCTGAGCGGCGACCAGCTCTACCGCATGGACTACCGGGAGCTGCTGGCCCGCCACGTCGAGACCGGCGCGGATGTGACCATCTCGACGCTGCCCGTGAGCCGGGAGGCGGCCAAGGCCTTCGGCATCATGCAGGTGGACGCGGATCGCCGGATCGTCCGCTTCGTGGAGAAGCCCAAGGAGCCGGACCTGCTGGACAGCCTGCGGCTGGACCCCGTCGCCTCGGAGCGGCTGGGCCTGCGGGGCACCCAGGAGCGCTTCCTGGCCTCCATGGGCATCTACCTGTTCAACCGCGAGATCCTGTTCCGCCTCCTGGACAACGACACGGCGGACTTCGGCAAGCACGTCATCCCGCACGCCATCCAGACGCACAAGGTCTCGGCGTTCGTCTTCGAGGGCTACTGGGAGGACATCGGCACCATCGGCGCGTTCTTCGAGGCGAACCTCGACCTCACCTCGGAGCTGCCGCGGTTCAACTTCTTCGACATGAGCGCGCCCATCTACACGCGCCCGCGCTTCCTGCCGGCCTCCAAGATCAACGGGGCCACGCTGGACCACGCCATCATCGCCGACGGCTGCATCGTCAATCACTGCAGCATCAGCCAGAGCATCATCGGCCTCCGCTGCCTGGTGGATTCGGGCAGCCACATCAGCCGGACGGTGATCATGGGCTCCGACTACTACGAGCCGCTGGAATCCATCCAGCAGAACGCTGCCGAGGACCGGCCCCGCGTGGGCATCGGCCGGAACACCCGCATCCACAACGCCATCGTGGACAAGAACGCGCGCATCGGGGACGGCTGCGTCATCACCCCGGCCGGGAAGCCGGACCCGGCGGACCACGAGCTGTACTACATCCGGGACGGGGTCATCATCATCCCGAAGGACGCGGTGGTGCCGCGCGGCACGATCCTGTAGCGTTGAAGCACCCGTCTTCGCCCGGTAGATTAGTACCGGGTGCTCACATGGAAGAGACGCTGGCCTTTCTCTCCCGCTACGGCGAGTGGATCATCTTCGGGGTGGTCTTCGCCGAGCAGATCGGCGCGCCGTTCCCCGCGACGCCGTTCCTGCTGGGCGCGGGCGCGCTCGCCGGCGCGGGCCGGCTGAGCCTCCCGGCGGCCGTCGGCCTGGCCGTGGCCGCTTCGCTCCTCGCCGACATGCTCTGGTACGGCCTGGGGCGCCTGAAGGGCGGCCCGGTGCTCCACTTCCTGTGTCGCATCACCTTCGAGCCCGACGGCTGCGTCCGCCGGACGCACACCCTGTTCGCGCGCCACGGCCTGCGCTCGCTCCTGGTCGCCAAGTTCTTCCCGGGCCTGAGCACCATCGCGCCGCCCCTGGCGGGGATGGTCCGCGCGCGCGCCGTGCCGTTCGCGCTCTACAGCGGCGCAGCGGCCCTGCTCTGGGCCGGCAGCTGGGCGGCCGTCGGCTACCTGGCCTCCGACCTCGTCGAGCCGATCGCGGCCCACGCCTCCCGCTTCGGCTCGCTCCTCCTGGCGGGCGTGTTCGCCGCATTCCTGGCGTACGTCGGCTGGAGAGCGTGGCGCCGGCGGGAGGCGATTCGGCGCCTGCGCACCGCCCGGGTGACGCCCGAAGAGGTGCGCCGTGCCCTGGAGGCCGGCGAGCCGCTGGCCGTCGTGGACCTGCGCACCCGGCTCGACATCCAGGCCGCGCCGTATGCGATCGCGGGCGCCATCCGCATCCCGGCGGAGGAGATCGAGGAGCGCCACGAGGCCATCCCCACAGATCGGGACATCGTCCTCTACTGCAGCTGACCCAACGAGGCGACGAGCGCCCGGGTGGCGCTCCGGCTGAAGCAGATGGGCGTGCGCCGCGTGCGCCCGCTGGAGGGCGGGCTGGAGGCGTGGCGAAGCCGCGGCTTTCCGGTGGAGGCCATCCCGGCCGCGGCCCTCCCCGTCGCCTACGCTGCGGACTGACGCTCTCGCAGCCTTTCCGGCCCGCGTGGAGCAGCGGATCCCGGCTGGCACGGGGTGGCGGGATCGGAGGTGATCGCCATGCGGACAGAACGGCTGGTCATGCTCCTCGGCTTGGCTCTCGGTCTGGCAGCATGCTCGACCCCGCTTTCCACACGCGAAAAAGGGGCGCTGGCGGGCGGCGCCCTCGGCGCGGGAGCAGGCGCCGCCATCGGCAGTGCCTCCGGCCACGCCGGCACCGGCGCCCTGATCGGCGCCGGCGTCGGCGTGCTGGGGGGCGCGCTGATCGGGGACGCGATGCAGGCGAACGAGCCGCAGCAGGCCGCGCCGGCCCCGCCCGCCGTCCCGCCGCCGGTGCCGGCTCCCCCGCCCGTGGCGGAGAGCGCCCCGCAATACATCTGGGTGCCCCAGTGGGGCGTCTACGTGGTGGAAGGCTACGACATCGTTTACCACGACCACCGTCACTACTACTGGCACGGCGGCCGCTGGTACGTCGCCCGCGCCCACACCGGCCCCTGGACCGTCGCGACCGCCCAGCCGGCCGTCCTCATGCAGGTTCCCCAGGGTCGCCTGCACCAGCGCCTCCCGCCCGGCCTGCAGAAGCAGGGCCGCCTCCCGCCCGGCCACTCCAGGCGCTGAGCGGAGGAGCACACCGCCAAGGCGCCAAGCCGCCACCGGGCCGAAGGAATCGAATTCTCCCGGTGGCGCCCCGGCGTCTTGGCGGTTCGACTGCCTTCCCTCGTCCGCTGTCCAGACCCTTCGTTGGGTGCCCCGCAATTCCCCTTGCTCGCGCCTGGTGATGCGCATAGACTTCGCGCCTCGACAGCCGGCCGCGGAGGAGGGGGCCCCCATGGGCATGACCGACCGCGAGCGCATTCTCGCCGTCCTGGACCGCAAGAGCCCGGACCGCGTCCCCTGGATCGCGCGGCTCGACCTCTGGTATCACGCGCGCGCGACGGAGCGGAACCTGCCCGCCCGCTTCCGGGGGATGGATGTCGTCGGCGTCGGCCGCGTGCTCCGCACCGGGAACCCGGCGCGCGGCGGCCGCGTGTTTCGCGTGCGCTACGAGGGCATGGAGGTGCGGACGGAGACCGCGCCGGGCGTGCTGCGCGAGCGCTTCGTCACGCCCCACGGCGAGGTGACCTTCGGCCGCATCCTCACCACCACGGTGTCCGGCACGACGGACCAGGGGCTGCCCCTGGAGCACCCTCTCCGGCGCGTGGAGGACTACAGGGTCCTCGAGTACATCGCCGAGCACACGTTCTATGACCCCTGCTACGAGGAGTACCTGGCGTACGAGGCGGCGGTCGGCGACGACGGCTACCCCATGGTTTCCTGCGGCGACTGCCCCTTCCACCACTTCCTCCTGCAGCTCGCCGGGTACAACACCGCGTACTTCGAGATGGCGGACCACCCCCGGGAGTTCGAGCACCTCATGCTGGTGATGACGGAGGTGGAGCGCGAGCGCCTCTGGCCGGTGGTGGCCGATTCGCCGGCCCGCCTCATCCTGCACGGCGTGCACTTCGACTCCCAGATGACGCCGCCGCACCTGTTCCGCCGGCACATCACGCCCTACTACCAGGAGTTCAGCCGGCTGCTGCACGCGCGCGGGAAGTCCCTCACCTGGCACGCGGACGACGACAGCCGGCACATCCTGGCCGAGGTGCAGGAGGCGGGCTTCGACATGGCGGAGTGCTTCTGCACCGCGCCCATGGTCGAGGTCACGCTGGCGGAGGCGCGCGCCGCGTGGGGCACGGACGTCATCATCTTCGGCGGGGTGCCGTCCATCGTCCTGGAGCCGACGTTCCCCGAGGCGGAGTTCGACGCCTACATGCGGGAGCTGTTCCGCACCATTGCGCCCGGCGACGCCTTCATCCTGGGCGTGGCCGATAACGTCATGCCGACCTCGCTCATCGAGCGGGTCGAGCGCATCTCGGAGCTGGTCGAGCAGCACGGCACCTATCCCATCCAGCCCTACTAGGCCCGCCCCGCAAGGCGGGGCATGGAGGAGGAATCTATGGCGGACTACCAGGCGTTGCGACAGGCGGTTCTCACGGGCAAGGTCCCGGCGGTGAAGGAGCTGACCCAGAAGGCGCTGGACGAGGGCCGCCCCGCGCAGGAGATCCTGGATCAGGGCCTCATTCCGGCCATGGACGTGGTCGGCGAGAAGTTCGCCTGCCAGGAGTTCTACATCCCGGAGATGCTCATCGCCGCCCGCGCCATGCAGGCGGGGATCGCGCTGCTCAAGCCGAAGCTGGCGGAGAGCGGCGGCAAGCCCCGCGGCAAGGTCGTCATCGGCACGGTGAAGGGCGACCTGCACGACATCGGCAAGAACCTGGTGGCCCTCATGCTGCAGGGCGGCGGCTTCGAGGTGGTGGACCTGGGGGCCGACGTGAAGCCGGAGAAGTTCGTGGAGGCGGTGAAGAGCGCGCAGCCGAACTTCGTGATGATGAGCGCGCTGCTCACCACCACCATGCTGTCCATGCGGGACACCGTGGAGGCCCTCAAGGCGGCCGGTCTGCGCGAGCGCGTCCGCGTGGCCGTGGGCGGGGCGCCGGTCACGCAGCGCTTCTGCGACGAGATCGGGGCGGACTTCTACGCGGCGAACGCCACGGGTGCCGTGACGCAGGCCAAGGCGTTGCTGCCGGCCTGAGGGCCGCACCGCCAAGGCGCCAGGAGCGCCAAGGGACGCCGCCGGGGTTCAAGGGGCCGCGCGGACCTCGGGTCCGAAGCTCTGAGCCGTCGGTGGCGCCTTGGCGTCTTGGCGGTTCGATGGAGGTGCCCATGCGGCCGGACTTCGAGCGGTTGCGGACGGTGCTCTTGCGGGCGGGGGAGCCAGACCGGGTGCCGCTGGGGGACATCAGCGTCCACCCCCTGCTCAAGGCCGGGGTGCTGGGTCGTCCGATCCGCACGCCGGCCGACGAAGTAGCCTTCTGGGCCGCGGCTGGCTTCGACTACGTGCCACTGGAGGCCGGCCTCCAGCTCACGCCGCTGATCCGGCGCGAGTCCATGCACGAGATCGCGGCGCAGTATGCCGCCGACACGGACGCCGCCCAGGTCCGCTCCTGGGCCACGGAGGGCCAGGGGATCATCACCTCGCGGGAGGCCTTCGAGGCGGCCTCCTGGCCCGACCCCGACGCGCTGGACTACACCGGCTTCGCGCGCCTGGGCGCCCTGCTGCCGCCCGGCATGAAGCTGGTGGCCGCCCTGGGCAAGGTGTTCACCTGCGTCTCCTGGCTCATGGGGCTGGAGGGGCTCAGCTTCGCGCTGGCCGACGACCCCGAGCTGGTCGCGCGCCTCTTCCGGCGCGTGGGCGAGTTCCAGCTCCGCGTCCTGCAGAACCTGCTCCGCTTCGACATCGGCGCCGTCTGGCACGCCGACGACATCGCCTTCAAGACGCAGCTCCTGGTGCACCCGCGCCTCCTGCGGGAACACGTCTTCCCCTGGTACCGCGAGATGGTGCACACGGCGCACGCCCGGGGCGTGCTCTCCGTGTACCACAGCGACGGCGCGCTCCAGGAGGTCCTGCCGGACATCCTGGCCTGCGGCTTCGACGGCCTGAATCCCATCGAGCCGGGGGCCATGGACATCCACGCGGTCAAGCGCGAGATCGGCGGGAAGATCGCCATCATCGGCAACATCGACCTGGTGTACACGCTGCCGCGGGGCACGCCGGACGAGGTGCGGGCGGAGGTCCGGGAGCGGATCCGCGACCTGGCCCCGGGGGGCGGCTACGCCGTCGCCTCGGCCAACTCGATCCCCGAGTACGTCCCCCTGGCCAACTTCAACGCCATGCGGGCGGCCGTGTTCGAGTTCGGGCGCTATCCGATCGCGGTGTGACGGAGACAGCGATCAGCCATCAGCGGCCAGCGATCAGCTCCAGGCCAGGTCGTGGTTCTTGGCTGACCGCTGAAAGCTGCACGCTGGTCGCTGTCCTGCAGAGGAGGGAGATCATGCGACACGTGAGGCGTTCCGCGGCCCTGCTCATCGCCCTCGCCGTCGCGGCCGGCCTGGCCGCGCCGCGCCAGGCGCCCGCCGCCGAGTTCGTCATCAAGCTCGGGCACGTGCTCCCCACCAACGAGCCCATCCACCAGGCGTTCGAGCGGCTGGGGCAGCGGGTGAAGGAGAAGTCCAAGGGCCGCGTGGAGATCCAGGTCTTTCCCGCCTCGCAGATCGGGAGCAACCGCGACACCTACGAGCAGGCCCGCATGGGGGCGCCCGTGATGGTGCACATCGACCCCGGCTACGCCGCGGAGCTGGGCGACCTGGACATCGGCATCCTGAACGGGCCGTTCCTCTTCGATGGCTGGGACCAGGCCAAGAAGGTGCTGGCTGCGCCCCTGGTCCAGGCGATGAACGAGAACCTGCGCAAGAAGGGCGGCATCCGCATCCTGTCCTGGGGCTACTACTTCGGCCAGCGGCACATCATCAGCGACCGCGGCTACCCGACGCCCGCGGACATCAAGGGCAAGAAGGTCCGGGTCCCGCCGAACGTCATGTGGGTCGAGACCTTCAAGGCCATGGGCGCCGTGCCCACGCCCCTGCAGTGGGCCGAGGTGTACCAGGGGCTGGCCCAGGGGGTGGTGGACGCAGCCGAGGCCCCGCTCTCCACGCTGATCGGCTCGAAGCTCCACGAGGTGAAGAAGACGATCACGCTCACGGGCCACTTCAAGGCGGTGACGGGCGTGGCGATCGGCGAGCAGTACTTCCAGAGCCTGCCCAAGGACGTGCAGCAGCTCCTGGCCGAGGAGGCGGAGGAGGGCGGGCGCTGGGTGGCGCCGGTGGTCGTCAAGAAGGAAGACGAGTTCAAGCAGGACCTGCAGAAGGCCGGCGTCACGTTCGTCGCCGCGAACGCGGAGGCCTACCGGAAGGCGACCCTGGCCACCTACAACGCCTTCCCCAAGTGGTCGCCCGGCCTCTACGACAAGGTGCGCGCGGCCATGAAGTAGGGGTCCCGGAGTGCCGTCCGGTTCGCCTAGCGTTCACCGCCGTCGGAGCCCCTGCCCCCCTTCCGAAGGGGGGCCGGGGGATTTCCCCGGTCCCGCCGCGATCCACCGGTCCTCTTCCATGAGCCGTGAGCCATGAGCTACGAGGGAGCATGCCGCCCGGCCGCCTGGCTCGACCGCGCCGAGGAGATCGTCGGGGGCGCGGCGTTTGTCGGCATGACGGCCATGGTGTTCGTGAACGTCATCTGCCGGTATCTCTTGAACAGCCCCATCCCCGGGTCGGACGAGCTCGCCACGCTGATGTTCACCTGGGCGGTCTTCCTGGGCGCGAGCGTGGGCATCCGGCGCGAGCTCCACCTGGGCATCGAGTTCGTCACGCGCCTCTTCCCGCTGCGCGTGCAGGCGCTCTGCGGCCTGCTCGTGTCGCTCCTCATGGCCGGCTTCGCCATCCTGCTCCTGGTCTACGGCTGGAAGATCATGGGGACCGCACACCTGAAGCTGACCCCGGTGCTCCAGTGGCCCTACGTGTGGATCTACCTGGCGATCCCCGTGGGCGCCGTCCTCATGCTGGTGCGGCTCGTGCCGATCGCCGCCGGCCACCTCGGACGCCTCCTCGGAAAGCGAGTCGCACTCCCCGCCTCGCAGGCGGTTCGCCCATGATGACGCTGGTCTTCGCCAGCATGGCGGGCCTCCTGGCCATCGGCCTGCCCATCGCCTTCTCCCTCGGCGTGGCGGCGGCCGTCTTCTATCTCAGCGCGCCGGGCATCTCGGCGGCGTTCCTCATCCAGCGGATGGTGGCCACCACCGAGGCGTTTCCGCTCCTCGCCGTGCCGTTCTTCATCTTCGCCGGCGCGGTGATGACCCAGGGCGGGATCACCGAGCGCATCTTCGGCCTGGCGGACGCCCTGGTGGGACACCGGGTGGGCGGCCTGGCCCAGGTGAACGTCCTGAACAGCGTCTTCATCGGCGGCATGTCGGGCTCCGGCAACGCGGACGCGGCCATCGACTCGAAGACGCTCGTGCCCGTGATGGTGAGCAAGGGGTACAGCAAGCCCTTCGCCGCGGCCGTCACCGCCAGCTCCGGCGTCATCGCGCCGATCATCCCGCCGGGCATCGGGATGCTGATCTACGGCTTCATGGCCGACGTCTCGGTGGGGCGGCTGTTCATCGGCGGCATCGTCCCGGGGCTGCTCCTGGCGCTGGGCCTCATGGTCGTCGTGCACATCGTCTCCCGGCAGCGGGGCTACGGCAGGCAGCGGACCCACCGGCTGCCCTTCCGGGACGTCGTCCAGCACGCCCGCCGGGCGGCCTGGGCCCTGCTGCTCCCCGTGTTCATCCTGGTGGGCCTGCGCTTCGGCGCCTTCACCCCCACGGAGGCGGGCGCCGTGGCGGCGGCCTACGCGGTCTTCGTGGGCATGCTGGTCTACCGGGAGCTGCACTGGCGGGACCTGGGGCCGATCGTGGTGGAGTCCCTGGCGGCCACGGCGGTCGTGATGCTGATCCTGGCCACGGCGAATGGGCTGATGTGGGCCCTGACCTGGGAGCGGGTGCCCATGAAGATGGCCCAGGCCCTCTTCAGCCTGTCGCAGAATCCCTACGTCGTGCTGCTGCTCCTCAACCTGCTGCTCCTCCTGCTCGGGTGCGTGATGGAGGGGACGGCGCTCCTCATCATCCTGACCCCGATCCTGGTCCCCGTGATCACGAAGCTCGGCATCGACCCGGTCCACTTCGGGCTGGTCTTCGTTCTCAATCTCACCATCGGCGCGGTGACGCCGCCCGTGGGCACCATCCTCTACACGGTCTGCTCGATCGTGGGCGTGTCGGTGGAGGACTTCACGCGCGAGCTGTGGCCCTTCCTGGCCGCCCTGGTGGCCGTCCTGTTCCTGGTCACCTACGTCCCCGCCACCGTCCTCTGGCTCCCCAACCTGGTCATGGGCAAGTAAGGGACAGGGGGCCGCACCGCAGGCAAGCGCAGCCCCGGCGGGCGAGGTCCAGGTAGAGCTGGCGGCTCACAGCATCGCCTCCTGGGCCTGGGGCGGGGCGGCGCGGCCACGGCGCGGTCGCGGCGCGGGCGCCAGCGCGCGCTGCCGCGCGAGCCGCCGGGCGTGCTCGCGCGTGAACGTCTCCCGCGGCTCGGCGAACGGCAGGTCGAGCTGGACCGCCCTGATGAGCCGGCGCCGCAGGAGCCGGCAGGCGTCCTGGTCGCGCGTGGTGAGCTTCCCCTCGCCCGCCGCGGCGGCCTGCAGGTACGTCGGCGCCACGCGCAAATAGGAGGCGAGCTTCGTCAGGCTGACCCCCGTCTCCGCCAGGAACCGCGGGAAATCGAATCGCGCCATGGGACCTCCGAGAGGGTTCCGGGTGCTGCGGTTCGGGCTTCGAGGCTCGCCCACGCCGTCACCCTCGGATATCGAACCGCCGCGCGCCGGCACAGGGTACCGCAACGCAACTGGGCTCGCAACGCCGTCGGCGCCGGCCGCCCTGCGATCTCGCGAGAGTCGTCCGAGGAGCATGACAACTTCCCGGTTTGCCATCACGCCTCGACGGACATCGTGGTAGTTTCACACCGTATCCCGTATACCGGCGACGGAATGCGCCATGACGTTGAACACCATCGATCATAGCCGTATCGGCAACCTGGCGTACCAGGCAATCCGGGACGCCATCCTCTCGGGGGAGCTCCCGCGCGGGGCGCGGCTCAACCAGGACGAGCTGGCCAAGCGCCTGGGGGTGAGCCGCGCGCCGGTCCGCGACGCCCTGAACCGCCTGGAGGCCGAGGGGCTGGTCCAGACGCTCTCGCGGGGCGGCGGCATGGTGGTCGCCGCCGCCACCGAGCAGGAGATGGTGGACATCTACGAGCTGCGGGCCATCCTCGACAGCGCCAGCGCCCGCCTGGCGTGCGAGCGCATGAGCGACGAGGAGCTGGCCCGCCTGGCGGAGATCGTGGCGGAGACCGAGCGCGTCACCCGGGAAAAGGATCTGCCGGGGATCGTGCGGAGCCATGCGGCCTTCCACCAGCTCCTGTATGCCGCCTCCGGCAACGCGGAGCTGCTGCGCGTGGCCCGGAACCTCTGGGATCGCTCCTACCCGTTTCGCGTCCTGGCCCTCGGCAACGAGGAGAACGCCCGCCGCGGGCTGGCGCAGCACGCGGCCATCCTGGCCGCGCTGCAGGCCCGCGACGCCGCGCGCGCGGTGGCCCTGGCGGAGGAGCACAACCAGTCCAGCATCCGGCACCTGCGCGGCCGGATGCAGTCCCCTCAAGGCCCATCGGCGGGAACCTCGGGCCTCGAAGCGTGAACCTGCAACCCGCACTCTAGGAGGACCCCATGAGGACGTTGCTCGCAGTCCTGATCCTGGCGGCGGCGCTCGCGCCCGCCGGCGCCGGCGCGGCCGACTGGCAGCCCAACCGGCCCGTGGAGTTCGTCGTGGCGTCCGGCGCCGGCGGCGGCACGGACATCTTCGCCCGCACCGTGCAATCCATCATCGTGAAGTACAACCTGCTGCCCCAGCCGATCGTGGTGCTGAACAAGGGCGGCGGGTCCGGCGCCGAGGGCTTCGTGTACGTCAAGTCCGCGACGGGCGATCCGCACAAGCTGGTGTTCGGCACCAACAACGAGTGGATCCTGCCCATGGCGGCGAAGGTGGCCTGGAAGTTCGAGGACCTGACCCCCGTCGCCGCCATGGCGCTGGACGAGTTCCTGCTGTGGGTGCGCCCCGGCGCGCCGTGGAAGACCGCCGCCGACTACGTGGCCGACGCCAAGAAGCGCCCCGGGGAGATCAAGATGGGCGGCAGCCAGTCCAAGGACACGGACCAGCTCCTGACCCGCCTGTTCGAGAAGGCGACCGGGATCAAGCTCACGTACCTGCCGTTCAAGTCCGGCGGCGAGGCGGCCGTGCAGCTCGCGGGCGGGCACATCGACTCCAACACCAACAACCCGGCCGAGAACGTCGGCCAGTGGAAGGGCGGCCAGGCCACCCCGCTCTGCGTCTTCAGCAAGATGCGCCTGGCGGCCGGCGCGAAGGTCACGGCCACCCTGGGGTGGTCCGACATCCCGCTGTGCAAGGATCAGGGCGTGCCGATCGACGAGTACAAGATGCCGCGCGACGTGTTCCTGCCGGGCGGCGCGCCGGCGGGCGCCGCGGCGTACTACGCCGGCGTGCTGAAGAAGGTGAGCGAGAAGCCCGAGTGGGCCGAGTACATCACCCGCACCTCGCAGACCGCGAACTACATGGGGCCGGACGAGCTGAAGGCTTTCATCAAGCTTGACGAGGCGCGGGCCCGCAAGATCTACGAGGAAGAAGGCTGGCTCGTACGGTAGCCGCCGGGGTGATGCCGCGGGGCCCCGGACGGCATCCGGGGCCCCGCCGGAGCCGCTGCATGGAAGACACGTCCGCGCCCCTCGTCTCGCGCCTGGCGCTCGAAGTCGCCTTCGCGCTCCTCAGCATGGCCTTCGGCGCGACCATCCTCGCGGGCGCGCTGGAGTTCAGCGTCGGTTGGGGCGAGATCGGCCCCGAGGCCGGCTACTTCCCCTTCCGCATCGGCGTGATCCTCATCCTGGCCTCCCTGGTCAACCTGGTCCGGGCCCTGGTGCGGCGCGGCGCCCTCGCCCACCCCTTCCTGACCCGGGGGCAGGCGGGCCGCCTGGCGCTCTTCGCCGTGCCGGTGCTCGGCCTGGTGGGCGTGACGCTGCTGGTCGGCATCTACGTGGCGGCGGCGCTCTACCTGCTGTTCTCGGTCGGCCTGGCGGCCCGCCACCGGCTGACGGTGGCGCTGGGCGTCTCCCTGGGCGCGCCCATCATCCTGTTCGTCCTCTTCGAGATCGTCTTCATCACGCCGCTGCTGAAGGGCCCGCTGGAGGCGCTCTTCGGCTGGTACTGAGCGATGCTGGAGAACCTCCCGCTCCTCGTCAACGGCTTCGCCATCGCCATCACCGGGTACCACCTGGTGCTCATGGTGGCGGGCGTGTTCCTGGGCATCCTGGTCGGCGTGCTGCCCGGCCTGGGGGCGCCCAACGGCGTGACCCTGCTGCTGCCCTTGACCTTCGCCATGAATCCGGTGTCCGCCATCATCCTGCTCACCAGCATGTACTGGGGGGCCCTGTTCGGCGGCTCCACGACCTCGATCCTCTTCAACATCCCGGGCGAGCCGTCCTCGGTCGCGACCACCTTCGACGGGTACCCCATGGCGAAGTCCGGCCGGGCCACGCAGGCCCTGACCTTCGCCTTCCTGTCGTCCGGCTTCGGCGCCCTGTTCGGCGTGGCCGTGGTCACGGTCCTGTCCTCCTGGGCCACCCGCTTCGCGCTCAGGTTCTCGCCCGTGGAGTACTTCACGGTCTTCATGCTGGCCTTCGGCAGCTTCGTGGCCTTCGGCGGCGGCTCGCCCTTCAAGACCATCGTGTCCATCGCCATCGGCTTCGCCTGGGCCAGCGTGGGCATGGACACGGTCTCCGGCTCCATGCGCCTCACCTTCGAGATCGCCGAGCTGAGCCGCGGGATCAGCCTCCTGGTGGTGGTCATCGGCCTCTACGGCATCGGGGAGCTGTTCCAGACCATGCAGTCGCCCGCCAAGGCGGAGGGCGTGCAGGCCCGCCTGAGCCCGCGCGCCGTGCTCCAGGCGGCGGCGGCCTGGCCGCGGCACTGGGTCGCCCTGCTCCGGAGCGCGACCATCGGCTGCTGGATGGGCGTGACGCCCGGCGGGCCCACGGCCGCCACGTTCATGAGCTACGGCATCGCCCGGCGCTTCTCGCGGGCGGGCGCCCGCTTCGGCACGGGGGAGCCCGAAGGGCTGATCTCCTGCGAGACGGCCGACCAGGCTGCGGGCTCCGCCGCCATGCTGCCCATGCTGGCCCTCGGCGTGCCCAGCTCCGCCACGGCCGCCGTCCTGCTGGGCGGGCTGATGATCTGGGGCCTCACGCCCGGTCCGGCGCTCTTCGCCGAGCGGCCGGACTTCGTCTGGGGACTCATCGCCTCCATGTACGTCTCCAACGTGGTGGCGGTGCTGCTGGTCCTGATCACCGTGCCGATCTTCGCGGCGCTCCTGCGCGTGCCGATCACCATCACCGCCCCGCTGATCGTCATCGTGTGCGTGGTGGGGGCCTGGACCGTGGCCTCCTCGCGCACCGATCTCTGGACGGTGCTGCTCTTCGGCGCCATCGGGTACCTGATGAGCCGCCTGGAGTATCCGCTGGCCCCGCTGGTCCTGGCCATGGTTCTGGGCGACCGGGCCGAGGACGCGTTCCGGCAGTCCATGATCCTCTCCAAGGGCTCGCTGGCCATCTTCTGGTCGAATCCCCTGGCCGGCACGATCGCCACGCTGGCGCTCGGCTGCTTCGCGCTGCCCGGCCTCACCGCGCTGTGGCGGCTCGCCCGCCGCTAGCCGAACACGAGGGACCCATGTACGTCGAGTCGCTGCTCAGGTCTGCGAGGTCCGCCCGCGTCCGCGCCCTGGTGATCGGCGCCGGGGAGTACGGCTTCTCCTTCGTGGCGCAGTCCCGCCGCGCGCCCGGCGTCGCGGTGGTGGCCATCCACGCGCGCCGGCCGGAGCGGGGCGTGGCGGCCTTCAAGCACGCCGGGCTGCCGGACGAGGCCATCGCGGTCTGCGACACGGCCGCCCAGGCCCGCGCCGCCCTGGACGCCGGGAAGGCCGTCGTATCCAGCGATGCGCCGATGCTGATCGAGCTTCCGCTGGACGTGGTGGTGGAGAGCACGGGCGCCCCGGAGGCGGCGGCCCTGCACGCCGACCTCGCGCTCCGGCACGGGAAGCACGTGGCCATGGTCTCCAAGGAGGCGGACTCGGTGGTGGGCCCGCTCTTCCACCGGCGCGCGAAGGGCGCCGGCCTGGTGTACACGCCGGTGGACGGCGACCAGCCGAGCCTGCTCATGCAGCTGGTGGTGTGGGCGCAGCTCTGCGGGCTGGAGATCCTGAGCGCCGGCAAGTCCAGCGAGTACGACTTCGTCTGGGATCCGGCCGCCCGGCGGGTGACCAGCCTGGACCGCGTGGCGGCGGCTCCCGGCTTCGAGGCGCTCTGGAGCCTGGGGACGCGGCCGGCGCGGGAGGTGGTGCAGGCGCGCGCCGAGATGCTGGCGGCCATTCCCCAGCACACGGTCCCCGACCTCATCGAGATGCTGCTGGTGGCCAACGCCACGGGCCTCGGGCCGGACGTCCCCGCCTTCCACGCCCCGGTGGCGCGGACCACCGAGGTCGCGGACATCCTGGTCCCCGCCGAGCTGGGCGGCATCCTGGGCCGGGCCGGGGTGGTGGACGTCTTCAACGGCCTGCTCCGCCCCGACGAGCCGAGCTTCGCCGGCGGCGTGTTCGTGGTGGTCCGCTGCCACGACCGCAAGAGCTGGGAGGTCCTGCGGGCCAAGGGCCACGTGGTGAGCCGCTCGGGGGAGGCGGCCATGATCTACCGGCCGTCCCACCTCCTGGGCGTGGAATCGGCCACCACGATCCTCGCCGCGGCCCTGGACCGCCGGTCCTCGGGACCGGAGGACGTCCGGCCGCGCTACGACGTGGTCGGGCGGACCACGAAGGCGCTGCCGGCCGGCACGCTGCTCACGGCCAGCGGGCACCATCACCAGATCGAGGGCGTCGAGGGGCTCATGGTCGAGGCGCGGCGCGCCGACGGCGAGAATCCCATCCCCTTCTACCAGATGGCGGACAACCGGCTGGCGCAGGACGTCCCCGCGGGCACGATCATCACGGCCAAGATGGTGACCCCGCCCGCGGGGTCGCGGCTCTGGTCGCTGCGGCGGGAGATGGAAGAGGTCTTCAACCTGCGGTGAGAACCGGTCGTGTTCTGTGGCCATCGTGCTGTGAGGAGTCTCGCATGAAGCCGAGAGTCGCCTTGCTGCTGGGGGACGCCACCGGTATCGGACCGGAGCTGGTCGCGAAGCTGCTGGCCGGGTACCCGGTCCACGACCCGGCCGACGTCGTGGTCATCGGGGATCGGCGGATCCTGGAGATGGGGCAGCAGGCCGCCAAGACGAGCGTGAAGGTCCGGGTGATCTCCCGCCTGGAGGAGGCCAAGTTCGGCACGGGCGAGGTGCAGCTCCTGGATGTGCCGGGCGTCACCCCGGGCGAGTTCGAGGTCGGGAAGCTGAGCGCCGAGGCGGGCAAGTCCACCCTGGAGGTCATGGCCGTCACGCTGACCCTGGCGAACGCCGGGCGGCTGGATGCGATCACCTTCGCGCCGCTCAACAAGCAGGCCATGCACCTGGGCGGCTCGCGCTTTCCGGACGAGCTGCACTTCATGGCCGACGGGCTCGGCTGGACCGGCTACATCACCGAGATCAACGTGCTCGACAACCTGTGGACCTCGCGGGTGACCTCGCACGTCGGCCTCCGCACGGTGAGCGGCTCGATCACGAAGCAGGGCGTGCTGGACGCCATCGGCCTCATCCACCGGACGCTGCAGATCGCCGGGGTGACGGCGCCCCGCCTGGCCGTGGCGGCCCTGAATCCGCACGGCGGCGAGGGCGGACTCTTCGGCCGGGAGGAGATGGACGAGATCGCACCGGCCGTGGAGGAGGCGAAGGCCCGCGGCATCGACGCCAGCGGGCCCTTCCCGGCCGACACCATCTTCCTGCGGGCGAAGCAGGGCCTCTGCGACGCCATCGTGTCCATGTACCACGACCAGGGGCAGATCGCCATGAAGCTCATGGGCTTCGAGCGCGGCGTGACGGTGCAGGGCGGGCTGCCGCTTCCCGTCACCACCCCCGCGCACGGCACGGCCTTCGATATCGCGGGGCGAGGGGTCGCCAACCCGAACGGCCTGTGGAACGCGTACCAGCTCGCCTGCCGCATGGCGGCGGGCGGGCGCGGGGCGCGCTGAGGGGCCAGATGAAGGCGCCGTATCACGACCTCGGGGTGGTGAACACCCGCGACATGTTCAAGAAGGCCATGGAGGGCGGCTACGCCATCCCGGCCTACAACTTCAACAACATGGAGCAGCTCCAGGCCATCATGCTCGGGTGTGCCGAATCCAAGTCGCCCGTCATCCTCCAGGTGTCGAAGGGCGCCCGGGACTACGCGAACCAGACGCTGCTGCGCTACATGGCCATGGGGGCGGTGCGCATGGTGCGGGAGATGGGCAGCCAGATTCCCGTGGCGCTCCACCTGGACCACGGCGACTCGTTCGCGCTCTGCAAGTCCTGCATCGAGTTCGGCTTCTCCTCGGTGATGATCGACGGGTCGCACCTGCCGTACGAGGAGAACATCAAGCTGACCAAGCAGGTCGTGGACTACGCGCACGGCTACGACGTGACGGTGGAGGGGGAGCTGGGCGTCCTCGCGGGCATCGAGGACGAGGTGTCGGCCGAGAAGTCGCACTACACGGATCCCAACCAGGTGCAGGACTTCGTGGGCCGGACGGGCGTGGACAGCCTGGCCATCTCCATCGGGACCTCGCACGGCGCGTACAAGTTCAAGCTGAAGCCGGGCGAGTCGGTCCCGCCCCTGCGCTTCGACATCCTCAAGGAGATCGAGAAGCGGCTGCCGGGCTTCCCCATCGTGCTCCACGGCGCCTCCTCGGTGCTGCAGAAGTACGTGGCCATGATCAACGAGTACGGCGGGAAGCTCGAGGGCGCGGCCGGCGTGCCCGAGGAGCAGCTCCGCGAGGCGGCGCGCTCCGCCGTGTGCAAGATCAACATCGACACGGACGGCCGCATGGTGGTCACCGCCATGATCCGGAAGGTCCTCGCGGAGAGCCCGAAGGAGTTCGACCCGCGGAAGTACCTCGGCCCGGCCCGGAAGGAGCTGGTTGAGGTGATCAAGCACAAGAACGCGAACGTGCTGGGGTCGGCGAACCG
>JBHGAX010000073.1:0-24809 GCA_041946635.1 Methylomirabilales bacterium (SeqCode)
CCAAGGTCCAACGTCCAACGTCCAACGTCCAACGTCCAAGGTCCAACGTCCAAGGTCCAACGTCCAAGGTCCAAGGCAACGTCCAACGTCCGGGGTGCGGTTCGAGGCACGGTCCCGGCGGTGGACGAAGCACGCTGGACGCTGGAGAAGCGCGGAGGCGGCGTGGAGATCCGGGTGGAGCGGGGCGATGTGACGGCGGTCCGGGCGGACGCGCTGGTGGTGAATCTGTTCGAAGGCACGGTGGCCCCGGGCCGCCGCGCGCGCGGCCCGGGGCGGGTGCTGAGCGGCGCCACCGCGGCCGTGGATGCCGCGCTCGGCGGCGCCATCGCCGGCCTCATCCGCTCGGGCGAGGCGAAGGGCACCTGGGGCGAGCAGACGCTGCTCCACACGCTGGGCCGGCTGCCCGCGGGGCGCGTCCTCGTGCTGGGTCTCGGGAAGCCGGAGGAGTTCGGCGTCGACCGGGTCCGCATGGCGGCCGGCGAGGCCGCGCGGCAGCTCCGGAAGATCGGTGCGCGGCGCGTGGCCAGCGTGGTGCACGGCGCGGGGGCGGGCGGGCTCGACCCCGCAGCCGCCACGCAGGCCCTGGTCGAGGGCACGCTCCTGGGCCTCTACCGCTTCATGGTCTACAAGGGGAATGGCGGCGAGCAGGCCGAGATCGCGAGCCTGACGCTCCTCGAGCGGGATGCGGCCAAGCTCCCGGCCATGCGGCGGGCCGTCCGGCGGGGCAGCGTGCTGGCCGAAGCGACCAACGCCGCCCGGGATCTCGTGAACGAGCCCGGGAACACCCTGACGCCCCGGGAGCTGGCCGCCCGGGCCCGGGCCATGGCACGCCGCGCCGGCCTGGGGTGTCGCGTGCTCGGGCCGGCGCAGATCGCCCGCCTGGGCATGGGGGGCCTGCTGGGCGTCGCGCGCGGGAGCCAGGAGCCGCCGCAGCTCATCGTCCTGCAGCACCGCCCCCGCGCCCGCGGGCCGCACCTGGGCCTGGTCGGGAAGGGGATCACCTTCGACTCGGGGGGCATCTCCATCAAGCCGGCCGAGAACATGGGGGCGATGAAAGGAGACATGGCCGGCGCCGCCGCCGTGCTGGCCGCCATGACGGCCATCGCGACGCTGCAGCTGCCGCTTCGCGTCACGGGCGTCATCCCGGCGACCGAGAACCTGCCGAGCGGGTCGGCCCTGAAGCCCGGCGACATCCTGCGCATGATGAGCGGCACCACGGTGGAAGTCGTCAACACGGACGCCGAGGGGCGCCTGGTGCTGGCCGATGCGCTGCACTACGCGCGCCGGCTCGGTGCCACCCACCTGGTGGACGCGGCGACCCTGACCGGCGCCTGCGTGGTGGCGCTGGGGAGCGTGAACACCGGGGCGTTCGGGGGGGACGCGCGCCTGCTGGAGACCGTCACCGCCGCCGCGCGGGCGGCGGGCGAGAAGATCTGGCCCTTGCCGCTGGACCCGGAATACGACGAGCTGATCAAGAGCGACGTGGCGGACATCAAGAACAGCGGTGGCAGGAAGGGCGGCGCCGTCACGGCGGCCAAGTTCCTCCAGCGATTCGTGGGCGACACCCCCTGGGTTCACCTGGACATCGCCGGGACCGTGGAGGCGGAGAAGGAGAAGGGCTACCAGCCACGGGGGGCCACGGGCGTGATGGTGCGCACCTTCGTGGGCCTGGCGGAAGAGTTGACGGTTTCGGGACGCTGAGGCGCCCGCTCGCGGGGACGGCCCAGGTCCGCGGCTCCCGCGGTTTCCGGGCTCCGGGGCAGGCAACGCGCGTCGCGCCGCAGGGTTCCGGGGCGCCGTTACACGACCACGCAGGTGATGGTCTTCCCTACGCCGTCCACGGCATGAATCTTGGACAGGACCAGGGCGCCGATCGCCTGAGGGTCTGCCGCCTGCACGAGCGCGATGATGTCGTAGGGGCCGGTCACCAGGTGCGCAGCCTGCACCCCGTCCAGCTTCGCAATCCGCGCACAGGCGGTCCGCGCCTTCTTGGGCGCCACCTCGATGAGGATGTAGGCACTGGCCATGGCTGCACCTCCGCGGTTCGAGGGTCCTGTTGCCGCACGACGACGCTAGCCAAGGCGGACCCGGCGGCCGCGCCGTGTCGCCGGCGGGCACGGAGGGCGGCCCGGCCGTCCCGGCACGCCCGCTGCGGCGGGGATCCCGCTCCGGACGCCCGTCCGCCCCGCGGTGATCATACATGTCCTCTCCGCCTTCCGCCAGCCGGGTGCCATCGCCTGACGGGGACTCGCCCATCGTGAGCGAGGCCGCGGGCGCGCTGCCGCCCGAGGCCCTCGCGCACCTGGATGCCCTGTACAACACGGCGCGGTGGCTCACGCGCGATCCCGTCGAGGCCGAGGATTTGGTGCAGGAGACGTATCTCCGCGCCCTGCGGGGTGCCCACGGGTTCGCGCCGGGAACCAATCTGCGCGCCTGGTTGTTTCAAATATTGAGAAACACGTATTACACCCTGGCGAAGCGGAAGGGCCGGATGCCGGAGCCGCAGGATCCGGAAACGCTGGAGGGCATGGTGACGGACGGCGCGCGGGGGACCGGAATCGGCGGGCTGGGCCGGCAGGGTGACGGCGCGGCCGGCCTGGATCTCCAGGCGGCCCTGCAGCGCCTGCCCGAGGAGTACCGGAGCGTCGTGCTGCTGGCCGACGTCGAGGACTTCACCATGACCGAGGTGGCCGAGATCATGGCCTGCCCCGTGGGCACGGTCAAGTCCCGGCTCTTCCGCGCGCGGGCGCTCCTGCGGGAGCAGCTCCGCGACTACCTGCGAGTCTAGCCATGGACTGCCACGAGGCCCGCGATTCCTTGCCCGATCTCGATCGGGACGGCCTGCCGGACGCCGTGTCCCGGGCGGTGCGGGCGCACCTGACCGGCTGCGCCGAGTGCCGGGAGGCGGCGGCGGCCGACGCCCGCCTCCGGGCGCTCCTGCGCGAGCGGCTGCCCCGCCACACCGCGCCGGCGGATTTGCGGCTCCGCATCGGCCGCCTCGTCGTGCAGCCCGTGCAGGCGTCCCGCCGGACGGCCGGGCCGGCCTGGTGGCGCGCGTGGCGGGCCTGGCGTCCGCGCCTCGCGCCGAGCCTGGTGGGCGCCATGGCCGCCGTGGCGATTGTCTGGGCCGGCGGCGTGTGGCTGGCCCAGGACCCCCTGGCGGGCCTGATCCGCGATGCCCTGCGCGAGCACGTCGAGTACGTCGAGGAGCTGATGCCCCGCCCGGCGCCCGACCCCCGGTCGGTGCTGGACCCGCTGCCGGACCTCGTGGGGTTCCCCATCGGCCCCGCCTTCGCGGGCGACGCCGAGATCCAGCTCATCTCCGGCCTGCCGAGCGAGGTGCAGGGGAAGAAGGCTGCGGCCCTCATCTACCGCAACAAGGCCATGCAGTACTCGACCCTGTTCCTGCTCCCCGGGGAGCTGATGATCCCCGACGGGGCGCGGCTCACCGTCCAGAATTACCGGCCGCATTACCGCCTGGCGGAGGGCCGGCACCTCCTGCTCTGGCGGCAGAACGGCCTCACGCACATCCTCGTGACCGACGTTCCCGAGGCCGCGCTGCCCGGGATGTTCCTCAAGATCCGCACCGCCGCCTGATCGCGATCGCCCTCCCGGGGCTGCCCGCACACTCCGGCATGACCTCCCCGATTGTTTCGCCTTGACTCCTCTGGGCAACCAGGGCAGTATTCGTCGCCTGAACCCTCGGGTGCCAGCATCCGTCACCCGAGTCGCCGATAGGGCGGGGGCCGATCGGGGATTCGCGGCCTGCCCGCCAGCCGATAACCTGCCCGTGTCTCACCGCTTCTTGCTGCCACGTTCATCCTTGCCGAGCAGCTTGCGTGTTCCTGTTATGAGGAGAGCCTCTGACATGCGTTCCGCGATGGCCCGCGCCCTGAAGACCGTTGCCGCCGGCATTCTCGTGCTGCTGCCTGCTGCCCTCGCGGCCGCGCCTCCGGCGCCCGCGCCGGCTCGCACTTCGCTCCCCGTGCGATTCGAGCCCAACGTCGGGCAGTTCGCGCCCGACGTGCGCTTCGGCGCGCGGCTCGGCGCGCACCGCCTGCTGGCCAAGGACGGCGAGGTGACCCTGGAGGTGCGCCAGGGGCGCCCCCGCTTGGCCCCCGGCGTCCGCCTCACCCTGCGACAGCGCATGCTGCAGCGTCTCATCTCGCCCCCCTCCCGCACTCGGAAGATCGGTATGCGGATGGCCGCGCCGTCTCGCCCGGCAGCGATCGAGCACCTCGAAAAGGCCCCGGGCGTGGTGCACTACATGCTCGGGTCGGATGCCAGCCGATGGCGAACGAACGTGCCGACGTATCTGGGCATTCGGTATCGCGACGCCTATCCCGGGGCAGATCTCGTCTTCTATGGAAATCCGCGTACGCTGGAATACGATCTCGTGGTGAAGCCCGGGGCGCGGGTCGAGGACCTCGCGATCGAGTTCTCCGGCGTCGAAAGCATGGAAGTCGAGGCAGATGGCACGCTGCGGCTCGCCGCCGGCGGGCTCACCATCCGACATTCGCCCCCGCACGTGTATCAGGAGGTCGGGGGGCGGCGCGAGGTGGTGAGCGGCCGTTACGTCGTGCGGGCCGACGGGAAGCTCGGCTTCGCTGTGGGGACATATCTCGCGCATCTCCCGCTCGTCATCGATCCGGTCCCCGTTCTTCCGGGCGGGGGCGAGGCGGCAGTTGATTTCCTCGCCGTGGATAGTGCCGGCAACACCTACTTCACCGGCAGCGTCTATCCGGACGAGACGACGCTGCCGGTAGCGGGCGGCTGGGATGTCTTCGTGTCCAAACAGTCGCCGACCGGCACGCCGATGTGGACCACCCTCCTGGGCGGCGATGGCGGGGACGTGCCGAACGGCATCGCCCTCGATGCGGCCGGTGGAGCCGTGGTCGTTGGCGCGACGAGCTCCTCGTCGTTGCCTGCCCTGACGGCGCTCGAGGACGCCGACGGCGATATCCTCGGCGGCGACGAGTACCTCGGGGGAATGAAAGGCTGGATCGCCAGATTGACGCCGGATGGTGCGGTGGAGTTCACCTCGTACCTGGGCGGGGACGGCCGTTACGACATGGCGACGGGAGTCGCCATCGATGCGGCTGGTCGCGTATACGTCAGTGGGGGCACCGACTCCGAAACCCGGTTTCCGACGACCCCCACCGCCGCGCAGCCGGCATTCGGCGGGGTGAACGACGCCTTCCTCATGGTGCTCGACGCCTCGGGCGATACGCCCACAAGCATGGCGGTCCCCCCTCGGGTGCTCTACGCCACCTTCCACGGCGGCGCGCGCGAAGACGCGGCAAATGGCGTCGCCGTGGACAGCCTGGGCATCATTTCGATCGCCGGGGAGACCTACGCGGACCCCGAGCCGACCAACGACTTCCCGGTCAAGCTCGCGGTGCAGCCGGATTACGGCGGGGGACCTGGTGACGCCTTTGTGGCCAGCTTCTCCGCTGCAGCCGCCGGCGAAGACAGCCTCCTCGTCTCGACGTTCCTCGGGGGCGCGGGCGACGAGTATGCGGTCGGCGTGGGCGTCGATGGGTCGGGGGCCGTGTACGTCGCCGGCACCACGGACCTCCCCGGTTTCGAGGGCGGTCTGCTGGCCCAGACGACAGGTGAGCCGGCCCTGCCGGCACGCTCGTACGATAGCTTCGTCGCCAAGTTTGGCGCGTCGGTGTCCGAGCCCGACCTCGCGTACCTCGCCTACGTCGGTGGCACCGACGACGACACGGCGACAGGGATCGCGGTCACCTCCAGCGGCGAGGTGTACCTCTCCGGCGTGACGAGCTCCACCGATTTCCCGGAGGCGCTGGCTGTCGGGGAGCCCGTGAGCGCCGCAGGGGGCGACGTGGCGTTCGTGGTGAAGCTCGGCCTGACCCCGCTCGGCCCGGAGCCCGTACTCCTCTACGGGACGTCGCTCGGGACGGCGGGGGCCGAGAAGGAGTTCGTCGGGATGGCCCTGGCGAGCAACGGGGACTTGCTCATTCCCGGGACGAGCGACGAGGGTCCGGGGAACATCATCCCGAACCCCGCCATCGTCGTCGCCATCGATATCCGGCAAGAGGCCATCAATCCGGGCAAGACCGGCGTGGTTTCCGTCGCCATCCTCCCCTCGGCAACGTTCGATCCGGAGAGTCAGCTCGATCGGGGATCGCTCACGTTCGGCCGGACCGGGGATGAGGTGAGCCTCCGGCGCTGCGAAGGCCGCCGCCCGGCCACGCGCCCCACCGGGAAGCCGCTGGTGTGCCAGTTCGATGTCCCGGCGGCGGGCTTCGCCTCCGAAGATACCCATGGCCTCTTGAAGGGCCGCACACTGGCCGGGGCCTTGGTCTTCGGGGCAGACGAGGTGCGCATGGTGCCGAAGGGGCACGGCGCAAAGCACGGGCACTGGCCCAAGAAATGGACGCACGCGAAGACAGGGCACTGGGGATGGGGGGATCGCTCGCGGGAGGAACGCCTGGCGAGGGCACCGGGGCGCCGGTGATTCAGGCAGCCGCTTCCCCGGCCTCGGGCCGCGGCGCGAGGCCGGCGGCGGCTACAGTATCTGCATCAGCTCCTGCGCCTCCGCGTAGTTCGGGTCGATCTCCAGCGCGCGGCGGCAGCAGCGCTGGGCGCCGTTCAGGTCGCCCAGTTCCTTCAGGCACACCGCCTTGTGATACCACGCCACCTTGGAGTTCGCGTTGTAGCGCAGCGCCTCGTTGAAGCAGGTGATGGCGTCGGTGAACTTCCGCAGGTTCAGCAGGCAGATGCCCCGGTGATTCCACGCGGTGAGTAGCCGGCTGGGATCGCGCAGGTCCTTGATGCCCCGGTCGAACTGCGCCACGGCCTGGTCGTACTCCTCCATGTGCATGAGGGCCGTGCCCAGCTCGATGAAGTGCTCGGCATCCGCCCGCCCCGCCGCCCCCGCCCGCGCGGCCACGGGCCGCCCCTGGGTCAACAGTGTGTCGGCGTGCAGGGTGAAGGCCTGCTCCTGAATGCTGGCGGCCCGGGCCGAGGCGCGGAACAGGTGAGCCTTGATGCCCTTCATGACCAGCGCCTCCTGGAACTGCGGCTGCTCCATGTCGTTGGCCAGCCGCACCAGGAGGTCGCCCAGCAGCCGGTTCATGTGCGGGACGCGCGTGCGCTCCCGCTCATGGCCGGGGCGGCCGTCAGGCTCGGGCACCATGTAGCGATCCGTGGGCGTGAACAGGGCGTGGTGCAGGGCGCTGGGGCTCAGCGAGAGGAAGCGGTACAGCCCGGTCCGGTCGCGGTCCGGCCCCCGAAAGCGCCAGCGGGCCTCCAGGTAGCCCGGCACCTCGGAGGCCATCATGGCGGAGGCGTACGCCGAGCCCAGGAACCGGAAGCGGTTCGGCCCGTCCAGGTACTGCCGGGCCAGGGACAGGAAGAGGCCCAGGTCGGGCCGGAGCGCATACTTGTCCATCTTCCAGCGCGGCTGCCCGTCCGGCTCCACCGTGACCAGGTTCTCGCGGACCAGGTCCTGCATGGTGTCGCGGACGTCGGCCAGCGGCTCGCGCACCTCCTTGGTCAGCGCCTCGAGGTTGCGCGGGATCATGTCCACCAGGGTCAGAAAGATCTTGTCGCGCAGGTAGAGGTCGACCAGGCGCTTGCCTTCCAGGGCCGGGTCCAGCCGCTTCAGCTCGCGCGCCACGATGCGGGAGACCAGCTCGCCGTGGGAGCCGAGCACCGCATAGGCGGTCGGCTTGCGGCCCGTGAGAATGAGCTGCACCCAGTACATGTGGCCTTCGTGGAAGGCCAGGAAGCGGGGGCCGACGTCGGTGCGGATGCGCGACTTGATGGCGGGCTCCACCACCTCGGGAATGCCGATCATGCGCGACCGGCGGAGGAGGGCCAGGATCTTCTCCGGCGCGAAGACGTGGAACTCGCCCTTGCCTTTTTCCTCCAGGCCGGCGTACCATTCCCGGGCGGCCTCGTTGAGGCCGGCAAAGGCCAGGAACAGCCCGACGAAGCGCCGGTCCTTCTTCTTGCCCTGCCCGTACACGGCCAGAAAGCGCTTCAGCTCGTCCACGCCAACCTCGCGGGGCAGGGAGCGGGCCTTGCACAGGATGGGAGCCTGGGTGGCGCGATGCTTGGCCTTCACGTCCAGATCGGTCCCGCCACCGCCGACCCGAGCCCGGAAGTCGTCGTAGCCCAGCTCGTCCAGCAGGCGCCGGACGATCTGGGTCAGCAGGCGACCTTTCTCGGTGGCCGATCCGGCGAGCACCTTGATCGTCATTTGGCCTCCAGCCGCCCGTCCAGTCGTTCCCGGATATCCCGCGGCCTGGGCTCCGGGACGCGTCGTGCTCCGTGGCGGAGCACCGCTCTACTCACCGCACCGCGCGTACTGCGAACTCGGGCCACGAAGATCGTGCGCCACAGAGGCTACCAGCGATAGCAGAGACGAAGAAGACGGAAAGAACTGACCGCGCAGCGTCACCGCTGCGGCGGCGAGTCATCCCAGCGGGAGCGGATGAGAGCTGTGGGAGGAGCACGCGTCCAGGCGACGCCATAACTTCAGTTTTTCCAGGCATTTAGTAACACGGGAACAATTCCTTCGTCAAGGCCGAAGTGCCCGCAACCGTGCGAAACCGGCCGGGTTGCGGCGTTTTTCGGTGTCCCGCTTGTTGACAATCCGTCCAACGAATGTTAGGTTTCCGAACCTAACTCATGGTAAACAAAGGATCACACGGTGTTTGTGGTGCGGAGGCCGGGCGAAGGGCGCGGAGGCGAGGGATGAAGGTCCGCATCAAGGCATTTGCGGGGGCACGGGAGGCCCTGCGGCAGCGGGAGCTGGTCGTCGAGATGGCCGAGGGAGCCACCGTGGCCATGCTCCTGGATCGCCTCGTCGTCGAGCGGCCGGCCCTCCTGCCCATGAAGGCATCGCTCCGGGTGGCGGTGAACCGGGAGTATGCCGAGGGGGGGCGCAGGCTCTCGGAGGACGACGAGGTGGCCCTCATCCCGCCGGTGAGCGGCGGGCTCGACCTCTACGCGGTCACCGACCAGCCTCTGGCGCTCGACCCCCTGGTGCAGGCAGTGTCGCGGAGGACCTCGGGGGCCGTGGCCAGCTTCCTGGGCATCGTGCGCGAGTTCTCCCGCGGCCGCCAGGTGCAATCGCTCGAGTACGAGGCCTATCCCGAGATGGCGACGGCCATGATGCGGAAGCTGGGCGAGGAGATCCGGGGTCGCTGGTCCGTGGACGAGGTGGCCATGGTGCACCGCACGGGCCCCCTGACCATCGGGGAGGCGAGCGTGGCCATCGTGATCGCCGCCCCGCACCGCCGGGAGGCGCTGGAGGCCTGCGCCTACGCCATCGAGCGGCTGAAGGCCGTCGTGCCGATCTGGAAGAAGGAAGTCTGGACGGACGGGGCGGAGTGGATCGGGTCGACGGTGGACGAGTATCGGGAGCTGCAGGAGGAAAAGAAAACGCGTAACACGTAACGCGTAACCTTCGGAAGAGCTGGCTCCGGGTTCTGTTACGTGTGACGAGTCACGGGTTACGTCCGCCTCACTTCGCCCGCTCCCTCAGCACCTTCAGCGTCCCCTCCAGCCGCTTGACTTCCTCGCCATAGCCCGCGAAGTTGCCCTGCCGCAAGAGGTCCTGCGCCCGGGTGTACTGCTGCCAGGCCTGGTCGGCCAGCCCGCGCACGTCTGCGGCCGGCGGAGGCGCCTGACCGGCCGGGAGGGCGGCCCGGGCCGCCTCCGCGCGCACGGCCTCGGCGCGCGCCAGGACGCCCCGCCCGCCCGCGCCGAAGATCTGGTTCAGCGACGCCTCCAGGCTCTCCTCCATGGCGATGTGATTGCCGTAGCCCACGATGACCCGCTTCAGCTCCGGCAGCGAGCTCTGGTCCGCCGCCAGGTAGAGGGGCTGGATGTAGAGGAGCGACTGCTCGATGGGGATGGCCAGCAGGCTGCCCCGGACCACCTGCGAGCCGCTCTGCCGCCAGAGAGTGAGCTGCTGGGAGATGAAGGCGTCCTGGTCGATCCGCGCCTCGATCTGCCGCGGTCCGTAGATCAGCTTCTGCTTGGGGAAGTTGTAGACGAGGATCTTCCCGTAGTTTTCCCCGTCGCTCCGGGCGGCCATCCAGGCGATCATGTTGTCCCGCCGCGCCGGGTTGAAGGGCGTGAGCAGGATGAACTCCTCCCGCTTCTCGCCGGGGAGCCGCATGATGGTGTAGTAGGGCTCCATCTCGCGGTCCTGGCCCTCCACGGTCCGGCGCGGGATGGTCCAGAGGTCCTCCTTGTTGTAGAAGACCTGCGGGTCGCGCATGTGGAAGGTGGCGAACATGCGGGCCTGGATGGCGAGCAGGTGCTGGGGGTAGCGGATGTGGGCCTTGAGGTCCGCCGGCATGGCGGACAGCGGCCGGAAGAGGCCCGGGAAGGCCTGGGCGTAGGCCTTGATGACCGGGTCGCCCGGCTCGCTCACGTAGTAGGCCAGGCTCCCGTTGTACGCGTCCAGCACCGCCTTCACGGAGTTCCGGATGTAGTTGCCCAGGCCCCGCACCGGCTCGGAGTAGGGGAAGCGGCTGCTGGTCGTGTAGCCGTCCAGCATCCAGAAGAGCCGCCCGCCCTGCGCGATGACCAGGTACGGATCCCGCTCGAACTGGAGGAAGGGGGCCGCCTTCCGCACCCGCTCCTCCACCTGCCGGTGGTACATGATGCGGCTCTCGGCCGAGATGTCGTCCGAGAGCACCATCTTCACGTCCGCGAAGCGGGCGGCCAGCAGGAGCTTCCGCAGGAAGGACCCCACCGGGACGCCGCCCTCGCCCGTGTAGCGGGTGTAGACGTTCTGGTCGCCCGAGGGGTAGTCCAGCTCCTGGGCCTTGGTGTGCACGAAGACGTAGTCGTTCGACAGCTCCCCGTAGTAGATCTCCGGCCGGGTGACCTTGAGCGGCCCGGCGGAGACGGGGGGAATGTCCCGGATCCAGAACTCGGGCAGGCCCTCGGGGCTGATGCGGTTCACCGGTCCCAGCACCATGCCGTAGCCGTGGGTGTAGGTCAGCCGCTCGTTGATCCAGATCCGGCTGGGCAGGTGGCGGTAGGACATCTCGCGCGGGGAGAGCATCACCTGGCGGAGCTGGCCGTCCACGCTGTACCGGTCGTTGTCCACGTCCACGAACCGGTAGTAGGTCCGGATCTCCTGGAGCTGGCCGTACGTGGCGAGCAGCGGCCGGTGGTCCCAGAGCCGCACGTTCTTGATGGTGGGGTCGTTGCGCTGCCACCGGCCGGATGCCGCGGCGCCCGATCTGCCAGATGCAGACGGCCGCCGCCACGAGGGCCAGGACGGCCAGGACGCGGAGGGCGGGGAGCGCCGCGTTCAGGTCCGTGTAGCCGGCCCCGAACAGGATCCCGCGCGGCGAGAGGAGCAGCTCGAAGGTGTCCAGGTAGTAGCCGCCGGCCTTCACCACCAGGATCAGGGCGCCGAGGCCCAGGAGGTGCGCCCGGGCGCGCGGCAGCACCTGCGGCCCCCGGGGGGTCATCAGGATGCCCCGGTGGAGCACGTAGGTCACCACCACCAGCACGAAGACGGCGCCCAGCGCGACCAGGAGCCAGGTGTAGAGCATGTTGTAGAAGGGGAGGCGGAAGACGTAGAACCCGGTGTCCTTCCCGAAGATCGGGTCCGCGATGTTGAACGGCTGGGCGTTCAGGAAGCGGAGGACCGTCTCCCACTGGCTGCCGGCCTGCAGGGCGGCCAGGAGGCCGAGGACGAGTGCCCCGGGCAGGAGCAGCCGGCGAAAGAGCGGCTCGATCACCAGCCGGCTGGGCAGGCCGAGCGGGTCCTCCAGCTCGATCAGGACGTCGCCGCCGCGCGATCGGGCGGCCAGCCGGACATTCAGGTACGCCAGGAGGGCAAAGGCCAGGCCCGCCAGCGTGCCGAGCGCAATCTTGGTCCAGAGGATCGTGGTGAAGACGGAGGTCAGCTTCACCTCCCGGAACCAGAGGTAGTCGGTGTAGAGCGGGAGGACTTGCCCGACCAGGTTCAGGGCGATGAACACGAGCAGGATGGGACCGATGAGGTGTCGGGGAATCATGCGGCGCTCCTTGCCCCGGCGGGCCAATGCGGTCTTATATCTTAGCCCAGGAAGGACTGTCAATTAAACACCGAGCAGAGCAGCGCACGCACCCAGAAAAGGCTTGCCCGGCGCCACGGCGGGTGGTAGCGTCTGCCGGCTTCCTCTGTGACCTTCCGCCGGCGGCAAGGACGGGCATGGCGCGTCTCACCAGAAACCTGCTGGGCTTCCTGCTGCTTTCCGGGACGATCCTCGTCGCGGCCTGCTCCCGCGAGGCGCCGAGCGCCGCCGCCACGCCCGCCCCCGCGGAACGCCGCGTGGCGACCACCGTGGCGGAGGCGGAGGGCCGCGAGGTCCAGCGCTCGGTCCAGATCGTGGGGACGCTCCTGGCGCAGCACGAGGTGACGCTGGCCAACGAAGTGCCGGCCACCGTGGCGCGCATCCTGGTCGACCTGGGCGACCCGGTGAAGGCCGGCCAGCTCGTGCTCAAGCTCGACGACCGCGAGGCGCGCCTGGAGGTCGAGCGCCTCACGGCCACGCTCCAGGCCGCCCGCGACGCGCTGGAGCGCGCCCGGCAGCTCCTCCAGTCCAGCCGGGCCAACCAGGAGCGGGCCCGCGCGGTCCTGGCGGACGCGGCGCTGAACCTCACGCGCTTCCGGGACCTCTTCGCCGAGGGGGCGATCTCCGCCAGCCAGCGCGATTCGGCCCAGACGCAGCACGACATGGCGGCGGCCTCCCTCACCGCCTCCGAGGCCCAGGTCGAGAGCGACCGCGCCGCCGTCAAGAACGCCGAGGCCGGCGTGGAGCAGGCGGCGGCCGCCCTGGAGCTGGCCCGCAAGCGGCTGGGCGACACGGATGTCCTCTCGCCCATCGACGGCTTCGTGCGCAAGCGGTTCGTGAACCCGGGCGAGACCTTCAAGGAGAAGTCGCCGCTGCTGGCCCTGGTGGCCACGGACGCGCTGAAGCTGCAGGGCGACGTGCCCGAGCGCTTCGCGCCCCAGATCGGGGTGGGGCGGGCGGTCCAGGTCACGGTCGAGGCCTACCCCGACCAGGTGTTCCCCGGCCGCCTGACGCGGGTCAGCCCCGTGGTGGACGTGGAGAACCGGAGCTTCACGGTGGAGGCCTCCGTGCCCAACCCGCGCCGCCTGCTCAAGCCCGGCTTCTTCGCCAAGGCCTCCATCCTCGTCGGACGGGACGCGGGCGTACCCTTCGTGCCCGAGGAGGCCGTGGTGAGCTTCGCCGGGATCGTGAAGGTCTACGTCGTCGCGGACGGCCGCGCCGAGGAGCGGCGCGTGCGCACCGGCCAGCGCGTGGACGGCCGCGTGGAGATCCTGGAGGGCGTGCGCGTGGGGGAGCGCGTGGCCACCTCCAATCTGAGCCAGCTCGCCACCGGGACCGCCGTCACCGTCCAGGCCGGCGCGCGCACCGCGGCCGACCGCGGGAACGGCACGACCCCCAACGGCCGCGCCCGGACTCCCTGACGTCGGCGTCCTGGCCCCGCGCCGCCGCCTCGCCTCCCGGAGCCTCGGACATGGACCGCACCCCGCGCCGTACGATCATCGAGCCGTTCAAGATCAAGATGGTGGAACCGCTGCCGCGCCGGAGCCGCGAGGAGCGCGAGCAGGTCCTGCAGGCGGCCGGGCACAACCTGTTCCTGGTGCCCGCGCGCGACGTCACCTTCGACTTCCTCACCGACTCCGGCACGACGGCCATGAGCGCGGCGCAGTGGGGCGCCATGCTGGGCTCGGACGAGAGCTACGCGGGCTCGACCAGCTTCGCGCGGTTCGAGCGCGCGGTGCGCGAGCTGACCGGCTACCGGCACGTCATTCCCACGCACCAGGGGCGGGCCGCCGAGCGCCTGCTCTTCTCCCACCTGGTCACGCCCGGGAGCCGCATCCCTTCGAACAGCCACTTCGACACCACCCGCGCCAACATCGAGCAGCTGGGCGGCGAGGCGGTGGACCTCGTGATCCCGGAGGGCAGGCAGCCGCAGCACCCGCACCCCTTCAAGGGGAACATGGACCTCGAGCGGCTGGAGGCGTTCTGCCGCGAGCCCCGGGGGCACATCCCCTGCGGGATGCTGACCATCACCAACAACACGGGCGGCGGGCAGCCCGTGTCCCTGGCCAACCTGCGGGCGGTCTCGGCCATCTACCGCCGCCACGGCATCCCGTTCATCCTGGACGCCTGCCGCTTTGCCGAGAACAGCTACTTCATCAAGCTGCGCGAGCCGGGGCAGGCGGGGCGGCCGGTGCGGCAGATCGCGCGGGAGACGTTCGAGCTGGCGGACGGCTGCCTCATGAGCGCCAAGAAGGACGCGCTGGTCAACATCGGCGGCTTCATCGCGCTCCGCGAGGGGACCTGGGTGGATCGCCTGCGGAGCCTCCTCATCCTGACCGAAGGGTTCCCGACGTACGGCGGGCTGGCCGCACGCGACCTGGAAGCCATTGCGGTGGGTCTGGACGAGGTCCTGGAGGAGGACTACCTGGCCTACCGGCTGGCCGTGAGCCGCTACATGGCCGCGGGGCTGAACCGCCTGGGCATCCCCACGGTCCAGCCGCCGGGCGGCCACGCCGTGTACATCGATGCCAAGGCCTTCCTGCCCCACATCCCGCCCGCGCAGTTCCCCGGGCAGGCGCTGGTCTGCGAGCTGTACCGGGCCGAGGGCATCCGGTCCTGCGAGATCGGCTCCGTGATGTTCGGCAAGACGGTGGACGGCGTGTTCCAGCCGGCGGCCATGGAGCTGGTGCGCCTGGCGTTCCCCCGCCGCGTCTACACCCAGAGCCACTTCGACTACATCCTGGAGGGCCTGGAGGCGGTCGTCGCCAAGAAGGAGGCGATCCGCGGCATGCGCCTCACCTACGAGCCCCCCTTCCTCCGCCACTTCACCGCGCGGTTCGAGGCTCTCTAAGGGCAACGTAAAACGCAAAACGTGAAACGTAAGGAACGGGCGCCGTTCGGCGCCTCTGCTCCTGACGTTTTACGTTTCACGTTTTGCGTTACGCCTTCGCCGGCTGCCGCCGCGCCAGCGCCCAGCGGATCACCGGGGAGAGGTAGCCCAGGATGGCGGCGATCATGAAGAGCAGCGTGATGGGGCGGGTGAAGAAGATGGCCAGGCTCCCGCCCGAGATGGTGAGGGCCTGGCGCAGCGAGTTCTCGGCCAGGCGGCCGAGGACCATGGCCAGGACCAGCGGCACGATGGGGTAGTCCAGCTTCTTCATGATGTAGCCCAGGACGCCGAAGCCGAGCATCACCCAGACGTCGAAGATGGTGTTGTTCACCGTGAAGGCGCCCACCGCGGCGAAGATCACGATGAAGCCCATGAGGATGGTGTAGGGCACCCGCAGCACCATCACGAAGATCGGGATGAGGAAGACGTTCATCAGCAACAGGATCAGGTTCCCGATGAACTTGCTGGAGATGAGGCCCCACACCAGGTCGGCGTTGTTCTGGAAGAGCAAGGGGCCCGGCCGGATGCCCCACATCATGAAGCCGGCCAGCATGACGGCGGTGGTGGGCGAGCCCGGCACCCCCAGGGCCAGCAGGGGGGCGAAGCCGCTGATGGAGGCGGAGTTGTTGGCCGCCTCGGGCGCGGCCACGCCCTGGATGGCGCCCTTGCCGAACTCCTCCGGGTGCTGGGCGACCCGCTTCTCCGCCAGGTAGGCCAGGAACGAGGCGGTGGTGATGCCGCCCGCCGGGATCATGCCCACGAAGAAGCCGATGATCCCGCCCCGGATGATGGCCCAGCGGGAGGCCAGCCATTCCGCCCGGGTCAGGAACGTGTCGCGGAGCCGGATCTTCTGCCGGACCAGCTCGCCCTCCTCGGGCTGCTCGATGCTGTTGAACACCTCCGCCAGGCCGAAGATGCCGCAGATGATCACGATGAAGTCGATCCCGCCCAGGAGCTGCGGGAC
Source organism: Methylomirabilales bacterium (SeqCode) (assembly GCA_041946635.1). Taxonomy (GTDB): domain Bacteria; phylum Methylomirabilota; class Methylomirabilia; order Methylomirabilales; family 2-02-FULL-66-22; genus 2-02-FULL-66-22. Next base: position 15,920 of record JBHGAX010000073.1, read on the forward strand.
GCCGAAGGCGAAGCGGGGGACGCCGCTGACCACGTCGAGGCCGATGGTGGCGATGAAGAGGCCGACCAGGGTGGAGATGATGGTCTTGAGGGGCTGCTCGCCGCCGAAGACCGTGAGCAGGCCGAACGACATGAGCGCCAGGCCGAAGTACTCGGGCGGGCCGAAGCGCAGGGCGAAGCGGGCCAGGGCCGGCGCCATGGTCATGAGCAGCGCGACCGAGATGGTGCCCGCGATCCAGGAGCCGATGGCCGCCACGGAGAGCGCCGCCCCGGCGCGGCCCTTCAGCGCCATCTGGTAGCCGTCCACGCAGGTCATGACCGTGGAGGACTCGCCGGGCACGTTGATCAGCACCGAGGTGATGGTCCCGCCGTACGCCACCCCGTAGTAGATGCCGGCGAACATGATGATGGCGGACGTCGGGTTCATGGAGAAGGTGAGCGGCAGGAGCAGGGCCACGGCGGTCGGCGCCCCGATGCCGGGCAGGACGCCCACCATCTGGCCGACGAAGGCGCCGGACAGGCAGTAGAGGATGTTGATCGGCGTCAGCGAGATGGAGAAGCCCATCCAGAGGTTGTTCAGGAGATCCATGGCGCCCTTTCTACCAGTCGAAGACGCCCGTGGGCAGCGGGATGCTGAGCCACTCGGCGAAGATGTAGTGGACCCCGACCCCCGTCGCGACGGCGGTGATGGTGCACAGGAGCGTTCCGTGCTTGCCGATCAGCCGCATGGACGCGAAGGAGAAGATCGCCAGCGCGACGGAGAAGCCCAGGTACGGCAGGAGCAGGAACGCGCCGATGATGACGGCCAGCATCTTCATCCCGATCCGGGTCCGCGGGTGGAAGAACGCACCGCTCCTCCCGCCCTTCCGGATCTGCTGATAGAGGACGCCGAGGGCGCAGGCGGTGATCCCGATCCCCAGCCACAGCGGCAGGAACCCGGGACCCGGCCCGAACTCGGACATGTACTGGAGCTGGGCGGAAAAGACCATGATGCCCACGCCCATGAGCAGGACCACGACGCCGCCAATGAAATCGGCTACCCGCATGGACCATCCCCTCTCGTGCGTGCCCGGGCTCCGGTGATCGCGCGGCCTGCCGCAGGGCACACGGCAGGCCGCGCGAGGGTCCTGGCTGCGGTGAAGATTACTTCACCAGCCCGAGCTCGGTGAGGATCTCCTTGAACAGCCCCTCGTTCTTGGCCACGAACTGGGTGAACTCCTTGCTGCCCATCCAGGTCGGGCTGAGCATGTACTTCTTCAGGTAGCCGTCCTTCCAGCCCGGCGCCTCGTTCATCTTCTTCATCATGTTCTCGTAGAAGGCCACCACCTCCGGGGAGATCCCGGCCGGCGCCGCGATCCCGCGGAAGAAGTCGAACGTGAAGTTGTAGCCCTTCTCCCTGAAGGTGGGCACGTCCTTCAGGAGCGGGACGCGGGTGGCCCGGGCCACCGCCAGGGGCCGCACCATCTTGGCGTCGTACTGGGGCACGAACTCGCTGGGGTTGGCCCAGATCATCTCCACGTGGCCGCCCAGCAGGGCGGTGATGGCCTCGCCGCCGCTGTTGAAGGGGACGTAGCGCAGCTTGATGTCCGCGGCCTTCTCGAACATGCGGTTGGTCATCTGGTCTTCCTGCCCGGTGGCCGTCCCGCCGATGGTCACGCCGCCCGGGTTCTTCTTGGCCTTGGCCACCACGTCCTCGATGGTCTTGAAGGGCGAGTCGGTCTTGACCACGATGAGCTGCTCATCCGCCGCCAGGCCGCAGATCATGGTCAGGTCCCGGTACGTGGCCGCGCCCTTGCCCACCGCGATGGGGGCGGCCACCTGCCCGGAGATGTAGGTCAGGATCATGTGGTCGTTGCCCTTGGCCTGGGCCACGGTGTTGGTCCCGATGGTGCCGCTGCCGCCCGGCTGGTTGACCACCAGGTTGGTGACCGGCGAGAGCTTCTCGTCCTTGATCACCTTGTCGATGCTCCGCGCCAGGACGTCGCTGCCCCCGCCGGGGGCGTACGGCACGATGAACTGAATCGGCTTCGTGGGCTTCCAGTCGGCCGCCGGGGCGGCCCCCGCCACCAGCACCGCCAGCCCCACCACCACTGCGACTGCCAGCCGCTTCCTTCCCACCGATGTCATCTCGCTCCTCCTGTGGGTTGTCGCACGCCGCGATCGCGGTCCATCCTCAGCGGGCGCCCCGGCGCAGCGCCGGGCCTCGCCTCAGCACACGTCCTTGATGGCGAAGTCGAGGCCCAGCTCGGTGAGCTTGGCCTTGGACGGATTGCCGGTCTTCAGGTCCCAGCCGCGGTAGGCGTAGTAGTCGTCCTTCAGCCGCTCCAGCGTCTCCCTGGAGACGCGGCTGCCCTTCATGGGTCCGTCGGGCACCGGTTCCTCCATGAAGCGGATGGGCAGGCGGTCGTCCGCGCGCGTGAAGCCCTCCCGGGCGGCGAAGCAGCGGATCATGTTCCACTGCCGCTCGGCGATCAGCCGGGCCTGGGCGTAGCTGAGGTTCCAGCCGGTCACGGCGTTCAGGGCCTCCACCAGGTTGTCGCTCACCCGCATGGGCCCCCAGATGGGCTCCCCCAGGTGGCAGACGGCGGCGGAGTCGGCCAGGATCAGCCAGTGGTTGACCTCGGCCGCCATGCCGCCCTTGCCCTCCAGGATCTTGCGGTCCACCAGGCCGGCCTTCTCGGGCGTGGGGCGGATGTCGTGGTGGCTGCCGCCGCGCGGGCCGGTGGCGTAGCCCACCGCGGCGCCCGGGAAGGGGCGGCAGGTGTGGCCCGGCCAGTCCACGCCCTTGTTCTCGATGATGAAGCGCTCGCTGCCCTTGCCCACGATGCGGGCCGCCTGGCGCGTCCCCTTGGCCAGCAGCGCCCCCAGCCCCTCGCGCTTGCCGATCTTCTCGGTCATCTCCAGCATGGCATCGGCGTTGCCGAACTTCAGGTCGATGCCGCCGGTGTCCTGCTTGCTGAAGATGCCCTTCTCGTAGCACTCCATGGCCCAGGCCACCGTCATGGAGGCCTGGATCAGGTCGATGCCGTACTCGTCGCAGATCTCGTCGGCCTTGCACAGCACCTCGATGTCGCCGACCTCGCAGATGCTCCCGAAGCCGTACACCGTCTCGTAGTCCGGCCCGTTGATGATGGACTTGTACTTGCCGGCCTTGACCACGCTGTACTTGGTGCAGTTGATGGAGCAGGCGAAGCAGGCGCGGTGCCCCTTGACCACCTTCGCCCGCATGGTCTCGCCGCTGATGCCGTCGGCCCCGGCGAAGGTCTCCTGCTGCCAGTTGCGGGTGGGCAGGATGCCGGCCGCGTTCATGCTCAGGACGTTGCGGGGCGTGCCGTACTCCGCCAGCCCCTTCACCGCGGGGTTGGTGGCCACGATGTCGTTCAGGCGCCTGGCGGTGTTCCACACGCGGAGCAGGTTGGGCACCCGGACGCTGCCCGTCCCGCGCACCACGATGGCCTTCAGGTTCTTGGAGCCCATCACCGCGCCCAGGCCGCCGCGCCCGGCGGCCCGGATGTCCACCAGGATGCAGGCGTAGGGCGTGCCCTCCTCGCCGGCGCGCCCGATGGTGGCGATGCGCACGCCCTCGTCGCCCACCTCCCGGCGGAGGATCTCCTGCGTCCTGAAGGGGTCCTTGCCCCACAGGTGCTCGGCGCTCCGGATCTCCACCCGGTCGTCGTCGATCCAGAGGTACACCGGGCGCCCGGCCTTGCCCTCGATCACCAGGCCGTCGTACCCGGCGAACTTCAGCTCCGGCCCCCAGTAGCCGCCGAAGATGCTGTGGAAGAAGGAGCCCGTGAGGGGCGACTTCGCGCAGGCCGAGGCGCGGGAGGCCGCCGGGATCATGGTGCCGTTCACGGGGCCCGTCATGAACATCAGCCGGTTCTGCGGGCCCAGCGCGTCCACCCTGGCCGGGATCTCCTCGTAGAGCTGGCGGGCCGAGTAGCCCACCGCGCCGACGAAGTCCCGGGCCCAGTCCTCGCGCAGCGCCTCCTTGGTCACGGCCTTGCGGCTCAGGTCCACCCGGAGCATCTGGCCGACGTACCCGCCGTACGGAAACCCGTTCGCCACGTTAATAACCTCCTCCGATCGGAAAGATGAGCACCAGCTCGTCGCCGGTCTTCACCTGCCGGTCCCGATCCAGGGTTGAGGAAATGCTCTCGCCGTTGTGCACCAGCAGGAAGGGCGTCAGCGCGGCGGTCTCCGGGTCCACCAGCACGTCGCGCAGCCTGGCGTGCTTGGCCAGCAAGGCCTCCAGCGCCGCCCGCACCGTCTCGGGCGGGCCGACCTCCAGCTCCACCGTGCCGGCGCCCAGCGCGTCCCGGACGACCGAAAAGCCTCTCACGCGCACCGTGGCCACGCCGCCCTCACTGCATGACGGAGGCGAGCCAGCGCTCGGCGATCTGCCTGGCCTCCGACCGCTTCGGCCGGGCCGGCTTGGCCTCCAGGTCCTTCCAGACGATCGCCTGCGGCACGCAGAGCTGGACGCAGGCCGGGTTCCCGCCGCAGTAATCGCAGCTCTCCGTGAGGATGGGCACGGGGATCTCGGGCAGGCCCACGAGCACGACCTGGATCCGCGAGTCCCGCGGGTTGAACCGCCCCGTCTTGATCGCCGAGCACGCCAGCTCGCAGAGCTTGCAGCCCGTGCACTTCTCCATGGTGACGTCGATGTGCTTCTCCATGCTCAGGCCACCTCCTTGTTGTCCTCGAACAGGTACTGCAGGGCCGCTCGCTTCGACTGCTGGATGTGCTCCCGCATCAGCCGCTCGCAGAGGTCGGGGTCCCGGAGCCGGAGGGCGAGCAGGATGCGGCGGTGGTCGTCCACCGTGCGCTGGCCGCCGTCCGGGTACTGCAGCGTGTTCTTGCGGTAGCGCAGGACGTACTGGCGCATGGTCACCATCTGGTGGTGCAGCCGGTGCTTGTCCGTGATCAGGCCGTGCAGCAGGTCGTGGAAGCGCGTGTTGGCCTGGAAGAGGGCGTCGAGGCTGCCGTCCCGCAAGGCCTGCTCGGCGCCGGCGAGCGACTCCTCCAGGCCCGCCAGGACCGCCTCCGTGACCCGGCTGCAGGCGATGCGCAGGGCGTAGCCCTCCAGCATGGCCCGGATCTCGAACAGCTCCTCCACGTCCTCCCGCGAGTCCTGGGAGGCCACGAACCCGCGTGTGACCAGCGGCTTGATGAGTCCCTCGGACTCCAGTTTGTGCAAGGCTTCACGAATCGGGGTACGACTCATCCCCAGCCGCTTGGCAAGGTGCTCTTCCGTGAGTCGCTCGCCGGGGGCGAAGTGGCCGGAGAGGACGGCGTGCTTCAGGTACTCGTAGGCGCGTTCCCGGACGCGGATGCTCTCGGCAGTGGGGGTGCTGGTTGGCACTTTGTATCCCGTGAAGCGGGAATTACGCGTTCCGCGCCGCTTGTACACCTTGCCTCTCGGGGGTGTCAAGCGCTATTGGATACAAGCACGGATGAGCGGCTGAACGCGCTGTTGAAGCTCTCTGCAGCGGGGGCGGGCGCGGGCGCGCCCGGGTTGTCGGTTCTTCCGGACGCCCGGGCCCCGCCCGCCGGCCCGGCGGCTTGCCTTCCGGGATGATCCGGCATACAGTGCGCGCATGTTCCTCGCCGACCTCTGCGTGAAGCGGCCCGTGTTCGCCACCATGCTCATCGCCTGCCTGGTGGTGGTGGGCCTCTTCTCCTACGATCGCCTCGGCCTCGACCTGCTGCCGAAGATCGATCGGCCGCAGATCACGGTGACCACCAAGCTCGCCGGCGCCAGCCCCGAGGAGATGGAGACCCAGGTCACCAAGCCCGTCGAGGAGGTGGTCAACACCATCAGCGGGCTGGAGGAGCTGCGCTCGAGCACCACCGAGGGCACCTCGCGCGTCACGGCGGTCTTCGCGCTGGAGCGGGACTCGGACTCGGTGGCGCAGGACGTGCGCGACAAGATCTCCACCATCCTGGCCAAGTTCCCCAAGGACACCGACCCGCCCATCATCGAGAAGTTCGACCCGGACTCCGCCCCGATCCTGGCGGTGGTCGTGTCCGCCCGCCGGGACCAGCGCGAGATCACCGAGTTCGTGGACAAGCGGATCAAGCAGCCCCTGGAGACCATCAACGGCGTGGGCAGCATCACCCTGGTGGGCGACCGGAAGCGCGAGATCCAGGTCGTGCTGGACCCGCGCAAGCTGGCGGCCTACGGGGTGAGCATCGAGCAGGCCAAGCAGGCCCTGGACCGGCAGAACCTGGAGGTGCCCGGCGGCCGGGTCACCTACGGCGAGAACGAGAAGGTGCTGCGCACCATGGCCCGCATCCGGGAGGCGGCCGACTTCGGCGACGTGATCGTCGCGACCCGGGGGGCGGCCCCCATCCGCATCCGGGACCTGGGCGCGGTGGTGGACGGGACGGAGGAGCCCCGGACCATCTCGCGCTTCAACGGCGAGAACGCCGTCTCCCTGCTGGTGCGCAAGCAGTCGGGCACCAACACGGTCAAGGTCGTGGACCTGGTGCGGGCGCGGCTGGAGCTGATCGGCCGCTCGCTGCCGCCCGACTACAAGGTGCAGACCGTGCGGGACCAGTCGCGGTTCATCCGCCGCTCCTTCGAGGAGGTCCAGACCCACCTGGTGCTGGGGGGCCTGCTGGCGGCCCTGGTGGTGCTGTTCTTCATCCGGAACCTGCGCTCCGCCATGATCGCGGCCATCTCCATCCCCACCTCCATCATCGCCACCTTCGGCATCATGCGCGCCCTGGACTTCACGCTGAACAACATGACCATGCTGGCGCTGAGCCTGTCCACCGGCATCGTGATCGACGACGCCCTGGTGGTGCTGGAGAACATCTACCGCTACGTGGAGGAGGAGGGCCGCACCGCCATGGAGGCGGCGGTGGAGGCCACCCGCGAGATCGGCCTGGCGGTCATGGCCACCACGCTGTCCCTGGTGGTGATCTTCGTGCCCGTGGCCTTCATGCAGGGCCGGATCGGCCGCCTCTTCTTCAGCTTCGGCATCACGGCGGCCTCGGCCGTCCTGGTGTCGCTCCTGGTCGCCTTCACCCTGACCCCGATGCTGTGCTCGCGGTTCCTGAAGGTCCCGGCCGGCACCGGCGGGCACGCCTCCAAGGACTCGCGGGTCTTCCGGGCCATCGAGCAGGTCTACGACCGGCTGCTCAAGCTCTGCCTCTCGCACCGGCCGGCGGTCCTGCTGCTGGCCCTCGCGGTGGGCGCGTCCACGTTCTGGCTCTACCGGTTCATCGGGGAGGAGAGCTTCGTGGACGACGACCAGAGCGAGTTCGAGATCTTCATCCAGGCGCCGGAAGGCTCCTCGCTGGAGCGCACCGACCGGATCCTGCGCCAGGTGGAAGCCGAGATCCGGCCGCTGCGGGGCGTGCAGGTCCTGTTCACGACCATCGGCGTGGGCGAGCGGGCCACGGTCACGGACGCCAGCATCTACGTCGGGCTGGCGCCGCTCCGCGAGGGCACCGAGCTGCAGCGCCTCGGCCAGCACCTCGGGCTGCGGAAGCTCCTGGGCTGGCCCCCCTTGCACGAGCGCGAGTTCTCGCAGGACGACGTGATGCGGGACGCGCGCAAGGTCATGGCCAAGTATCCCGACCTGACGGTCAGCGTCCAGAACCTGTTCACCACGGGCCAGACCGGCTCCCGGCGCCAGCCATTCCAGCTGGCGCTCGGGGGCCCCGACCTGGAGGCGATCGACCGCTACTCCCAGCTCCTGGCCGCCAAGGCCCGCACCATCCCGGGCTTCTACGACGTGGACACCACGCTGGCGCGCCGCACGCCGGAGATCCGCGTGCACATCGATCGCGACAAGGCCGCGGACCTGGGCGTCGGGGTCGACAGCATCGCGACGAGCCTCCGCACCATGGTGGGCGGCGAGGAGGTGACCAAGTTCAAGGAGGGCGACGACCAGTACGTGGTGCGCCTCCGGCTCCAGGACGACTTCCGGAAGAACGCCCAGGTGATCAGCGAGCTGTACGTCCCGAGCAGCAAGCGGGGCCTGGTGACGCTCAACAACGTCGTCACGGTCGTGGAGGAGCGCGGCCCGGCCCAGATCGACCGCCTGGACCGCGAGCGCCAGGTGTCCGTGATCGCCAACCTGGACCCCCGGCTGCCGATCGGCGAGGCGGTCAAGGCCATGGCGCCCAAGGTTGCCGAGGCGAAGCTGGCGCCGGGCTACACGGCCCGCAACCGGGGCCGCGCGGAATTCCTGGCCGAGGCCCGGAAGAACTTCCTGCTCGCCCTGGTGCTGAGCCTGATCTTCATCTACATGGTCCTGGCGGCCCAGTTCGAGAGCTTCATCCACCCCTTCACCATCATGGCCTCGCTCCCCGTGGCGCTGCCCTTCGGGCTGCTGTCGCTCCTGGTGACCGGCTTCACCATGAACATCTACAGCGCCATCGGCGTGCTCATGCTCTTCGGGGTGGTGAAGAAGAACGCCATCCTGCAGGTGGACTACACCAACGTCCTCCGCGACCGCGGCCTGCCGCGGAACGAGGCGGTCCTGAAGGCCGATCACGCCCGGCTGCGCCCCATCCTGATGACCACCATCTCCATCATCGCCGGCATGCTGCCCATCGCCCTGGGCAAGGGCGACGGCTCCGCCTCCCGGGCCTCCATGGCCACCGTGGTGGTCGGCGGGCAGACCCTCTGCCTCCTCCTCACCCTCCTGGTCACGCCGGTGGTCTATACCTACTTCGACGACCTGCGCTCCCTGCGCCTCGGCGCGCTGCAGAAGCTGCCCGGGTGGTTCCGGGAGCGGCTGCGCTGGGTGCCTGCCCGCCCGGGGAACGGCCGGGTGAAGGTGCCGACGGACTCGCCCGGCTCGTAGCTGATGGCTCATGGCGCACGGCTCATGGCGCACGATGTACGCGCACCATGGGCCATGAGCCGTGAG
>JBHGAX010000074.1:0-14945 GCA_041946635.1 Methylomirabilales bacterium (SeqCode)
TGAATCGCCTCTACGACTGCGGCGTTGTCTTTCAGGACTTCACGGCTGTTCACACGCAGCACTTGTAGACCAAGCGACATCAAGTACGCGTCGCGAGCCGCGTCTCCCCGAACGTGGTCCTGCTCCATGTGCTGCGAGCCATCAACTTCGACGACGAATCGCGCCGCCGGAGCGAAGAAGTCTACGATGTAGAGCCTGCTCGCTATCTGTCTGGTTCTTCCTCAAGAGCCGTGCCTTGCCCTTGAGACTTGCATCGTACCTCAGCATGGCTGGTCCCGAAAATCCCCCCTCCCCCCCCTTTTCAAAGGGGGGTCCGAGGAACCGTCGCTGCCCAGACTTCGCTGCTCAACCTTCCAGCCCCGCGGCCACGGCCTCGGCCACGGCGTCGCCCACGGCCTTGGTGGAGGCCTTCCCGCCGAGGTCGGCGGTATGGTTCTTCGGATCGCGCAGCGTCCGCTCGACCGCGACCTCGATGGCCGCGGCGGCCTGGCGCAGCTGCCCGTCCGCCTTCCGGTCGGCGAGCCACTCCAGCATCATGCGCGCCGAGAGGATCTGGGCGATGGGATTGGCGATCCCCTTGCCCGCGATGTCGGGCGCGGTGCCGTGCGAGGGCTGGAACAGGCCGTACTCGTCCCCGATGTCGCCCGAGGGGGCGACCCCCAGCCCGCCCACCGTGCCGGCGCCGAGGTCCGAGATGATGTCGCCGAACATGTTCTCCGCCACGAGCACGTCGCACCGGAGCGGCCGGGTGACCATGAAGAGCGTCATGGCGTCCACGTACGCGTGCTCCGCCCGGATGCCGGGGAACTCCTTGGCCACCTCGTCGAAGATGCCCCGGAAGAAGGCCATGCTCTGGAAGATGTTGGCCTTGTCCACGCACGTCACCCGGCGCACGCCGTCCGCCGGCGCGCCCGAGCGCTGCTGGCACAGGCGGAAGGCCCAGCGCACGATCCGCTCGGTCCCCGGCCGGGTGATCACCAGGCTGTCCACGGCTACGTCCCGGCCGACGCGGGCGCCGCCCAGCTCCGAGGCGAAGAGCCCCTCGGTGTTCTCCCGCATGATGACGTAGTCGATGGCCGGATCCCCCGCCAGGACCGGGGGAATGCCCGCGTACCGCTTGATGGGCCGCACGCCGGCGTACAGGTCGAGCAGCTTGCGCAGCTTGATCTGCGGCCGGATCTCGGTCCCGTCGGGCAGCCGGACCTCGGGCCAGCCGGCCGCGCCGAAGAGGATCGCATCCCCCTGCTTGCAGGCGGCCAGCGTCTCGTCCGGCAGGTCGGTGCCGGTCTGCTGGCAGCATCGCGCGCCGGCGGGGAACTCCCGGCACTCGAAAGCGGCGCCGGGGAAGCGTGCCTCCACCGCGCGCAGCACTTTCAGCGCCTCCGCCATCACCTCGTGGCCGATGCCGTCGCCCGGGACGACCGTGATCCGGTACTTCGCCATGCACGTCTCTCCTGTCTGGAAGCGGGTTCGGGAGCCGAGGGACTATAGCACGGATAGGCGAGCCGCGGGAGTCCGCGCCGGGCCGCGGAGCTCCCGCGTCCTGTGCCGGCGGGTCACGCCGCGGGCGGCGAGGAGCCGTCCGCCTGCCGGCTCATCGGGCCCGCGGCGGGAAGTGCTGTGCGGCTTCAGGACCCCGATCCGAACACCCCGCGCACCACCGGTTTCCCGCCCTCCACCAGCAATCGGCCGCGGGCGTAGACCCGATCCACCGCACCGCCCTCGCCCAGCACCAGCAGGTCGGCGTCCCGCCCCGCCTGCAGGCGCCCCTTGCGCTCCAGGCCGAGCAGGTCGGCCGTGTGGGCGCCGCAGAAGGCGGCGGCCGCCCCCCAGGGTAGCCCGTCCTTCACCAGCTCTCCCAGGGTGGCGAGGAGGGAGTCCGGCCCGGGCATGTACCGGCCCACCGGGCGCTGCGCCTCGTCGAGGCGCGGGTAGGCGGCGCCGCTGTCGGTGGAGAGCGTCATGCGCGCCGCCGGGACGCCGGCCGCGAGCGCCTGGCGAAGCGCCTGGGCCGGCGGGATCGCCTCGGGGTGCCCGCCCTCCGCCCGCTGCAGCGCCGTGAGGTCGATGCTGCCGCCGTCCCCGGCGTACGCCAGGGCCTGCTGCCAGAGGGCCGCGTTCCGGTTGACGTGCGTGGCCACCAGGCGGTCCAGCGGGATGCCGGTTCGCCGCCCCACCTCGCGCAGGGGCGCCAGACCGTCCGGGTGGTCGCCGATGTGGGCGTGGAGCACGGCCCGCTTGCCGGCCAGCCGCCCCCCGGTCCAGGCGGCGTGGGCCAGCCGGCACAGCTCGTCCATCCCGAGGAGCGGCGCCATGGCTTCCGAGACAGCCACCTTCACCCCCAGGACCCGGTCCAGGAGCGCCACGTCCCCCTGCGGGTCGCCCGTGACGCTCGGGACCGGATGGCCCCAGCCCCCCGTGTAGCAGTAGGCGGTCAGGCCCTCGAGATCCAGCGCGGCGGCGCGCATGAGGAGCGCGGGCAGGACGCGGCTCAGGCTGTCGGCCCCGAGGGGAGACACGACGGTCGTGACGCCGGCTCCGGCAATGCGCTCGACCTGCAGGTCGGTCGTGCGCGTGAGGGGCCCGCCCATCCCGCTTGCGCCCATCACGTGGATGTGCCCGTCGATCAGCCCCGGCAGCACCAGCCGCCCCCCGAGGTCCAGCGTGTCGCCGGGGCCCATCCCGGTGGGGGGCGCGAGCCCCGGGCCGACGGCCACGATGCGGCCCTCCCAGGCGAGAATGTCCGCCACGCCCCGGTCCGCCGGATCGAACACCCGCCCGCCCTTCAGCAGCAGCCAGCCCATGGCCGAAGACCTCCGAAGGTGATCCGCAGATTACGCACATTTCTCGGACGGGGAGCAAGCCCACCAATAGGTAGGACCGCCGCGCCTACCTGCTGCGTTCTGCCGTGTTCTGCTCCGTGAATCTGCGGAATCGGCGTAATCTGCGGATCAGTATCGGTTCTCAGTCACACAGGATGCCGCCGTTCACTTCTACCGTCTCGCCGTGCACGAAGCGCGCGGCGTCCGAGGCCAGGAACGCCACCACGTCCGCGATGTCCTCGGGCTGGACCAGCCGGCCGAGCGGGGTGTTCTTGATGATGCCGTCGATGATCGCCTTCGGCCAGTCCGCGGTCATCTCCGTCGCCCCGGTGCCCGGGTTCAGGCCGTTGACCACGATGCCGAACTGCCCCAGCTCCTTGCCGAGCTTCTTGGTCATGGCCAGCACGCCACCCTTGGACGCCACGTAGTGGATTCCCGCCGACGTGCCGCCGTTTCGCGCGGCGATGGAGGCGATGTTCACGATGTGCCCCTTGCCCTGCCGCCGCATCACCGGGATCACCGCCCGGCAGCACAGGAAGGTGCCCTTCATGTTCACGTTCACGATGCGGTCCCACTCCTCCTCGCTGGTCTCCTCGGTGGGGGTGAGCTTCCAGATGCCGGCGTTGTTCACCAGGATGTCCACCCGGTTCCCGTAGGATTCCAGTGCCGTCCGGACCATGTGCTCCACGCTCGACGCGGACGAGACGTCCGTCTGGCAGGCCAGCGCCTCGCCGCCGTCCCGCTTGGCCAGCGCCGCCGTCTCCTCCGCACCCGCGATGTTGACGTCGGCCGCCACCACGCGCGCGCCGCCCCGGGCCAGCCGCAGCGCAATCGCGCGGCCGAAGCCCCGGGCCACCCCCGTCACGATGGCCGTCTGCCCCCGAAACTCCATGGCGCCACCTCCTCTCTCTCCGCGGACCCGACGACCATATTCATCCACAGATTACGCAGATTACGCAGATTCAACGACCAATCAGGGCCGCGGCCAGGTGTGCCGCGTCGTCGCACTTCGGGTCCATCCGGTGCCGATAATCTGCGTAATCCGTGGATAGAAATTCCGGTCTTCTGTCCGCATATCTGCGGACGACTGCTACCGCGCCATCGCCCCCGTGCTCAGGAACCCGCCGTCCACGTACAGGATCTGGCCCGTGACGTAGCCCATGTCCGGCGAGGCGACGTGGGCCACGGCGGCGGCGCAGTCCTCGGGGCTGGCGAGGCGCCCGGCGGGGATCCGATCCAGCCGCTTCTCGATCTGGGCGCGCGTCAGGTTGGTCCGCGTGTAGGCGGTCTCGACGACGCCCGGCGCCACCACGTTCACGGTGATGCCGTAGGGCGCCAGGTCCACGGCCATCGCCGTGGCCATGCCGTGGACCGCGCTCTTGGCGGCCGTGTAGGCCGTGAAGGGCGCCATCAGCACGCTGCCCGCGATCGAGCCGATGTGCACGATGCGGCCCCACCGGCGCGGGGCCATCTGCCGGGCGGCGGCCAGGCTGCAGAGGAAGTACGCGTCCACGCAGACCTGGAACGTGCGCCGCCAGTCCGGATAGCTGGTCTCCAGGAACGAGGCGCGCGACCGCCAGGCCGCCGCGTTCACCAGGATGTCCACCGGCCCCAGCGCCTGGGACGCCGCCGTGAAGAACCGCTCCACGCCGTCCGGGGTGCCCAGGTCCACCGCCTCCGCATGGAACTTGCTCCCCGCCTTGCGGAGATCCGCGGCCACGGCCTCCACCTTCGCTGCCGTCTGCCCCGTCACGGCCACGGCGGCCCCCTCGCTCGCCAGTCGCATGGCCACCGCCCGCCCGATCTCGCTGGTCGCGCCGGTCACCACGGCCACCCGTCCCGCGAATCGCATGCTGCTCCTCCCGGCCGCACTCGCGGCGCAAGGCAGCCGTCATAACAGGGCGCGGGACGGGTGTCAAGTGCCGCCGAGGCGCCAGGGCGAAGAGGCGAGACGTGCCGCCCCGTGCGCCGCCCCTTCGCCCCGACGCCTCTGCGCCGCTGCGGGGTCCCTACCCCTTCACGGCGCCGGTCATGGCGCTCACGTACTGCTCGACGAAGAAGGAGTAGATGAAGGCGACGGGGACGGAGCCGAGGAGGGCGCCGGCCATGAGGGGGCCCCAGAAGAAGGTGTCCCCGCGGACCAGCTCGGACACCACGCCCACGGGGATGGTCTTCTGCTCGGCCGAGGAGAGGAAGACCAGCGCGTAGAGGAACTCGTTCCAGGACAGGGTGAAGGCGAAGATCGCGGCCGACAGGATGCCGGGCATGGCCACGGGGAACACGATGCGCAGCATGGCCTGCACGCGGTTCGCGCCGTCGATCTGCGCGCACTCCTCCAGCTCGCGCGGGATGGTGCGGAAGTATCCCATCATCAGCCAGGTGCAGAAGGGTATGAGGAAGGTCGGGTAGGTCAGGATCAGGGCCCAGGGGGTATCGGCCAGGCGGAACGTCCGGATCACCTCGCCCAGCGGGATGAAGAGCAGCGTCTGCGGCACGAGGTACGTCACGAAGATGCCGGTCCCCATGGCCCCACCGCCCGGGAAGCGCAGGCGGGCCAGGGCGTACGCGGCCAGGAGCCCGCAGAAGAGCGAGATGGCCGTGGAGCCGAGGGAGATGGCCAGCGTGTTGACGAGCCACTGGGCGAAGAGCGTCTCCTGGAACAGCAGGGCGAAGTGCTCCAGCGTGGGCCGGCTGGTCCAGAACGGCGCGAAGTTCGGGCGGTTCCAGGGCACGTACATCTCGCGGTCGGGCCGGACCGCGGTCACCGCCATGTAGTAGAAGGGGAACAGCGTGAGGATGACGATCGCGCCCAGGGGCAGGTACAGGCACAACCAGCGTTTCCACCACTTCCCGCTGACCATCACCTGACCTCCCCGCGGCGGATGTACCAGAGCTGGAAGACCACGACGAGGAACAGGAAGGGGAACATGGCCAGGGAGGCCGCCGCCCCTTCGCCCAGCTTCCCGGTGGCGATGCCGATCTGGTAGGCGTAGGTGGCGAACAGGTGGGTGCTGTTGGCCGGGCCGCCGCCGGTCAGGATGTAGACCAGCTGGAAGTCCGCGAAGGTCTGGATGACCGAGAACAGCATGACCACCATGGTCACCGGCATGAGCAGGGGCCAGGTGACGCGCCAGAAGCGCTGCCAGGCGTTGGCACCGTCGATCGCGGCCGCCTCGTGCACGTCGGGGCTGATGGTCTGCAGGCCCGCGAGCAGCGTGATGGCGAAGAACGGCATGCCGCGCCAGACGTTCACCAGGACGACCGACAGCATGGCGGCCACGGGCCCGCCGAGCCAGTCCACCCGGACATGGATGAAGCCGAGGTGGTACAGGATCCAGTTCACGATGCTGAAGGTCGGGTCGAACATCCACTTCCAGGCCAGGGTGGAGAGCACGGTCGGAATGATCCAGGGCAGCAGCATGGAGGCGCGGATGATGCGCTTGAAGCCCACGAGCATGTTCAGCATGAGCGCGACCGCCATGCCCAGGGCCAGCTTCAGCACGGTCGCGATGCCCGTGTAGATGAACGTGTTCTGCGCCGTGCGCTGGAAGATGCTGTCGTGCCAGAGCTTCACGTAGTTCTGCAGGCCGATGTAGTCCCCCTCCCGCCCCAGGGTGGAGTTCAGGACCGAGAGCCAGATGCCGCGCCCGAAGGGGTAGGCCACGAAGAGGGCCAGCATGGTGAGCGCGGGCAGGAGGAGCAGGACGGCGAACAGCCACTCCCGCCGCTGCGACCGGCTCGCGCGCCGCAGCCGGCGCACCCAGGCCAGACGGTCAACCAGGGATTCCGGCGCCTGCTTGGACGGTACGGTCACGACGGATGCCCCTCGTCGGCGGGCTGGCGCCGCCCGGGGCCGCGGGACCCCGGGCGGCGCGGGACCGGGTTCAGGCGTAGATCTTCTTCAGCTCGCCCGTGGCCCACTTGAGGGCCTCCTCGGCCGGCGTGCCCTGGATCGCCTTGGCGAACATGTCCACCAGGATGTACTTCGCCATGGCCTCCGAGGCCTTGCGCCCCGACGGGCCGGCGAACCCCGGCCAGCGCGCATCCTTGATGACGTCCCGGAAGACCACGTTCTTCCGGTCCTTGACCCAGACGGGGTGGTCGTACCACGTCTTGGTCGGCGGGATGGCGAAGGTGTCCGCCGTCTCGAACCACCTCTCGTAGCGCTCCTTCGCCATGAACCAGCGGATGAACTCCTTGGCCAGCTTCTGCTCCTTGCAGTGCTTCATCACCATGACGCTGACGGTGGGGAGCTGGTAGAACCGGCCGGCCGGCCCCTTGGGCATGGGGGCGTGGTTCATGTCCCGGTAGATGTCCGGGAACTTGTCCCGCGCCACCGGGTAGATGCTCGGCGAGTTGCCCGTGACCGAGATGCTGCCGGCCAGGAAGGCGCGGTTGTTGGACGCGTCGTCCCAGGAGAGGCCGCCCTCGTCCATGGCCTCCTTCCACATGGCCGTGTTCAGCTTGAGCGCCTCCAGGGTGCCCTTCTTGTCGAGCACCACCGTCTTGCCGTCCTTCTCCACCTCGTACCCGCCGAAGCCCCACACCAGCGCGTAGACGTAGTTGTTCGGGTCGTTCGTGCTGTGGCCGAAGGCGCAGCCCACGGGGTGCCCCTTGGCCTTGAGCTTCTTGCCCATGTCCCGGAATCCCTCCCAGGTATCCGGGAACTTCTCGTACCCGACCTCCCGCAGCCAGGACTCGCGGTAGTTCCACGCCCAGGAGAGCACGTCGTGCGGCACGGCCACCCAGCGGCCGTTGCCGAAGGCGTTGGCCTTCGGCAGGTCGTAGTAGCCGCCCTGCTGTTTGCCGATCGCCTCGGCGATGTCGCTCACGTCCACCGCGCCGTCCGCCAGGAGGTGGGGGAAGTTGTTCTGGATCTGGATGAGGTCCGGGCCGGATTTCATCTCCACGGCGGCCGCCGCGCGGGTGGGCACGTCGTTCTGGCCGATGCGCTCCACCTGGATCTGCACCCCCATCTGCTTCCCGAACTCGGCGGCCTGGTCCATGAACACCTTGTCCGTGGCCGGGACGAAGTGCAGCTGCATGAGGTAGTGGAGCTTCGTGCCCTTCGCGTAGGCCGGGGCCTGGCCGGCGGCCAGGATGCCCGGGACGCCGCCCAGAGCCGCCGCCCCGGCGGCTGCGGCCGCTCCCTTGAGGAACGTGCGTCGGTGGAGTCGTGGCTCGCGCATGGCTCAATCCTCCCTGGCTGGGTCCCTCGGTTCCGCCGCCCCCTTCGGCGGCCTTGCGCCCGCTCCGTCCGCTCACCTCCCTTCCGCACTTCGCCGGCGTCCGCCCGCTCCCGCGACCCGAGACGGCCGGCGTCCCCGGGCCGCGCGCGTACAGGCCGGAGCGGCGGGGCTCCCCGCCCCGCCCTCCTCGTCCTCCGCTTCCCGTTCGAGCTTCTCCACGGATCGGCGGATGTGGAGCCGCATGGCGGCTTCCGCCGCCGCGGCGTCGCCCCGCCCGAGCGCCCGGAGGATGGCGCGGTGCTCTGGCAGCGTCTCGGCAGGCGGACGAACCAGCCCGTCCTGGTAGGCGAAGAACCGCATGTTCACCGAGTCCAGCGCGCGGGCAAGCGGCTCGTTCGCGGCCAGCTCCACCAGGCGCCAGTGCAAGTAGCGATCCCGCTCGACGTAGCGCCGGACGCGCGCCGCCGTGGGCCGGCCGCCCAGCCCGCGGAAGAGGGCCCACAGGCGCTCGGCCTCGCCGCGCGGCATGCGCTCCGCGGCGCGCCGCGCGGCCAGGGCCTCCAGCGCCTCCCGCACCTCGAAGAGCCGGGCCATCTCCCGCTTGGTGAAGCGCTTGACGTAGATGCCCCGCCGCGACACCCACTCCACCAGTCCCTCCTGCGCCAGGCGCTTCAGGGCGTTCACCAGGGGAGTGCGGCTGACGCCCAGCTCCCGCGCCAGGTGCTCCTGCAGGAGCCGCTGGCCGGGACGCAGCTCGCGGGCCACGATCATCTGCCGCAGGCGCTGGCAGATCTTCAGGTCGAGATTCTCGTGCTCGATGCGAAGCGGAGAGGCCGCCGGGGGCGACAGGACGGGGACGGGGGCGGGCGGCTGGGGCATGGCCGATCTCCCGACGGCGGTCGCGCGAGGTGCCCGGGGCCTGATGGATTTTGAATTCAATACGCGAGACGGGGCGGACGTGTCAAGCCGTTTCTTGACTTGGGCGGCGGCCCGCGCCGCGGAGGAAACGCGCGGCCCGGACGAAGGCTTCCGGCGTGCCGAACCCGCCCGCCTTGGTCGCCACGCGCAGGCCGGCCGCCTGGCCGCCCAGCAGCTCGCCCCACGGCAGGCCAGGCTCGATTTCCCCGCGGAGCCGCACGCCGCTCGCGTGGAGCGCCCGGCACGACGCCACCGCGATGTCCCCGCCGCACAGGACCAGGCCGCCGGGCTCCGCACGCCGTGCGAGCCGGGCGGCGGCCTGGCCGAGAAAGCGGCTCAGCCTCGCGCTGGCGCCTGCCCGCAGGCGGCGCCGCCCCTGGGCCAGCGTCACCAGGGTGTCCCTGCCCTCCCCCAGGCTGCACGCGGCCGACGCCACCACGCGGGACAGCTCGCGCCGGCACCGCTCGCCCCCGGCCTGGATGTCGGGGAGGGAGGCGGCGACCCGGAACGCCCCCTCGCGTTCCACCCGCCCGGCTTGCTCCAGGCTCACGGGGTTGGGCGAGCCGACCACCAGCAGGATCGGCCGGCCGGTGCGCGGGCGGCGGCGCCCGCCTCGGCGTGCCCAGCGTTGCGCCTGGCTGAGGGCGAGGGCCAGGCCGGCCGAGCCCGCCGACACCGGCAGGGCTTCGCGGAGCACCAGCCGCGCCAGCCGGCGCAGGTCCTCGGGGGTCTCCGCGTCGGCGACGACCAGGCCGGGGCCCGCCGCCCGCCACGCGCGGACGGCGGCGGCGAGCCGCGCCGGCGAGCCGCGCAGGACGTCCAGCCCCAGGGAGAAGATCGGCCGCGCCACCTGGCCGGCGAGCAGCGTGGGGAGGTGCGATTCCCGCACCGGCGTGACCGGGTCGGTGCCGGCGGCGGTCCGGTGCACGGGCGTGCCGTGGACCAGCAGGCGCCCGTCCCGCACGGTGCGCCCTGCGGGCGGGAAGGCCGGCGCCAGGACAGCCAGGGGTGAGGGAAAGACGTGGAGCAGCGCCTCCAGCTCCGCGCCGATGTTGCCGCGGAGCGTGGAGTCCACCTTCTTGTAGACGGCGTCGATCTTGGCACGGAGCGCCGCCCGGGCCGCGCGCGTCACCCGCCGCGCCGCCGCGCGCGCGGGCAGGGCCCGGCTCGCGGTGTTCAGGACGAGGACGTCCGCGTCCTCCCCCTGGCCGGAGAGGTCCTGCCAGGCCAGGCACACGACGGTGCGGGCGCCGCGTCGCGCGAACTGCACACCGGTGTCGTTTGCCCCCGTGAGGTCGTCCGCGATGACGGCGAGCCGGGCCGGCCGTGCGGCGGCGGAGCTCTGGCGAGCCCCGCCATGCATTCCCTCGCTCCGTTCTGGGTGGTTGCCCATAGGTCTCGGCGCCCTCGGCGTCTTGGCGGTGCGCGCCCTTACCCCAGCGCTCGGAGCAGCCAGTAGGCGGCCAGTCCCGCGAGGATCGTGGGGAAGACCTGCCGGGTGCGCCAGGCGACCAGCGCGGCGGGCAGGGCGGCCACCGCCTCCAGCCCGGGGGCCGGCCAGCCGGCCGGCGCCAGCAGGGGCGGCGCCATGAGGGCGGCGAACACCGCCGCCGGGATGTGCCGCAGGCACCGCTCCAGCGCGGGCGGCACGCGCCCGGACAGCAGGAAGATGCCGGGGGCGCGGGTGGCGTAGGTCACGAGGGCCATGCCGGCGATCAGCGCGTAGTCGCCCACCGCGCCTCCAGCGCCGCGCCCAGGATGCTGCCCAGCAGGATGGCCAGGAGCACGTTGCCCTTGCCGGGCAGCCAGGGCGCGGTGACCACGGCGGTGGCGGCGGAGGCCGCGGCCACCAGGAGCGTGACCCGGCCCGTGAGGAGCGGGACCAGCAGCCCCAGGAAGGTGAGGGGGAAGACCAGGCCGATCCCCCAGCGCGTCGGATCCGGCACCTGCCCGCCGACCGTCGCGCCGGCGAGGGTGGCCGCGACCCAGGTGCCGTACAGCGTCCCGCTCACGCCGAGGAAGTAGGCCCGGCTGCCGTCCCCCTGCAGGTAGCGGCTGATGGCCAGCGCGTAGGTCTCGTCCGCGGTGCCGAAGGCGAGCACGGCCTTCCAGGGCGTCGGCTCCCGGCGGAGGTGCGGCGCCAGCGAGGCCCCCATGAGCAGGTGGCGCAGGTTGATGATGAAGGTCGTGAGGACGATCAGGGCGGGGCTCGCCTGGGTCCACATGCTCACGGCCGTGAACTGGGCGGCGCCCGCAAACACCAGCGCCGACATGGCGAGCGTCGCGTCCAGGCTCAGCCCCGCGTGCCGCGCCAGCACCCCGTAGACCAGGGAAAAGGCGGCGACGCCGGGCACGAGGGGCAGGCTGGCGCGGATGCCGGCGGAGAGCGAGGCAGCCGGCTGCGGCTGGGAGCGGGCCCGGCTCATGTCTTGTCGGGCCAGGGACAGAGCGCGCGCACCGCGCATCGGGGGCAGGCCGGCTGGCGGGCGGTGCAGGTGCGGCGGCCGTGGAAGATGAAGAGGTGCGTGCTGTGGCCCCAGGCGTCCGGGGGCAGCATCGCGGTGACCTCGGCCTCGATCTGCTCGGCGCCCTCGCCCCCCGCGACCGCCAGGCGCTTGGTCACGCGGATCACGTGCGTGTCCACGCCGAACCCCGGCAGGCCGTAGGCGTTGTAGAGTACGATGTTGGCCGTCTTCCGGCCGACGCCGGGGAGCTGGACGAGCTCCTCCAGGGTCCGCGGGACCTGTCCGCCGAAGTCCCGGGCCAGCGCGGTGCAGCAGCCGATGATGCTCTTGGCCTTGCTGCGGAAGAACCCGGTGGTCCGGATCTCCTCCTCCAGCACGGCGGGATCGGCCCGGGCGTAGTCCGCCGCCGTCCGGTACTTCTTGAAGAGCGCCGGTGTCACCTGGTTCACCCGCGCATCCGTGCACTGGGCGGAGAGGATGGTGGCGACGAGCAGCTCGAGCGGGCTGCGAAAGTCCAGCTCGCAGTGGGCGTCGGGATAGGCCTCCCGCAGGCGCGCCAGGATCTTGTGCAGGCGGCTCTTCCGCGCCGCCGGCGACTCCGCCGGCGGTGGAGACTGCTTGGAGGGCTTCACAGGTCGAGCCATGCTCGCCTCTCGGCACTCTGGCACTTTGGCACTCCGGAGGGCCCCAAGTGCCTGAGTGCCCGAGTGCCGGAGTGCCTTGCCGGAGCTACTCGCGCTGGAGCAGCTCGATCGAGATGCCGTCCGGTCCCTCGATGAAGGCGAACTTGCCGGACCCGGGCAGGGCCTTCACGTCCTGGGTGAACTTCACGCCGCGCGCCTTCATCTTGGCCGCCTCGGCTTCCAGGTCGCGGGTCTTCAGGCCCATGTGATAGATGCCGTAGCGCGCGCCGGGGCCCTCGGTCACGGTCTCGCCGGGCCGCTTGGGGGAGAAGTTGTACCAGAGGCCGCCGATCTCCAGCGTGATGATCGGCATGCCGTTGACCTCGAAGCGGGTGACCTCCTTCGCCCCGAAGTTCTCCTTGAAGAACGCCGCGGTCTTCTCGTGGTCGCTGCACTTGAAGTGGTTGTGGTCGTACTGCCAGGCCATCCGGACCTCCTTTGCGAGGACGTTAACCGCTGGCAAGAAAGCGCTGCAGCCGGCGGAGCCCCTCGGCGAGATTCTCCAGCGAGTTGGCGTACGAGAACCGGAGATATCCCTCGCCGTTCTTCCCGAAGCCGATGCCCGGGGCCACGCAGACCTTGGCGCGCTCCAGGATGTCGAAGGCCATCGCGCGGGAGTCCGCCCCGAAGCGCCTGGCATTGGCAAACACGTAAAACGCCCCGGTCGGCTCGCTGGCCACGCCGAAGCCCAGCCCCCGGAGCGCCGGCACCAGGTAGCGGCGCCGCTGGTCGTAGATCGCGCGCATGCGCGCGGTCTCGGGCGGCCCCTCCTTCAGCGCGGCCACGCCGGCCGCCTGGACGAACGCGTTGGCCGAGATGAAGAAGTTCTGGTGCATCTTCTGGAGCGGCCGCACCATCTCCCGCGGGACGATCATGTAGCCCAGCCGCCAGCCGGTCATGGCGAAGGCCTTGGAGAACCCGTTGAAGACCACGGCGCGGTCCGTGAATTCCAGGACCGAGTGCTCCCGCCCTTCGTAGACCAGGCCGTGATAGATCTCGTCCGAGACGACCAGCGGGCCCAGCCTGGCGAGCGCCGCCATGCGCTCGGCGGACAGCAGCGTGCCGGTGGGATTCGCCGGGGAGTTGATGAGCAGGGCCTTGGTCCGCGGCGTCAGCTTCCGCTGCACGTCCTCGGGCCGGAACTGGAAGCCATCCTCCTCGGCGATGTCCACGCAGACCGGGCGGCCGCCGCAGAACCGGATGAAGTTGGGGTAGCAGGCGTAGTGCGGGTCGGAGAGCACGACCTCGTCGCCCGCCTCCAGCAGCATGGCGAAGAGCATCCACATGGCGGGCGACGTCCCGGCGGTGACCAGGATGCGGTCCGGCGTCACCTGCACGCCGTACCGCTCGGCGTAGTGCTCCGCGATGGCCTCGCGGAGCGGCAGGATCCCCAGGCTGTGCGTGTACCCGGTCTGGCCGTCCTTCACGGCCCGCGCCATCGCCTCCTGGATGCAGGCCGGCGTCGCGAAGTCCGGCTCGCCGATCTCCAGGTGAACGATCTGCTCGCCGCGCGCCTCCAGCTCCTGGGCCCGCTCGAGGACCTCCATGACCATGAACGGCTCGATCTCCTGCGCGCGGCTCGCAATCACGTACGTGCTCCTCCACCGGCGGCGGTCGCTGGTGTGCAGGTGACCCGACGGAAGGTCGCGATGATAGCACAGGGGAGGGGCGAAGCAAACGAGGAGCAGGAGGTACCCCGCCAGCCCGATCACCGACACCGGCACGCCGTACAGCACGGCGTACATGCTGTTGTTCACCACGTCGCACTGCGCCCAGCGGCTGCAGGCCAGCCCGCCCCCGGTGAACCGCTTGGCGACGAGGTACCCGGAGATCCCGATGCCGGCGACCGAGAGGAGGATCGGCGCCCACAGCCACGCGTCGGCGCGGCGGCTCTTGCTGGAGGTGCGCTGGCGGGTCATGCGTCGGTCCCCGGGCGAGGCGCCGGCCGGCCGGGCAGCCGCACCCCGCCGGTGAGGTCGCGGACCCGCGCGACCCCGGCAGTCTCGCAGTAGGCCGCCAGGCCGTCGATCACCGTGCTCGCCGCGGCGGGGTGGAGGAAGCTGGCCGTGCCGACGGCCACCGCCGTGGCGCCCGCCAGCATCAGCTCGGCGGCGTTCTCGCCCGTCTCGACGCCCCCCATCCCGATGATGGGCAGGCGGACGGCGCGGGCCACCTGCCAGATCATGCGCACGGCGATGGGCCGGATGGCGGGCCCCGACAGTCCGCCCGTGACGTTGCCGATCCTCGGCTCGCGCGTGCGCACGTCGATCGCCATCCCGACCAGCGTGTTGATCAGGGAGAGGCCGTCCGCCCCGCCCTCCGCGGCCGCCCGCGCGATGCTCACGATGTCGGTCACGTTGGGGGAGAGCTTCGCGAAGAGCGGCAGCCGCGTGGCCTCGCGGGCGGCGCGGACCACGCGCGAGGTCATCGCCGGGTCGGTGGAGAAGTCCAGCCCGCCCGCCACGTTGGGACAGGAGAGGTTCAGCTCGATGCCGGCCACGCCCTCCTGGTCGCCGATGCGCTTCACCAGGTCCCGGAAGTCCTCCACCGAGTGGCCGGCCACGTTCACGATGAGCGGCGGCCGGAGCGTGCGCAGGTACGGCAGCTTCTCGCGAATGAACGCCTCCAACCCGACGTTCTGGAGCCCGATGGCGTTCAGCATCCCCGCCGGCGTCTCGGCGACGCGCGGAGCCGGGTTGCCCGGGCGCGCATGCCGGGTGATGGTCTTCACCACGATGGCGCCCAGCCGGTTCAGGTCCAGGTACGGCGCGAACTCCTGCGCGTAGCCGAAGGTCCCCGAGGCGGTCAGGATGGGGTTGGCCAGGCGGATGCCCGCCAGGTCCACCGAGAGGTCCACGGGGCGGATGT
>JBHGAX010000075.1:0-13645 GCA_041946635.1 Methylomirabilales bacterium (SeqCode)
GACCTGCTCCACGATCTCGTCCGAGACGCTCTTCGCGCTGATCCTGGTAAACATGTTTCGCTGGTCTTACTATCAGACCATGGCCCCGCGGGTCAACCCCAATCGCCGGACAGGGCCGCCTTTCTCTCCGCCGACAGCCCGCCTCACCACCGCTTGAAGCTGGTCCCGGGCACCGGTGTGCGTTCCCAGTAGGGGCCGGCGAGGCGGAGGGGTTCGAGGATGAACTCGTAGGTCAGCCACGAGACGAGGGTGCCCATGGCGACGGCCGCCGCGATGATGGCGGCGCGGGCCACCGGGTGGCGGTTGCGCCGGGTGGCGGCGGCGAAGACGGCGAGGGCGACGAGGATGGCGACGGCCACCTCGACGACCTTCCACAGGATCTGCCACTGTCGCTGGGGGTCGTAGAGCCAGTCGGTCAGGGTTCGCCACAGCCCAATGTGCGTCCAGGCCATCCCTCAACTCCTCCAACAGGGCGGTCGACCCCGACTGTTCTTCCTTGCCACGAAGTGGATCGCCCATCCACGCCGCATGCGAATGCCCTCGACTCCGCTTCGCTACGCCTGTCCTGAGCCTGTCGAAGGGCTCGGGGGCGAACGGAGGAGGTTCAGATGGCGTCGCAGACCGGGTTCTGCCCGAGGGCCGGAATACCCTTCGTGCCCTTCTTGGTGGAGAGTCCGGTCCATTATGGCATATCAGCGTGGTGCGGTCGGCCGCCTGTCTTGCGCGAAACTTTTGACCTCGGCGGCGATCCGGATTACACTTTCGGCCTTGAAGCTTCGTGTGCGTGGACCCCGAGAGAGCAACGGCCGCAAGGAGGCGGGCGCGGTGGAAACGAAGACCACCCGATGGCAGTGTCCCTACTGCGAAAACGAAAAGGTGCAGCGGTGTGACACGACCGTCAGCATGAGCACGCAGCCGCCGCCCCGGCGCCCGGCCAGCGGGCATCCCTGCCGCTGCACGAACTGCGGCCGCACGTTCATCTACGTTGGGCGCCTTCCGCGCTCAGCCGAAGCCCGGTAACCCGCAGTCCGGCGTCATCGCGGCGCCATCTCCCATCTCGCTCCCCCGGCCACAGCACTTCGTCTTGACAGGACGCCGTGACCCAGCTTCGCTGGGTACCCCGCCTACGGCGGGCCGCCGCCGCCTGCTCGGCGGAAGGTTCGCCTCGCCCAAGCCGGTCGTGATAGACTCCCGGCTCGGAATCCCCCTCGCCTTCAAGGGGGAAGAACTGGTCCGAGCTCCTGCGGGTTCGCGTCCTGCGTGAGACCGTACGTCCCTGGCAGCCCCGGAGGCGTTCATGACCCACCTCGAATGCACGCGTTGCGGGAAGGCCCACGACCCCGACCAGCTCATCAATCTCTGCCCCTGCGGCGGGGTCCTGTATCCGCGCTATGACCTGGCCGCGCTTCGCGGCACCCTGGATCGCCGGGACGTGGAGCGCGGGCCGGCGAGCCTGTGGCGCTACCACGGGGTGCTCCCCGTGCAGAACCCCGCCAACGTCGTCTCCCTGGGCGAGGGGTGGACGCCCCTCCTCCGGTCGCGGCGCCGGGGGGCCTTCCAGCCATTCTCGGCTCTCTACATCAAGGACGAGGGCTTCAATGCCACGCTGTCCTTCAAGGCGCGCGGCCTGGCGCTGGCTCTCTCCAGGGCCCGGGAGCTGGGCGCGGCCGCCGTCACCTTGCCCTCCGCCGGCAATGCGGGGAGCGCGGCGGCGGCGTACGCGGCCCGCGCCGGCCTCCCGGCTTACGTCTTCATGCCGGACGACACGCCGCGGGCCATCGTGGGCGAATGCGTGGCGTACGGGGCCCGCGTCTACCTGGTGAAGGGCCTGATCGACCTCTGCGGCCGGCTGGCCGCCGCCGGCGCCCGCCGCCGCGGCTGGTTCGACCTCTCGACCCTGAAGGAGCCCTACCGGGTCGAGGGCAAGAAGACCATGGGCTACGAGATCGCGGAGCAGCTCGGGTGGGAGCTGCCGGACTGGATCATCTACCCCACGGGCGGCGGCACCGGGCTGGTCGGCATGTGGAAGGCGTTCGAGGAGATGGAGGCGCTCGGCTGGATCGGGAGCCAGCGACCGCGCATGGTCAGCGTGCAGGCGGCGGGCTGCCAGCCCGTGGTGCAGGCGTTCGGCGAAGGCAAGCCGGAGACCGTGCGCTTCGAGAACGCGCACACCGTGGCCAGCGGGCTGCGGGTGCCGAAGCCGCTGGCCGACTACCTGATCCTGCGCATCCTCCGGGACAGCGGGGGGCAGGCCCTGGCCGTGACGGACGACGAGCTGCTGGCGGGCCAGCGCGAGATGGCCGCGGCCCAGGGCATCCTGCCGTGTCCCGAGGGCGGCGCCGCCTGGGCCGCGCTGAAGAAGCTCGTCGCCGGCGGCACCGTGGATCCGGCCTCGCGCATCGTGCTCTTCAACACGGGCGCCGGTCTGAAGTACCCGGAGAGCCTGCCCGCCGGGCCGGACACCCCCGTACTCGATCCCGACGATCCCAAGGCGCTCGAGAAGGTTGCTTGAGCAAGCGCCGGCCCGACCCCCTCATCCTCCCCTCCCCCCTTCGGGGGCGAGGGTTCTGCAGGGCGAGGGGGTCCGCGCCTCCGCGCCCCTGCGCCTCTGCGTGACTACGCCGTGCCGATGAAGGTGACGGCCTCGCGGATCACGTAGACCTTGGCGTTGTTGCTCTTGGGGTCCACGGGGAACAGGAAGAAGTTCTGCTCCTCGGTGTGCCCGGGGAGGGCGAAGCCGCGCATCTCCTCCCCGTCCTTGAACTGGACGATGGTGCGGCGCCCGAACTGGCTGGCGATGGCGAAGTCCTGCTGCGCCTTGTACGACCGGTTCCCCTCCAGGAGCTTCACGAACAACACCGCCTTCATCCCCTCGGTGCCCCGGATGACGGTCCGGTCGCCGTACGGGCTCACCACGGTGAACTCGCCTGTGCCGGGCGTGAAGTCCTCCGTCTCGCCCTTGATCATCCGGCCGTCCAGGTAGCGAACGACGACTTTGGCCGGCCCCAGGACCATCTGCCGGGTCAGGTCCACCACAAACCGGGTCTGCCCCTCGTGCACCTGGATCACATCCTTCAGGAGCTCGCCCCGGTAGTTCACCACCACCGGGTACGTGCCCTCCTCCAGGTCGAAGCGCGCGCCGTCCGGCGGCCGCGTCACCCGGAAGTTGGCGTCCGCCTCGCGGATCAGGACTTCCGCGCCGAAGACCGGGTTGCCCTTCGAGAGCACGTGCACGGTCACGGGGAGGGCGGGCCGGGGCAGCTCCAGCAGGCAGACGGTCTCCTCGCCGGCGCGCACCTCGGCCGGTTGCCGCCGCTCGAAGGAGCCGTACGCCGTGGCGAAGGCGGAGTACTCCCCGCGGTAGGACGGATCGCCCATGAGTCCCTTCAGCACCACCGTGTACCGGCCGGGGGCGAGGTCCAGCGTCAGGCTCTCGTTCAGCCCGATCGGCCGGCTGATCTTCAGCTCCGGGATGGCGATCTGGAGGGAGAAGTTGATGGCCGCCGAGTACTCCACCCGGACGGTGAGCTTGCCCCGGGGCCGCGCGCGAAACAGCATGCGGACTCCGGCCGTCTACCCGAACATCCCGCCCATGCGCGTCCCGGCCACCCGGTTGATGACCAGGAGGCTCACGGCGGCCACCACGATGAGGATGAAGCCCAGGGCCGCGGCCTCGCTGGACGAGCCGGCGATGTAGAACGTGAAGATGCCGACCGGGATCATCTCCCACCCGCCGAGGGTCAGGAACAGCGTGGCGGACGCTTCCTGGATCGACGTCATGAAGGAGAACAGCGAGCCGACCAGGATGCCCTTCCACACCAGCGGGAAGGTCACGTCGCGGAAGGTGCGCAGCTTGGTGGCGCCCACGCTGCCGGCCGCCTCTTCCAGCGAGCGGTGGACCAGGAGGAGCGACGCGAAGGTTCCCCGCACGGTGTAGGGGAGGCGCCGGACGGCCAGCACCAGCGGGAGGATGATCCACAGGCTGGTCAGCGGCACGCCCACCAAGGGCAGCGGGAAGTGGAACGCGCGGATGTAGGCGATGCCGATGGCCGTGCCCGGGATGGCGAGGATCAGCGTCGTCAGGGCGTCCAGCGTCCCCTTCCCCGGCGCGTCCGTGCGGGAGAGGATCCAGGCCATCGGCACCCCGACCAGGATGCAGAAGAGGACCGCCAGGCCGGAGTAGAGGAAGCTGTTCAGGATGAACTTGGGCGTCTCCACGCTGACGCGCTCGAAGAAGGCCAGCGTGTAGGAGGTGGGCAGCGCGGTGAGCGACCAGCCCCGCCCGAAGGCCGCCAGGGTCACCCCGATGTGGGGGATGAAGGACAGGAACAGGAGGAGGCCCAGGAAGGCCACCACCAGCCAGCGCTTCACGAAGGACAGCCGGCGGCGCTCCACCCGGGAGTACGCCAGGGAGCTGTAGTCCTTGATGGCCACGTAGTGGCGCGCCACCAGCAGGAAGGCGATGGCCAGCAGGACGAGCAAGGCCGAGATCACGATGCCCATGCGGAACAGCCGGCGATCCACGAACTGCACGATGTTGAGGTAGGCCTGCGACGCCAGCAGGTCGTGCACGCCGAGCACCAGGGGCGTCACGAAGTCGGCGAAGGTCCAGATGAAGACGAGCAGCGCGCCCGAGATGTAGCCCGGCGTGGTGAGCGGCAGCGTGATGTCCCGGAACCGGCGCCAGCCGCGCGCGCCCACGCTCTCGGCCGCCTCCTCCAGGGAGGGGTCCACCTTGGCCAGCGCGTCCAGGATGTTCAGCGTGATCATGGGAAAGAGGTGCAGGGTCTCGACCAGCAGCACCCCGTGCAGGCCGTACATGAAGTTGACGGGCTGGAGGATGTCCAGGTAGTCCATCAGCAGGACATTCACCGTGCCCGCCCGGCCCAGGATGAAGACGAACCCCAGCACGCCCACCAGCGGCGGCGAGATGATGGGCAGCATGGTGAGGAAGGAGAAGAGGTTCCGGAACGGGAACTCGTAGCGGATGAGCAGGAAGGCCACCGCGATGCCGACGACCGAGGTCGTGACCACGGTGGCGACGCCGAGCAGCATGGAGTTCCACAGCGAGCGGAGGTAGTAGCGGTCGCCGAAGAACTCCTGGAAGTTGACCAGGGTGAACTGGCCGGCCTCGTTGGTGAAGGCGTCGTAGAAGATCCGGGTGAGCGGGTACACCAGGAAGACGAGGAGGAAGGCCCAGATGGCCAGGAAGCCGAGGGTCCCCAGCACGGAGACCCGCTGCCGGCCCGCGGGCACCGGCGCGGCCAGTGCGGCGCTGTCCGGGGTCCCCATGCTCAGGCCGCCGGGATGGCCAGGGTCCCGGCCACGGGGAAGCGGAGCTGCACGCTGCTGCCCAGCGGCAGCTCCTGGTGGTGCCAGGGGTCGCGGATGTCGGCCTTGAAGGTCACGCCCGGCCCCACCTCCACGTCGTAGCGGAGCGTGTTGCCGAGGTACGCCGAGAAGGTGATCTTGCCCTGCAGCACGTTGTCGCTCTCGGCTCTCGGCTCCCGGCTCCCGGCTCTCGGCTCGCCCGGCCCGGCGCTGGGCACTCGGCCCTCGGCACTCACGTAGGCGTTCTCCGGCCGGATGCACAGGAGGCAGCGATCGCCCGCCTGCAGCCGGTTCTCGTGCAGCGCCAGGATCTCGCCCAGCGGCGTTTCGGCCCGCAGGCGCCGGGCCTCGGGCTCCACGGCGCGCACCGTGCCCTCGATCATGTTGTTCGTCCCGATGAAGTCGGCCACGAACCGGGCCGCGGGCCGCTCGTACAGCTCCTTCGGCCGTCCCACCTGGAGGACCTTCCCCTGGTTGAACACCGCGATGCGGTCCGACAGGCTCAGGGCCTCTTCCTGGTCGTGCGTCACGTAGACCGTGGTGATGCCGAGCTCCTTCTGCAGCTTCCGGATCTCGGCCCGCACCTGGATGCGGATCTTGGCGTCCAGGTTGGAGAGCGGCTCGTCCAGCAGCAGGATGTCGGGATTCAGGACCAGCGCGCGGGCCAGCGCCACGCGCTGCTGCTGGCCGCCCGAGAGCTGCCCGGGGTAGCGGTCTCCCAGGCCGGTCAGGTTCACCTTCGCCAGCCCGCCCGCCACCCGCTCGCCGATCTCCGCCGCCGGCAGCTTGCGGAGCTTCAGGCCGTAGGACACGTTCTGCAGGACGGTCATGTGGGGCCAGAGGGCGTAGTTCTGGAACACCATGCCGATGTGCCGCGCGTGCGGCGGCACGTCGTTCACCCGCCGCTCGTCGAAGAAGATCTCCCCCTCGTCCGGGTAGTAGAAGCCCCCGAGGAGGCGCAGGAGCGTCGTCTTGCCGCAGCCCGACGGGCCCAGGAGGGTGAACAGCTCCCCGTCCCGGATGTCCAGGCTCACGCGGCTGACCGCCTCCAGCGGCCCGAATCGCTTGGTGACGCCGTTCACGCGGATGCGCATAGGATAGCCTTCAGCCCTCAGCGGCCAGCGATCAGCCAGGACCGTGTGGCGCTGGCTCACCGCTGACCGCTGACCGCTGATCGCTAGTACTTCTTCTTCAGGTCTTCCCAGACCGCCTCGATGTCCCTGCGGTACTGCTCGTTGACTTCCTTGTAGCGCTTCTGCGCCTTGTCGTCGTCGTAGATGTTGGTGACCTCGCGGTCGAAGTACGAGCGGACGCCGCCCGTGAACTCGACCGCCATCTCGGCGGTGGAGCCCGGCGCGCCCTGCACCTTGTACTTGGGGGTGATGGGGAAGAGGCCGCGCTCCATGAACACCTTCTGGCCGCGCTCGGTGAGCAGGAACTCCACGAAGGCCTTGGCCGCCTTCGGGTGCTTGGCGCCCGCCAGGATGCCCATGGGCTCCGGGGTGATCCAGGCCGTCTTCGGCGCGGCGAACTTGATGGGGAGGCCCGCCACGCGCTCCTCGAAGGCCATGTAGCTCGGCACCGCGAAGCCCGCCGCGAACTCGCCCTTGGCCACCACCGACGGCACGTCACGGCTCCGCGCGGTGAAGTGGCCGGTGTTCGCGGCCAGTCGCTTCAGCCACTCCCAGCCCTTCTCGTCGCCCAGCTGCTGCAGGATGACCTCGTAGGTCGCGTGGCTGCTGCTGGAGCGGGTGGGCGCGCACTGCGCCACGTTGCCCTTCAGCTTGGGGTTCAGCAGGTCATCCCAGTCCTTCGGCTCGGGCACGCCCAGGCGCTGCAGCAGCCGCGGGTGGTACACCAGCCCGTACGGCTCCAGCGCCGTGCCGGTCCAGAAGCCCTTGGCGTCCTTCAGGTAGATGGGCTTGGGCTTGCCGACGGTGGGCGGGATGGAGTCCCACGCGTCCTTCGACAGCTCCAGCTTCACCAGGAGCTTCTGCTCGGCGAGCTGGTCGAAGAGCGCGCTCTCGCCGCCCCAGAAGATGTCCACCTCGGGCTTGCCCTTCCACTCCACGATGCGCCCGTAGGCCACGGGCGTCCCGGCGGCCAGGGCGTTGGTCTTCACCGTCACCCCGTACTTCTCCTTCGCGAACTCCGCGAAGGCCTTCAGCGCGGCGTCGTGGATGAACTTCGACACCGGCGTGATGAGGACCAGCTCGTCCTCGATCTGCTGGGCCGCCGCCGGCGCCGCGATCAGGAGCGTCGCCGCCAGGACGATCCCTGCCAGCCTCCAGCCTCCACTCATCGCCTGCCTCCTCTCTGGTCGCCCGCGCCTCCAGGCGCGCGTCACCGCCGCGTCATCGGGCGGGCAGTCTATGTGCAAGCCCCTCCCCTGTCAAGCCGTCGCCCCCGCCGCCCGCGCCCAGCCCGCGGCGCGGGAGACGGCCCGGCCCCAGGCCGCGAACAGCTCCTCCCGCCGCGCGCCGTCCATGCCCGGCAGGAACCGGCGCTCCTCGGCCCAGTTCCGCGTGATGGCCTCGCGGCCCGGCCAGAAGCCGACCGCCAGGCCCGCCAGGTAGGCGGCCCCCAGGGCGGTCGTCTCCTTCACCACCGGCCGCACCACCGGCCGGTTCAGCATGTCCGCCTGGAACTGCATGAGGAAGTCGTTGGCCGTGGCCCCGCCGTCCACGCGGAGCTCCTCCAGCGCGAGGCCCGCGTCCGCCATGGCGGCGCCCAGCACCTCCCGGCTCTGGTAGGCGATGGCCTCCAGGGCCGCCCGCACCACGTGCGCGCGCGTGGTCCCGCGCGTGATCCCGAGGAGGGTGCCGCGGGCGTACATGTCCCAGTGCGGCGCGCCCAGCCCCACGAAGGCGGGCACGAACACCACCCCGCCCGTGTCCGGCACCGAGCGCGCCAGGGCCTCGGACTCCGCCGAGTGGGCGATGAGCTGCAGGCCGTCCCGCAGCCACTGGATGGCCGCGCCGGCCACGAAGATGCTGCCCTCCAGGGCGTACTCCGGCCGCCCGGCCTCGGGACTGGCGGCGACGGTGGTGACCAGGCCGGCGCGCGAGGCGACCGGCCGGTCGCCGGTGTGCAGCAGCAGGAAGCAGCCCGTGCCGTAGGTGTTCTTGCCCATGCCGGGGTGGAAGCAGGCCTGCCCGAACAGGGAGGCCTGCTGGTCGCCCGCGATGCCGGCGATCGGGATCTCGGCCCCCAGGTGCTCGGCCGCCGCGCGCCCGAAGAGCCCGCTGGAGGCCCGCACCTCCGGCAGCATGGCCGGCGGCACGCCCATGGCGCGGCAGAGCTCCTCGTCCCAGCGCAGGCGCCGGATGTCGAACAGCATGGTGCGGGAGGCGTTGCTGTAGTCCGTGAGCCAGGCTCCGCCGTTCGTGAGCTTCCAGACGAGCCAGGTGTCCACCGTGCCGAAGCAGAGCTCCCCGCGCCCCGCGCGCTCGCGCAGGCCCGGCACCTCCTGCAGCAGCCACTGGATCTTGGTGCCGGAGAAGTAGGCGTCGATCACCAGGCCGGTCCGCTCGCGGACCACCGGCTCCAGGCCGGCGGCTTTCA
Organism: Methylomirabilales bacterium (SeqCode); assembly: GCA_041946635.1. Lineage (GTDB taxonomy): Bacteria > Methylomirabilota > Methylomirabilia > Methylomirabilales > 2-02-FULL-66-22 > 2-02-FULL-66-22. Next base: position 8,896 of record JBHGAX010000075.1, read on the forward strand.
GGCGGTCGCAGAGCGACGCCGAGCGGCGGCACTGCCACACGATGGCGTGGTGGACGGGCCGGCCTGTCCGCCGCTCCCAGACCAGCGCCGTCTCGCGCTGGTTGGTGATGCCGATGGCGGCGACCTGCGCCGGCGCGATGCGGGCCGCCGCCACGGCCTCCCGCGCCACGGCGAGCTGGCTCTCCCAGATCTCCTGCGGGTCGTGCTCGACCCAGCCCGGCCGCGGGTAGCGCTGCCGGAACTCTCGCTGCGCCGCCGCGACCGGCTGCGCCTTCCCGTCGAACAGGATGGCGCGCGAGCTGGTCGTCCCCTGGTCCAGTGCGAGGATGTAGCGGTCCATGGTCCCTCAACGACCAACGACCACATCCCAAATCCCCATGGCCGGCCTCGACCTCCGGTCATTGGTCATCGGTCATTGGTCATCGGTCATCGGTCATTGCCGCCCTACTTCTCCGTCTCCACCAGGCCCTTCACGAACCAGCGCTGCATGCAGAGGATCACGGCCACGGGGGGCAGCATGGCCAGGACCGCGGTGGCCATGATCAGGTTCCAGTCGGTCTGGGCCTCGCTCGTCCCGATCATCTTCACGATGCCGATGACCACCGTCTCCATGCTCTTGCTGGTCGTGATGAGCAGCGGCCAGAGGTACTGGTTCCAGCCGTAGATGAACAGGATCACGAAGAGCGCGGCGATGTTGGTGCGCGAGAGCGGGAGCACGATCTGCCAGAAGAAGCGCATCGCCCCCGCGCCGTCGATCTTGGCCGCCTCGGCCAGCTCGTCCGGGATGGTGAGGAAGACCTGCCGGAAGAGGAGCGTCGCCGTGGCGGAGGCGATGAGCGGCACCGTGAGGCCCGTGAAGGTGTTGACCAGGCCCAGGTCCGTCACCACCTTGTAGGTGGGGATGATGCGCACCTCCACGGGCAGCATGAGCGTCACGAAGATGGTCCAGAAGAAGAACATGCGCCCCGGGAAGCTGAAGAAGGCCACGGCGTAGGCCGAGAGGATGGAGATGGCGATCTTGCCGAGCGCGATCACCAGCGCCATCACCAGGCTGTTGAGCATGAGCGTGCGCACCGGGGTCCCGCTGACGCGAAACCCCGTGCCGCTGGTGAGGGCGTGTGCGTAGTTGTCCAGCCCATGGCTGCCGGGCAGGAGCGGCATCCGGCCGGTGGCGATGGTGGCGGCGTCGTGCGTGGAGCCGATCAGGGCGAAGTAGACGGGGAAGACGAAGACCACCACGCCCAGGCACAGGATGAAGTGCGGGAGCCAGCCCTCCCGGCGCCTCGAGGCACGCTGCGCTGCCTTGCCGCCCATCACCGATGCTCACTCCCACGCAATCCCATGGTCTTTTCATTCGGTTTTTGCGCGCGGCGCAAAAACCGCATCAGTAGTGCACCTTCCGCTCGATGAAGCGGAACTGGATGGCGGTGAGCGTGATCACGACGACCATGAGGATCACCGACTGGGCCGAGGAGCCGCCCAGGTCCAGGTTCATGATCCCGTCCACGTACACCTTGTAGATCAGGGTCTCGGTGGCCTTGGCCGGCCCCCCGCCCGTGAGCGCGTGGATGACGCCGAAGGTGTCGAAGAAGGCGTAGACCACGTTCACCACCAGGAGGAAGAAGCTGGTGGGCGACAGGAGGGGGAAGATGATGCTCCGGAACGTGCGCCCCGGCCCGGCGTCCATGGAGGCCGCCTCCACCACCGACTTCGGAATGGCCTGGAGGCCGGCCAGGAAGAAGAGGAAGTTGTAGCTCACCTGCTTCCAGGCCGACGCCAGGATGACCAGGAGCAGGGCGTGCGTGCCGTTCAGCTTGTAGTCCCAGTGCATCCCCATCTGGTTCAGCCAGCGGCCGATGGCCCCGATGTCGGGGTGGAAGATGAACAGCCAGAGGCTGGCCGCCACGGCGGGGGCCACCGCGTAAGGCCACATGAGGAGCGTGCGGTACACCTGCCGGCCGCGGATGTGGCGGTCCGCCATGACGGCGAAGAGCAGCGCGAAGCCCATGGCGATGGCGGCCACCGCCGTCGAGAAGACGAGCGTCACACGGACGGAGCCCAGGTAGAGCGGATCCGTGAGGACCGTCTGGAAGTTCTCGAGCCACACGAACTGCGTGCGCAGCCCGAAGGGGTCCTGGAGCAGGAGCGACTGGTAGATGGCCTGGAGGGCGGGCCAGTAGAAGAAGACCAGCGTGATGGCGAGCTGCGGCGCCAGCAGGACGTAGGGCAGGACCTTGTTGGGGAAGATCACCCGTCGCCGCATCGACACCCCGTGGGGCGACGGCCGTGGACGGCGCTCGCCGTCCACGGCCGCTATTCCCCGTTCGCCTTGGCGCTCTTGGCGTCTTGGCGGTGCGGCCCCTGTTCTCCTACTGCCGGTTGGCCCGCTCGAAGTTCCGCAGGATCGCGTTGCCGCGCTGCACCGCGGTGTCCAGGGCCTGCTTGGCGGACTGCTGCCCCTGGAACGCCTTCTCCATCTCCTCCTGGATCACCACCCGGATCTCGGGCATGTTGCCCAGGCGCAGGCCGCGCGAGTTCTCGGTCGGCTCGGTCAGCGTGAGCTGCCTGACCGGGACGTCCGCGCCCGGATTCTTGGCGTAGTAGCCCTGCTTCTGCGACAGCTCGAAGCCCGCGTGGGTGATGGGCACGTAGCCGGTGTCCTGGTGCCACTTGGCGTCCACCTCCGGCCGGCTGATGTAGCTGAAGAACTCGGCCACGGCCCTGTACTCCTCGGGCGTGCGCTTCGGGCCGGTCATGACCCAGAAGCTCGCCCCGCCGATGATCGAGTTCCTGGGCGCGTTGGGCGTGCCCTCGTAGTAGGGCAGGAAGGCCACGCCCCACTGGAACTTGGCCTCGCGGATCACGCGGGCCCGCATCCCCGACGAGCCGTGGAAGATGGCGCACTCGCCCGACGGGAACAGGGCATCCGCCTTCCCGTCCCGGCCGCCGTACCTGAAGACGCCTTCCTTCTCCAGGTCCAGCATGTTCTGCAGGTGCTTGACGTGCAGCGGGCTGTTGATCCGGAGCTCGGCGTCCAGGCCGTCCATGCCGTTGGCCTTGGTGGCCAGGGGCACGTTGTGGATGGCACTGAAGTTCTCGTACTGCGTCCAGGTGGGCCAGGCCATGGTGTAGCCGCAGGGCGCGGCCTTGGCCGCCACGATCTTCCGGGCCGCGGCCCAGGTCTCCTCCCAGGTGCGCGGCGGCTTCTCGGGATCCAGCCCCGCCTTCTTGAAGGCGTCCTTGTTGTACCAGGTGATGGGCGTGGAGCTGTTGAAGGGCATGGACACCAGCCGGCCGTCCGTGGTGCTGTAGTAGCCGCGCACGCCGCCGATGTAGTTCTTCGGGTCGATGGTGACCCCCGTCTCCCTGCTCAGCTCGTACACCGGCTTGATGGCGCCCCGGGCGGCCATCATGGTGGCCGTCCCGACCTCGAACATCTGGACGATGTGGGGGGCGCTGCCCGCGCGGAAGGCCGCGATGGCGGCGACCATCGTCTCCGGGTAGCTGCCCTTGAAGGTCGCGTTGACCTGGTACTTGCCCTGCGAGGCGTTGAAGTCGGAGGCCACCTTCTCCAGGATGCCGCCCAGCGGCTGGGTGAGCCCGTGCCAGAACTCGACCTGCACCTTCTGCTGCGCCGCCGCGGAGCCGGCGAGCAGCGCGACGATCGCGGCGGCGGCCGCGACCAGGACCCCTGCTCTGCGAGCGCCTCTCATGGGTCAGACCTCCTTGGCGAACGAGGTGAGTCGTGCCGTACGGTCAGCCGCGCGGCCGCAGGGCCGCGAGGCGGTCGGGATGGTCGCTGATGATGCCGTCGCCGAGCAGCTGGCCGATGCCGAGGTCCAGCAGGCGCTGCATGTCGGCCGGCTCGTTCACCGTCCAGGTCACCACCGGGATGCCGGCCGCGTGCAGCGCGGTCACGTCCTGCCCCCGCACCGCGCGAAACTCCGGCGCGAAGTAGGTCGCGCCGTAGCGCCGGACGAGGCCCACGGGGTCCGCGGGGTACTCGCGCGTGTTCACCAGCGTGCCGGTGGGAATGGCGGGCGCCAGGGCCTTGATCCGGGGCAGGACGGCGTGATGGAAGGATTGCATGAGCACCCGCGAGAGGAAGTCGTGCTCGCGGAGCACCGCCAGGGCCTGCCGCTCGAGGTCGGGGGGCGGGGCCAGCGCGCGATCCGTGTGGTACTTCAGCTCCAGGTTCAGGCGAACCCGCCCGGCGCCCTCGGCCTTCACCAGCCGGATCACCTCGGCCAGCGTCGGAATCCGCTCGCCCTGGAACGCCGGCCCTCTTCGCACCCCGGCGTCGGCCTGCTTCACCTCGGCCAGCGTGAGGTCTGCCAGGCGACCGGGCCGGTCGGCCGTCCGGTCCAGCGTCGCGTCGTGGATGACCACGACCTGGCCGTCCTTGGTGAGCTGGAGGTCCATCTCCAGCGCCTCGGCGCCCATCTGGATGGCGCGGCGGAAGGCGGCCAGGGTGTTCTCGGGCGCCACGGCGGAGGCCCCGCGGTGGGCGTGCACGGTGGGGAACCCGGCGGGGCGAGCCTGGCTCTGCATGGTCTGACCCCCGCTGGCCGCCAGCGCGGCCGGCACGGCCACGAGAAGCAGCAGCCCCCAGCGGGCGAGCCCGGAGCGCATGCTGCGACTATAGCACGACGCGGAAGCGCGCGAAACGCACGCGCCGGCGTCCGGCGCCCAGGGCCACAAGCTCGTGCGTTCGCCCCGAGCCCCTCGACAAGCTCGGGACAGGCTCCGC
>JBHGAX010000076.1:0-13568 GCA_041946635.1 Methylomirabilales bacterium (SeqCode)
GCGGCCTGTCGAAACCCGCCCGTGCGGCGGACGCCGCACCGGCGGGCGCATGATTCACGAACGCGTTCGCGTTCGTGAATCATGCGGGCTAGGGCGACTGCTGAGATGGCGGACCGCGCAAGCCATATCGCCGCGTCGCAGGTTGCGTCGGACAGCAGGCGGCGTCCGTCTCCTTGTGCGTCTTCAGGACGACCTCGACCATCCCGGCCCGCACGCGCAGGGTCCGGATGTGGACCCGGTCCCCCAGAAGGATCGAACGCCGCTGCACGAAACGGGGGCGCTCCCTCGTCATCAGCACCAGCTCGTGGAACGCCCCCGAGCCCATGGATGTATGCACCAGAATCACCGCGGCATCGTCGATCCCGTCGCCGTTCAGGTCGCCCAGGGCGGCCCGGTCGAACACGACCCGCACGTACTCGTCGGGCGACCGGCCTTTCTGAAACACGCCGTTCCGCAGCCGCACCTGCTGCCCGCCCAGCGCCAGCCGGTACTCGGCGTTCTTCAGCAGGCTGAGCGCCCCGAGGTCCTTCGACCCCGCCAGCGCCGCCGCCAGCGGGAAGACGGCGCAGAGCAAGACGAGCCCGGCCGTGGCCGGCATGGAGCCTCCTTCGCGTGCCCTGGCCGGCGCCGCTTCAGTTCCTCCGAGCCAGCGCCCGGTGGCACACGGGCCCGGCGGCGATTCATACCCGAGGGGCCGGGGTGGAGGCAAGAAGAAAGGCCGGGCTGGCGCCCGGCCTTTCCGGCATCCGCCGGCGCGTTCGTCTCTTCGCCGGCCGGTTCCTCTTCTATCATGTGAGGGTGTGGGTGCGGGATCGCCGCCCTACTTCGGGCGGGCAAGACACGGAGGGACACCCGATGGGAGCGTTACGCATCGTTGCCGTCGTGCTCATTGCGCTGGGGATCCTGAGTCTGGCCTACGGTGGCTTCAGCTACACGAAGGCCAGCCACGACGTCAAGCTCGGACCGCTGGAGCTATCCCTGAAAGAGAAGGAAACCGTCAGCGTACCGGTCTGGCTTGGGGTAGGGGCAATCGTGGCCGGCGCGGTCCTGCTCCTCGTTCCCGTGCGGCGGTAGCGCCGGGCGACGCGAGCACGCGGCGGCCTCCGTGCCGACGATCCCGTCCGGCGTCAGGCGAGCACTTCCACCACCGCGCTGGCCGAACCGCCCGGGGTGGGGCCGCCGGCCAGGGCGTACACGCGGCCGGCCAAGACCACCACGCCGAGGCCGTGTCGCGGGGTTGGCAAGTCCGGTCCCCGGCGCCAGGCGTTGGCAGCGGGATCGAAGACTTCGACCTGCGCAAACGTACCCTCCGGTGACTCGCCGCCCACCACGTAGATCCGGCCGTCGATGGCGGCCGCCCCGATCCCGCTTCGCGCGGTGGGCATGGGCGGGGCCGGTGCCCAGCCATCCGCACTCAGGTCGTACGCCTCGACGACGGCCAGGTTCCGCGCGTACGACCCGTTCACGCGCCCCCCGAACACGTAGATCGTGCCATTCACCTCGGCCGCCGCGTGGTGATCCCGTCCGGTCGGGAGCGGCGCGAGGGCCCGCCAGGCGTCCCGGGCCGGATCGTAGACCTCGACGGCCTGCGTGTTGCGGCCGCTCGCGGCCCCGCCCACGGCATACACCTTCCCCGCCACCGCGACGGCAGCCAGCGCGCCGCGCGGCGTGGGCATGGCGCGCCGCCCTTCCCAGCGGTCCGCGGCCGGATCATAGGCGAGCACGGCCCCCGTCGCGGTCCAGCCGCCCTGATACCCCCCGGCTACCAGGATGCGATCCCCCGCGGCAGCAGCGGCCGTATGGTGCAGCGGCGCCGGCAGCGGCGCCCGCCGCTCCCAGCGGTCACGTCCCGGGTCGTACGCTTCCACCACGCGTCCGGCTCCGCCGAAGCCGCCGATGACGTAGATCCGGCCATCCAGCACGGCGGCCGCCACCTCGCTGCGCGCCGTCGGCGCATCCGCGCCCCGCGCCCAGGTGGCGGCGTGGCTGTGTCGGACCGGCAGGCCGAGGGCCGCGATCCAGGCGACACTCCCCACCACGAGGCGACGTCGGGTTACCATCCCGCCCCTCCTCGCCAGCTCCCGGCCTGCCCGCCATCCCGGGCGGCAGGATGGCCTCTCCGGTCGTCCAGCGCCTTTTGCCGCCCCGTCGGCGCGCGGCCACGGGGGCCGGGGCGGACTTCCCCCGACCCCCCACCTGCGACTCTGGCTGCATCGCCGCCCCACGGCGGCTACTGTCATGCCGCAGCCTTGATCTCGATCTTCCGGCCCTTCGCCTCCTGGGTCTTGGGGATGCGGATCTCGAGTACGCCGTTCTTGAACGCGGCCTCGATCCGCTCGGGATCCACGCCCGGGGGCAGGGTCATCGCCCGCTCGAAGCCGCCGCTCCACCGCTCGCAGCAGTAGTACTCGTCCGGCTGCGCTTCCTCCTCCGCCTTGCGTTCTCCCCGGACCGTGAGCATCCCCTGCTCCACGCTCACGTCGATGTCCTGCTGCCGCATACCGGGCAGATCCATGCGGACGAGGATGGCGTCCTTCTTGTCGATCATGTCCACCGGCGCGCCGTACCCCTGGACGTCCCCGAACAGCCGGGGAAAGCTCCAGTTGCGAAAGAACGGACTGCTGAACCACTCGTCGAAGGCCCGCTCGAGGGCCCGCGGTTCGCGTGCGCCCCCGCGCGCCAGTCCGCCCCGCCATCGGTCGATCGCCATCGCCTTTCCTCCTTCTTCCCGTGCTTCGCCTGTTCGTACGCCCGGCGTGTCCCGGGCAGACCGCCGAGCCCTCCGCGCCGCCTCACGCGGCGGCACTCGGCGCATGTGCGCGCCGGACCCTCCTCGCGCAGGACGGAGCGAGCTACGACACTGGATCGCGTGGGCGCTCGTTGTTGGCGGCGGTGGCCCGGTCGCCCAGCTGGGTGAGCACCGAGGGGGACCACAGGGAGCGGGACGCCCAGCCGAGGCGTGCTCGGTCGCCTTCGTGCCCGGCCGGTCTCGGGAGCAGCCGGTTGACCAGGGACAGCGCGTCCGCCGTCAGCTCCGGGAAGAGCGCCTCGGCCGCAAAGGCGAGCTTCGTCTTCAGCGGCAAGGCCAGGCGCGCCTTGCCCCGCCGGCAGGCCTGGAGAATTGGGGCCGCTGGAGCGAGTCCAGGATCGAGAACCAGGCGCCTAGCTTCCCCCGCCCCGGATCTTGGGCACGAGCAGGACCTCGTCCCCGTTCGCGAGCCGATACGCCGGATCGGTCGCGAGGCCGTTGACCCGCACGTCGGTCTGCCCGGAGACCGCCAGCTGCTCGAGGAGCTGACCGAGGGTCATGGACGTGTCCGCGACATACTGCGTGATTCCCGCACCCATGCTCACGATCTTCACGGTGATCGGGTGCGCGCTGCCCTTCTCCACCAGCACCTGGCTCATCCCAAGCCCTCCCTTCATGTGCCCGCCGCCCGCTCCGACGCCGCGCGCTCCTCTTCCTCCCAGTACCCCCGCCGGCCATAGTGCGCCGCCAGCCGGGACTCCAGATCGCGATCCACCGGCAGGTTCGGGTCGTACGCCGGGGCGGACCGGATCTGATCCCGCGGGAGATCCACGGAGACCGCGGAGGCATCCCAGCGCACCCGCTGAACCCACCGCGGCGACACCAGGACGTGCTTGCCCGGCCACCAGCTCTGCGTGTCCACGATCACCCAGCGGATGGCCCACGAGCGCGGGTCCACCAGGAAATCCTCGACGTGGCCGATGCTTCCGTCCCGGGCCTCGAGGCCGTAGCCCCGCACCTCGCGGGCGCTCCGAAGGTGGGGATCCTGCTGCGACCGCTCGCGCGCCAGGATCTCCTCTTCGGGCCGGCTCGGCTGCGGCCCGACCGGGTCGCCCATGCGGGGCACCAGCCACGGATCGGCCACGGGGCCCCACCGGTTCGGGCCCGCCCAGTAGGGCGCAAAGCCGTAGTAGCTGGAATGCGCGGCCTCCTCCTGCCGCGAGACCGGCTTCTTCGCGTCCACCGGAGGACTGCCTTCGACCTGCGCGCGGGTCAGCGACGCGTGGAGGATCCCGCGCGTCGTGTCCGCCCGCCGGATCTGGACCGGCGAGATCAGCACCTCGCGTCCCCGGAGCCACCCGCCGGTGTGGACGACGAAGTACCGCACGGTCCAGTGCCGGTCGTCGAAGTACACGTCCCTCACCCGCCCGATGTCGCCGTCGCTTGCCCCGATCGAGAACTGGTCCAGCTGGCTCGTGCTCAGCAACACGGCGCCCTCCGGTTCGTGTGGCGAGGAAGATGGACTGTCTGCGAAGAAGCGCGCACGAGCATCCTCTCGCCGCCGCGGGTGCGTAAAAGCTCCCTGGCTGTGTAAGAGATTCTCGCTGCTGCGCCCCGCCCGCGCGGGCTTGGGCGGTACAGACCTCCCCGCGCCGGAGCAGATGCATAGCCGATGCCCTTCCTGGCGACCCGGATCCCAGACTCCGCCTGGCATCAGGCTGCCCCGGCCGGGCGCGACGCCCGCGCCGCCGCTTTGCCCTTGTACGTGCGGATCCGCCCCCAGACGTCCGCGGTTCCCCAGATCCCGGAGCGCAGGCACTCGAGCTGGACGATCTGGGAGTGGTCCACGAAGAGGTTCACCTCCGGGCCGAAGTTCTTGACGTACCAGCCGAACACGTCCGGGTCGGCCGCCTCGAACATCACGCGCTCGATCCCCAGTTCGCCGGCGATCCGCGCGATCACCTCGGTGCGCCAGGTGCGCACCTGCTCCGTGATGCCCTCGGACTCCACCATGATCATGTAGGCGCCGGCCTCCAGATGCCGCCTGGCCGTCCGGATGGCGGCGCCCGGATCCTGGCGGCCCTCCTCCTCCAGCGACTCGACGCGGCTGGCGCCGCCCGCCCCGAACTGCACGCCGATCTCCGGCTTGGCCTTCAGGCCGCGCGCCTGCACCTGCTCGGTGAGGCGGACCAGGTCGTCCGGCGGCATGCTCAAGAAGCCGCTGGAGATCTCCACGATGTCGAACTCCAGCGCCCGGCACTCGTCCAGGTACTTCTCCACGGCCTCCCGCCCGCGGGTGAGGACGTGCTCGATGAACCCGCCCGTGGAGACCTGCACCCGGTAGCGGTGGCAGAGGGCGATCACGTCCGCCACCGCGCGGCGCGGCATGAGGGCGAAGGAGCCGCCCGCGAACTTGAGGATGTCCACGTAGGCGCCCGCGGTCTCCAGGATGTCCTCGAGGTAGCGGGTTCCCATCGGGGTGTAGTAGGGGCCCCGGATCTCCGTGAGCCCGCGCGCCCGGGGCTTCGCCTCGCGCTCGTTCAGCTCCAGGAAGGCGAAGGCCCGGCCCTCGCTCTCGTTCCCCATGCTCACTCCTCCGCCCGCAGCCGGGCCAGCGGGTCCAGCAGGTCGCAGAGCTCGGCGTCCTCCAGGCGCCCGACGACCTCCACGAGGCGATCGAGCACCGCGGCCTCCGCCCGCGCGCGGCCCAGGGCGCGGAACTTGCGCTCCACCGTGTCCCAGGACATCGGCGTGGTGTGGAAGCCCTCGTAGGAGGCCTTCTCGACTGCGTGCCGGCGGCCTTCCCGGGTGACCAGCGTGACCCGGCAGGCGTGCTCCCCGGGAAAGCGCCGGCTGTACTCGGCGTCCGGCTCGACCCGCACCCGCCGGAGCAGCGCCTGGACGTCCGGAGAGGCGATCCGCGCCGGCGCGTACTGGGCGGGCAGGACGGTCCCGTCCAGGGCGGCCACGGCCAGCAGGTAGGGCAGGGAGTGGTCCGCCTCCTCCTTCGTCTGCACGACGGTCTTGTCCCCCTCCTCGCCGCCCCCGATGATGTGGTAGGCCACGTCGAAGATGGCGACGTGGATCTCCTGGACCTGGACGGGCGCGATGCGCTCGCGCCCCATCAGCTCCAGCAGGCCCTCGATGGCCGCCTGCGAGTGGATCTCCGCGTTGTACTTCTTCAGGTCCGTCGCGGTGACGCGCTCCAGGTCTTCCTTGGACCAGTCCAGGTCCCACGGCCCGGAGACCGTCTCCCGCCAGCCCTTGTTGCCCTCGAACACCTCGGCGGGGCCCGTGATCCCCTGCCCGGCGAGGAAGGCCGCGTGCAGGGCGCTCGCGGCCGCGTGGGGGAACGCCAGCCCCTTCCAGTGGGACAGGCGGCCGGTCCGCGTCACCCGGAGCGCATTGCCGGCGGTGCCCGCGATGGCGAGGGCGTTCATGGTGCGCTCCGCGTCCAGCCGCAGCGCCCTGGCGACGCCGGCCGCCACCGAGAAGGCGCCCTGCGTCACGTGATCGAAGCCGCGCGCCCGCACCGGGGCCACGTCGCTCAGCCGGCACTGCACCTGGTACGCCACCGCCAGCGCGGTCAGCAGCTCCTTCCCGCGCCCGCCCGCGTCCTCCGTGGCGGCCAGGACCGCCCCCAGGTTGTCGCTCGGGTGGCAGGTCTCGCGGGGCGCCAGGTAGGAGTCGTTGAAGTCCAGGTACCGGACGAGCGCGGAGTTGTAGAGGGCCGCGCGGTCCGGCGCGGTGCGCCCGCCGCCGATCAGCGTGCAGCGCTCCCGGCCGCCGAACTCCTCCACGTGGCGCCGGAGGAGCCGCACGGGCTCGCCCCCCAGCGCGCCCAGGGCGCAGCCGAGCGAGTCCAGGACGCGGGCCCGCAGGGCGCCGCGGGCCTCGGCGGAGAGATCCTCCCAGGAGGCCCGGACCACGAACTCGGCGAGGCGGCGGGCGTGCGTCATGCGCGTCGCTCCCGCTGTGGACATCCTGCTGGCGCCCTCCCGGCGCCCGCCGCGCGCCAGCCGTTGGAAGCGCCGCCCGCCGGACCGGCGCTCCGCGGCGCGTGGCACCCCCCTGGCCGCGGTGCAAGTCGCTTGCCCGCTCGACCGGACGGAGGCCGTCTCACTGCAAGGCTGCAAAGGCCGGCCGGGCCGGGGATCAGGACGGAGCCGTCCGGGTGCCCGGGACGTGTAAAGATTCCTGGGCGGGGAAGAAATTTCGCAAGTTAGGGCCGGACCTCCGGCCTCGCCCGCGCGGCACCGGGCTGGAGATTCTTGACACCGCGGGTGGCGACGGGGTATAGGCAACAGGCGCGGCGCGAGGGGAGACAGCCTCCCGCGTCCCTGCACCCTGCAAGGGCGTGCGCGATGGCCATCGGCCTGCTGGCAACCCTGGACACCAAGGGGCGGGAGATCGCCTTCCTCCAGGCGTGCCTCGCCGCCGCCGGCCGGGACACCCTGGTCATCGACGTCGGGCTCTTCGACCCCGACGGCATCGCGCCCGACCTCTCCCGCCACCAGGTGGCGGAGGCCGCGGGCACGGATATCCCGACGCTCCTCACGCGGCCCCGCGGCGAGATCATGGCCGCGATGGCGCGCGGCGCGGCGGCCAGCCTGCGCCGGCTGTGGCAGGCGGGCAGGCTGCACGGCGCGCTCGGCGTCGGGGGCAACCAGGGCACCGCCGTGATCTGCACGGCCATGCAGGCCCTCCCCCTTGGCCTTCCCAAGCTGGTCGTCTCCACCGTGGCCTCCGGCAACCTGCGGCCCTACATCGGCGCCTGCGACATCGCCGTGCTCTTCTCCGTCGCGGACCTCCTGGGCGGGCCGAACCCGGTGATCGAGGCCGTGCTCCGGAACGCCGCGGCCGCCATGGCGGGCATGACGGCTGCCCGCCCGCCGGCCCGCGCGGCCCTCCCCGTCATCGCGATCACCTCCCTGGGCAACACCCACCCCGCCGTCGCCCGCGCGGCCGCGCTGTTCCGGTCCCGCGGCTTCGAGGTGGCGGCATTTCACGCCTCCGGCGCCTGCGGCTCCGCCATGGAGCGGCTGGTGGCCGAGGGGCGCATCGCGGCCGTCCTGGACCTCACGCCCCACGAGCTGACCGAAGAGGTGGTGGGCGAAGGCTGGTACCGGCCCGTGGAGCCCGGGCGCCTGACCGCCGCCGGGCGCGCCGGGATCCCGCAGGTGGTCGCGCCGGGGGGCATGGAGTACGTCGTCTTCGGCCCGCCCGAGTCGGTTCCCCTGCGCTTCCGCCGCCGGCCGACCCACTACCACAACCCGATGTGCGCCAACATCGCGGTGGGTCGCCGGGAGATGGCGGCCGTCGGCCGCGTGCTGGCGGAGCGGCTCAACGCGGCCAAGGGCCCGGTGGCGGTCGTCATCCCCCTGAAGGGCTGGTCCGTGTACGGCGCCCCCGGCGGCCCGCTCCACGACCCGGCCGCCATCGCGGCCTTCCTGGAGCACCTGGGGCGCACGCTGCGGCCCGACGTGCCGGTGCACCGCCTGCCGCTCCACATCAACGAGCCCGGCTTCGCGGACCGCTGCGCCACGCTGCTGCTCGACATGCTGCCCGGCCGGCGCTGAGGCGCCACGCCGGTCGCACGCCCCTGAACCGGAGGTTCGACGATGCGCGGCACGAGCGACCTGCCCATCCCCGCGACCATGAAGGCCTGGGTGCTGGACGAGCCGGAGCGGCTGCGGCTCACCGAGAAGCCGGTGCCGGAGCCCGGACCGGCGGAGGTGCTGGTCCGCGTGGACGCCGTCGCGATCTGCATGACGGACGTCGAGATCCTCCGGCACGGCCTGCCCGCCCGGATCGAGGGCGGCCTGCCCTTCCACAAGAACTTCACCCCGGGGCACGAGTACATGGGCACCGTCGCACGGCTCGGGCCGGGGGTGGACGAGTTCGCCGCCGGCGACCGGGTCGCCGTGGAGGTGCACGCGGGGTGCGGGCGCTGCGCGCGCTGCCGCATGGGCATGTACACCTCCTGCCTGAACTACGGCGACCGCGCCAAGGGCCACCGGGCCAACGGCTTCACCACGGACGGGGGCTTTGCCGAGTACGCCGTGAACCACGTGAACACGCTGGTCCGGGTCCCGGACGCCATGAGCGACGAGGAGGCGACCCTCATCGTGACGGCCGGGACCGCGATGTACGGCCTGGACGTCCTCGGCGGCCTCGTGGCCGGGGAGAGCCTGGTGGTGATCGGCCCGGGGCCCATCGGCCTGATGAGCGTCGCGGTCGGGAAGGCGCTGGGCGCGCAGCCGGTGATCCTCACCGGCACGCGCGACGCGCGGCTCAGCCTCGGGGCCAAGCTGGGCGCGGATCACCTGGTGAACGTGCGCCGCGAGCAGGCGGTGGAGGCCGTGAAGCGGATCACCGGCGGCCAGGGGGTCCACTACGTGATGGAGTGCTCGGGCGCGCGGGAGGCGCTGAACGAGGCGCTGGACATGGTGAGCCGCGGGGGCCGGATCTGCCTGGCCGCCTTCCCCGCGGAGCCCGCCCTGGTGGACCTGGGCAAGCTGGCCCGCAACAACGTCTACGTGTTCGGCATCCGCGGCGAGGGGCAGAGCGCCGTGCGGCGAGCCGCGGCGCTCATGGCGCAGCGCCGCTTCGAGGCGAAGCTGATCCACACCCACACCTTCCCGCTGGAGGAGCTGCCGACCGCCTTCACGTACGTCCGCGAGCGGATCGAGGATGCCATCAAGGTCGTCGTCAAGGTGCACCGGTCGAACTGATCCCGCCTTCAGGAAAGGAGCCCGGGCCATGGCCACCCTGCCCAAGTACAACTTGCTGGAGCTGCCCTGGACCGACGTGGCGGCCTGGATCCAGGCCGGCAACGACGTGGTCATGATCCCCGTCGGGAGCTGCGAGAAGCACGGCCACCACGTGCCGCTGGGCGTGGACACCTACACCACCATGGGCAGCGTGGAGCGCGCGGCCGTGAAGGCCCGCGTGCCCTACAGCCCGGTCATGCCCTTCGGCCACTCCCCGCACCACATGGGCGAGCCGGGCTGGGGCACCGGGAGCATCTCCCTGCCGGCCGAGGTCTACCGGCAGGTCCTCTACGCCATCGGCCGCAGCCTGATCTTCGCGGGATTCAACAAGCTGGTGTACGTGACCCATCACGGGACGAACATGGGCGCCCAGGCCGACGCGCTGCGGGCGCTGCGGGCGGAGACCGGGTGCTTCTGCGCCTACTACAAGACGCCCACGGAGCGCGACTGCTCCGTGGTGGCGGACCTGCTGCAGGGGCCGCCCGAGGAGACGCCCGGCTGGCATGCGGGCGAGCTCGAGACCTCCACCTGCATGGCCTACCTGAAGGAGCACGGGCTGTACGAGGGCTCGGTCTTCATGGAGCGCGCGAAGCCGGACCGGGCGCACGCGCCGACGTGGATGGGGCCCGCGTTCTCGAAGAAGGATGGCACGAACACGGTCATCTTCCGCGGCTCGGAGAACATCTTCGTCCCCATGCAGCACCACGAGTACTCGGACAGCGCGACCATCGGGAACCCGCTGCGCTCCAGCATCGAGCAGGGCGTGAAGATCTTCGAGCGGATCAGCGACCACCTGGCCGCCTTCCTGGAGGAGGTGAAGAAGTTCGACGTCCGGGTTCCGGCGGAGAAGCGGGACTGGCCCGGCCGCTTCTGGCGCGGCTGAGCGGCTGCTGAAACGGCCCGTCTGCGGAGACCCGGCCTTCGGCTGGGCGCGCGGTGCCTTGCACCTGGGCCGTTTTGAGCAGCCTCCCGATACGGCGGCCCTGCGCACGCCACCTCGCCGGCAAGGAGCCCGGGGGCCGAGCGCTTCCGCCTTGACAGGGCGCACGGGGCGATGGTAAGCGTTGGCCATCGTCCGCTGCACGCCACCACACCTTTTCGACCTGGAGGACGGGCCATCGAGAGACGATAGGGTTCGGTTCGCCGGGATCTGACCATTTCTGACACAAGGGGGACAGAAATGAAAAAGTTCCTGGTCCTGCTCGTCGCCATCGTCGCGTGCGCCCTGCTCGCTCCCGCCACCGCCCCTGCTGCCAATCCCGACAGGATCAAGATCGGCATCCTGCTCCCGCTGACCGGCACCTTCGCCGCCGTGGCCGAAACCCAGCGGGACGGGGCCCTGCTGGCCATCGACGTGGTCAACCGGCGGGGCGGGCTGAACATGCCCTGGGGCAAGGTGACGCTCGAGGGCGTGGTGGCCGACGACGAGGCGAAGCAGGACGTCGGAGTCCGGCGGTACCGCTACATGGTCTCGGAGGGGGTGAAGGGCCTCGGCGGCCAGACGTGGGCCCCCCTGGCCTACGCCATCAACGCCATGGTCCAGAAGGAACCGCTGCCGTACTTCCCCGTCTGCGTGATGGCGAAGGAGGCCTTCCAGAAGGGCAAGCTGGCCGACTCGACCTTCGCCGCCGCCTACAGCCCGTGGACGGTGGGCTACATGGCCGGCTCGGCCGCGACCAAGACGCTGGGCAAGAAGCGGATCTTCTTCCTGGCGCGCGCCGACAGCTGGGGCTGGGACATCCGGGACGGGGTGTACGCCGCGGCCAAGGAAGCGGGCACGGAGATCGTGGGGTATGACGAGGTGTCGCTGGGCACCAGCGACTACACCACCGTGCTGCAGAAGGTCCGGGCGGCCAAGCCGGACGTCTTCATCGCGGCCCAGTTCGCCGGGGACGCCGTGGCGCTCCTGAAGCAGGTCCACCAGATGGGCCTGAACAAGGAGATGACCATCTTCAACGCCTTCATCACCAACGTGGTGGCCAAGGGCATTCCTCCGCAGGCCCTGGAAGGCGTCTACGCCATGCACTACTTCTACTACGACCTGGCCGACTTCGAGGACAAGGAGGTGGCCAGGAGCGCCAAGGAGTTCACGGAGCTATACCGGGCCAAGTACAAGACGCCGCCGGATTCGTACGCCACGATTGCCTACACGGCGTACATGGAGATGTTCCGCGGGTTCGAGGCGGCCAAGTCGCTCGAGCCGAAGGCCGTCTCCGCCGCGCTGATGGCCAACCAGGGCCAGTTCTCCTCCGTGAAGGGCCCGGCCCGCTGGCGCGAGGACCACGCCGCGGTCTACAAGTACGCCGCCTTCCTGGTCCGGGGGAAGGGTCCGGGCGAGCAGAAGGCCGACTGGGACCTCTTCAAGGTCGTCGGCTCCCAGGGTGGCGACGCGGTCATGCCGCCGCTGAAGGCCCTGGGCTACTGAGCCCTCGGATGGACCTGCGCTCCGCCCCGGTGGCCGGCCGTGCCCCCGGGGCGGAGCCGCAAGAAGGGGCCCGTGTGACCACGGACGGGCGCGGCGAGCTGATCCGGGCCGAGAACGTCACCAAGCGCTTCGGCGAGCTGGTGGCCGTCGATCGCGTGAACTATCTGCTCCGCGAGAACGAGGTCGCCGGGATCGTCGGCTCGAACGGGGCCGGCAAGACCACCTTCTTCAACCTCCTCACGGGGTACTATCCTCCCGACGAGGGCCGGATCCTCTACCGGGGCCAGGACGTCACGCAGGCGTCGCCGCAGCGGCGCATTGCCCTGGGCATGATGCGGACGTTCCAGCTCACCTCGACCTTCGACAACCTCCCCGTCAGCGACAACCTGGTGCTGGCCTTCTTCCGGGCACACCGAAGCGCCTCGCTCGGGTCCCTGCTCTTCACCACCCGCAAGCGCTACCGGGATCACCCCACCATCGCCGAGTGCCTGCACACCTTCGACCTGGAGGCCGTGCGCCACCGGCCGGTCACGCAGCTCAGCCTGGGCGAGAAGCGCCGGCTGGAGATCGCCATGGCCGTCCTGGCCGAGCCCCGCGTGCTCCTCCTGGACGAGCCGCTGGCCGGGCTCAGCGAGTCGGAGATCCGGAGCGTCCTGGCCGTGCTGAAGCGGCACGCGGGCCGGCAGACCATCCTGATCGTGGAGCACAAGATCTCGCAGGTGGAGGACTTCCTGGAGCGGCTCACCGTGATGCACGAGGGTCGCATCATCGCGGACGGCGGGTATGCCGAGTGCCTCCGGGACCCCGAGGTCCGGAGGAGCTACTGGCGAATCGACGCCGGCGCCGGGCCCCACGGCCCGGGAGCGTCCCAGCGTGGATGACGGCGACCTGCTGCTGGTTCGAGACCTCAGCGTCTCCTACGGGGAGTCGAAGGTGCTCTTCGGCGCGCACCTCCGCGTGCGGCCGGGCGAGCTGGTCACCTGCGTGGGCCGAAACGGCGCCGGCAAGACCACGCTGCTCAAGACGATCGCCGGCTTCCTGAAGCCGACCGCCGGCTCCATCAGCTTCGCGGGCGCCGATCTCGTCGGGCGGAGATCCTACGACATCGCCCGGATGGGGCTGAAGTACATCCCGCAGGACAAGAAGGTCTTTTCTGATCTGAGCGTCCGGGAGAACCTGGAGCTGGGCAGCTACGCCACCCGGGACTACAACTGGGACCAGGTGACCGACTACTTTCCCCGGCTGAAGGGGCTGATGGACCGCAAGGCCGGCTACCTGAGCGGCGGCGAACGGCAGATGCTGATGATCGGCAGAGCCATCCTGGGACGCCCCAAGCTGCTCCTGGTCGACGAGCCGACGGAAGGGCTCGCCCCCGGGATCGTGGCGCACCTGAAGGATGTCTTGAAGGAGCTGAGCCGGAAATCGGCGCTGGTCATCGTGGAGCAGAACCTGCCCCTGGTCTGCGCGATCTCCGACCGCGTGTACGCCATCAAAGAGGGGCACATCGTCGCCGAGATCACCGACAGGGACGCGATCACGCCGAGCGAGTGCGAAAGGTACCTGTAGTGCAGCGGTCAGCCATCAGCGGTCAGCGTTCAGCCAGAACGCCGAAAACCGGAAC
>JBHGAX010000077.1:0-16060 GCA_041946635.1 Methylomirabilales bacterium (SeqCode)
CGCCCGCGCCGATCGAGAGCGGCGAGAAGCTGATCGGCATCTCCATGCCCAAGTACATCGTCACCAAGGCGCCGGCCCCCCTGGACTGGGCCCGCCTGGCCCAGCCGCTCATGGGCACGCCGCGCGGCATCGCCCTGGCCGCCTCCGCCCCGCACCCCAACGCGGCCAAGCTGTTCATGGACTACTGGCTGTCCAAGGAGGCGCAGCAGATCCTGGCCAAGGACGTCGGGGAGTACGTCCTCTATTCCGGCGTGTACCCGCCCATCCCGGACATCGAGAAGGCCAAGGTCCTGCCGATCCGGGAGCTGTCCGACGAGGAGACGAAGAAGTGGGCGGCGGAGTTCAAGAAGATCTTCGAGGCCTCCTGAGGCGGCTGCGCCGGGCGCCGCCTCTGCGGCTCTGCGCGAGCCGGCAGTTCCGATCGGTTCTTCCGCGGCGGGTCCCGGGACCGGCTTGGTCCCGGGACCCGTTTGGTGTCCTGAGATGGAAATCCGCATCAGCCAGCTGGCCAAGCACTACGCCTCCGAGGGGAAACGGATCGCGGCGCTGGCCGGCGTGGACCTCACCATCCCCGCCAACCGGATCTTCACCCTCCTCGGCCCCAGCGGCTGCGGCAAGACCACGCTGCTCCGCTGCATCGTCGGGCTGGAGGTCCCGGATGCCGGCGAGATCGCCATCGGCGACGAGGTGGTCTTCTCGCGGGAGCGAAACATCTTCGTCCCGCCCGAGCGGCGCGGCCTGAACATGGTCTTCCAGTCCTATGCCATCTGGCCCCACATGACCGTGTTCGACAACGTGGCGTATCCGCTCCAGGTGCGGAGCGTCCCCCGGGACGAGATCCGCCGGCGCGTCGCGGCCACGCTGAAGTTCGTGCAGCTCGCCGGCTTCGAGGACCGCCCGGCCACCCGGCTGAGCGGCGGGCAGCAGCAGCGCGTGGCCCTGGCCCGCGCGCTGGTGGCGGAGCCCAAGGTCCTCCTCTTCGACGAGCCCCTGAGCAACCTGGACGCCAAGCTGCGGGAGGAGACGCGCAAGGAGCTGCGCGAGTTCCTGACCAACCTGAAGATCACGGCCGTGTACGTGACCCACGACCGGCTGGAGGCCCTCTCCCTCTCGGACAGCGTGGCGGTCATGAAGGACGGCCGGATCGTGGAGATCGGCACGCCGCGCCAGATCTACTTCGACTCGGATCGTCGCTTCGTGGCGGACTTCATCGGCCGCGCGAACCTCGTCGAGGGCCGGGTCTCGGCCACCTCGGACGCGCACACCGTGGTCGAGTCGCCCCTGGGCCCGATCGCCTGCCGGAAGGAGGCCAAGGTCGCGCCGGGCGCGGCCGTGGCCGTGTGCATCCGGCCGGAGTTCATCCGCACCGTCCAGGGCGACCCCGGCGCCACGCCGAACGTGTTCCGCGGCCGGGTGGCGTCCCTGCTCTTCGTGGGGGACGCCTGCGAAGGGGAGGTCCGCGTGGGGGGCACGCTGCTGATCGCCCGGCTCGAGGCCACGGCCGGGGTGCAGGAGGGCGACGAGGTCGTGCTCCACGTCGATCCGGCCCACTGCACGGTCCTGTCGGAGTAACGGACACCCATGCACCACCGGCACCCCTTCCTGACCTGGAGCCTCATCGCGCTCGTCGGCTTCCTGACCATCTGCCCGGTCTTCATGCTGGTGCTCGGCAGCTTCTCCGAGGGCCTGAGCGAGTTCGGCCGCTTCACCCTCGCCAAGTACCTCCAGGCGTACACCGACCCGGCGTTTGCGGCCGTACTCGTGAACACGGCCATCTTCACCCTCGGCTCGGCCCTCGTCGCGACGGGCCTCGCCCTGTTCCTCGCCTACCTGAACACCCGCACCAACATCCCGTGCAAGGCGCTGTTCGGCGTCATCTCCATCGTCCCGATGATGGTTCCCCACGTCCTGTTCGCGGTGAGCTGGCTGCTGCTCCTGAACCCGTCCAACGGCATCCTGAACCTGCTCCTGCGCCAGGCCTTCGGGCTGAGCGAGTCCCCCTTCAACGTCTACTCGCTGCACGGCATGATCCTGGTCGAGGGGCTGCTGGATCTCCCCATCGCCTACCTCGTCCTGGCCCCCGCGATGGCGGCCTTCGACGTCTCCCTGGAGGAATCCTCCAGGGTCTGCGGCGCCGGGAACGCCCTGACTCTCCGGCGGATCACCCTGCCGGTCCTCCGGCCCGCCATCCTCGCCTCCATCACGCTGGTCATCGTGCGGAGCCTGGCCTCCTTCGCCGTGCCCTCCGTCCTGGGCATCCCCGGCCGGGTCTACGTGCTGGCCACCCACATCTACCTGATCGCCGGCACGGGATACTCACCGGACTTCGGCCAGGCTGCGGCCGTGGGCATGAGCGTGCTGGCCGTCTCCATCGCCCTCGTGTACGTCTACCGGCACCTCACCGCCGAGGGCGAACGGTTCGTGACCATCTCCAGCCGCGGATACCGGCCCACCACCATCGACCTCCAGGGCGCCAGGTACCCGGTCTTCGCGCTGGTGGGCCTCCTGTCCTTCGTCCTGATCGTCCTGCCGGTGCTCGTCCTGGTCTACACGTCGCTGGTGCCGTACACCATGGTGCCGAGCGCCCGGGCCTTCAGCCTGATGAGCTGGAAGCACTGGACGGAGGTGATGCGCGACCCCATCTCCCTCCTCTCGCTGAAGAACAGCCTGTTCCTGGGCGTGGTGGGCGCCACGCTGGGCATCCTCCTCTCGGTCTTCGCCTGCTACACCATCGTGAAGGTGAAGACGGCGGCCTCCGGCATCCTGGAGTCGCTGAGCTTCCTCTCCTTCTCCTTCCCGGGCATCGTGATCGGCGTGGGCTTCATGTGGTTCTTCGTCCACACCCCGCTCTACGCCACCATCTGGGCGCTGCTGATCGGCTACATCGCCACCTACCTGCCCTACGGCCTGCGCCCGCTCACCAGCGCCTTCGTGCAGATCCACGGCCACCTGGAGGAGTCGTCCCGCGTCTGCGGCGCCGGGACGCTCTACACCCTCCGCCGCATCGTCCTCCCCCTCCTCGTCCCCGGCATCGTCTCCGGCTGGATCCTGATGGCCACCATGTTCGTCCGCGAGCTGTCGCTCTCGGTGGTGCTCTCGCGCCCCGGCACCGAGGTGCTGGCCGTGCAGATCCTCCGCTTCGCCGAGGACGGCCTGTGGGGCCGCCTCTCCGCCCTGGGGATCATCATGATCCTGCTCTCCACCGGCCTGGTGACGATCGCCACCCTCCTCGGGCGCAAGCTGACGAAGGTCGAGGCGCAGGACAGCCGGAAGATCGAGGCGCTGAGCTTCGGGGGTGAGGCGATGAGCTAGGGAATCAGTCGGAACGGCCGGCGACGGCGCATCCGGTAGACGCCGAACCCGCGGCGGTCCAGCGTGAAGATGGAGTCGAGGTTCAGGTCCTCGGCGAGAACGATCAGAGTCGCATCCGCGAAATCCATGGGGACATTCTGGTACTGCTCCATCAGGTCCACGGCCCGGGCCAGGCTAGCCGGAGAGATCGGGACCAGCGTCACGGAGCCGCGCCGAACGAACTCCGCGCATTTTCGCGCTCCCTGCGGCAGCCCTCCCAGCAGCCAGAGCGTCTCCGTCAACACTGCCTCGCTGGAGATCAGCCTCCCCGTCATCCCCTGCAAAGCCGCCACACATGGGCCGTGCTCGCGCTCCCGACGATCCAGGAGCGCGACCCAGGCGCCGGTGTCGAGCAGGACATCAGTCACGGCGGCGGAGGTGAGCCAGCAGGTGCTCGCGATGGCGGGAGCCGAGATCGGACACGCCACTATCCAGCGAGCCGAGCAGATCCTGGACCTGTTCGTACGGCCTGGGCCGCTGCGTGCCCTCGACT
Organism: Methylomirabilales bacterium (SeqCode); assembly: GCA_041946635.1. Classification (GTDB taxonomy): domain Bacteria; phylum Methylomirabilota; class Methylomirabilia; order Methylomirabilales; family 2-02-FULL-66-22; genus 2-02-FULL-66-22. Next base: position 3,845 of record JBHGAX010000077.1, read on the forward strand.
TCGTCCAGGTACCGCTGGAGCGCGAGCCGGGCGATATCCGACCGTCCGCGGCCCATCCGCTTTGCCGCCCGGTTGAGTCGCCGATGCAGCGCCTCGGACAGCCGCATGGTCAGTTGAGACTCCATGCCGCCCCTCCTCTGTCGTGACGTGATAGTGCAGTGCAATTGTACTGCAGACGTATTGCAGCGTGCAAGTGACGATGCCACGAGGACACGCCAGGCGGTCTTTCACCTCGCGTGTCGGCGCCTTTCTTTGCGTCTTGGCGTCTTGGCGTGAGGCCAGTTCCGTTTAGAGCAGCTCGTAGCGGGTGTTGCGGCGGGTCGGGGTGAAGCCGGCGTCCCGGATGAGGCGCTCGATCTCGGCCAGGGGAAGGAGGAAGACGGCGCCCTGGGCGGTCACCACGTTCTCCTCGATGACCGTGCTGCCCATGTCGTTCACGCCGTACCGCAGGGCGATCTGGCCGATCTTCGGCCCCTGGGTGAGCCAGGAGGCCTGGATGTTGGGGACGTTGTCCAGCAGGAGCCGGGAGACGGCCACGGTGCGCAGGTAGTCCAGCCCGCTGGCGCGCTTCACGTGCGAGAGGTGCGTGCCGTCCGGCTGGAAGCTCCAGGGGATGAAGGCGCGGAAGCCGGCGGTCTCGTCCTGCAGCGCCCGCACGGCCAGCAGGTGCTCCACGCGCTGCTCCACCGTCTCCACCGAGCCGTACATCATGGTCACGGTGGACGGGATCCCGAGCCGGTGGGCCGCGCGCATCAGGTCCAGCCAGGCCTGGCTCGTGGTCTTGTAGGGCGCGATCTGCTCCCGCACCTCCTCCACCAGCATCTCCGCCCCGGCGCCGGGGATGGAGTCCAGCCCGGCGGCTTTCAGCCGCTCCAGGCAGGCGCGCTCCGTGAGGCCGGAGATCTTCGCCAGGTAGATGATCTCCGCGGGCGAGAGCGCGTGCAGGTGGACCGGGAACCGGGCCTTGATGGCGCGGAACAGCTCCTCGAAGAACTCGACCCGCAGGGCCGGGTTCAACCCGCCCTGGATCAGGATCTCCGTCCCGCCCAGGTCCACCAGCTCCTGCACCTTGGCAAACACCGTCTCCCGGGGCAGGACGTAGCCGCCCTCCTGCCCGGGCAGGCGGTAGAAGTTGCAGAACTTGCACTGGACCCAGCAGACGTTCGTGTAGTTGATGTTCCGGCCGATCACGTAGGTCACGCGGTCGTCGGGATGCAGCCGGCGCCGCACCAGGTCGGCCCAGGCGGAGAGCTGGAGGGGATTCGCCTCCCGGAACAGCCGCACGCCGTCTTCGAACGACAGCCGCCGCCCCTGGACTATCTTCTGCTCGAGCTCGTCGAGCATTGCCGCTTGAAGTGTCATTCTCCGCAGCGATCAGCGTTCCGCGTTCAGCCCGGCGCCCAAGGGGCGCCGACACCTTCAAATCTTGGCGCTCTTGGCGTCTTGGCGGTTCGATTCCGTCGGCACTCGGCACTCGGCATTCGGCACTACGCGGTACAGCGCGTCCCGCTCCACCGGCGTGCGGCCCGCCTCGCGCACCAGATCCACCAGGTCCCGGAGGTCGAGCGCCTGGCGGTGCGACCTCGTTCCCAGCGCGTGCGTGATCTCGTAGTGCGAGACCGTGCCGTCGATGTCGTCCGCGCCGTACCAGAGGGCCGTCTGCGCCACGGCGGGCGTCACCATGATCCAGAAGGCTTTCACGTGCGGGAAGTTGTCCAGAAGCAGCCGGGCGACGGCGATCTCGCGCAGGTTCTGGTGGCCCGTGGTGACGGGGAGGTGGTCCAGCTCGGTGTTCTTCGGGTCGAAGGCCAGCGGCACGAAGCAGAGGAAGCCCTTCGTCTCGTCCTGGAGCGCCCGCATGTGCAGCAGGTGCCGGACCTTCTCCTCGTCCGTCTCGATGTGGCCGTAGAGCATCGTGGCGTTGGAGGGGATGCCGGCGGCGTGGACCTGCCGCGCCACGTCGAACCAGCCCTGGTTGTCCAGCTTGGCCCGGAACAGCTCCTCGTGCACCCGCTCGCTGAAGACCTCGGCCCCGCCGCCGGGGCAGGCGGCCAGGCCGGCCGCCTTCAGCTCGGGCAGCACCTCGCCGAGCGGCCGGCGCGCCACGCGGCCGATCTGCTCCAGCTCGATCATGGTGAAGGCCTTGATCTGGGCCTCCGGGCGCGCCGACTTCACCGCGGCCAGCAGGTCCAGGTAGTACTGGTAGGGCAGCTTCGGATTGATGCCGGCCACCATGTGGATCTCGCGGATCGGCTGGCCGGCGTACTCCGCGACGCGGGCCGCCGCGGCCTCGGGGGTCACCACGTAGCCGCGACCGTCTGGATCCTTGGGCGAGGTGTAGAACGAGCAGAACTTGCAGAGCTTGTTGCAGATGTTCGTGTAGTTGATGTGCAGGTTCCTGACGAAGTAGGTGGCGTCGCCGCTCCAGCGCTCGCGGACCAGGTTGGCCAGGTACCCGAGCGCGGTCAGGTCCGGCGTACGATAGAGCCGCAGGCCGTCCTCGAAATCGAGGCGGCGCCCCTCCCGGAGCTTGTCCCGGACGGCCGCGAGGCCGGCATCCCGGAGCCGGTCCTCGATGGCGCTCATGCCTTGCGCTTCTCCCGGCGCGCCGTCCGCGGCTCCGGGCGCGCCCGTCCCTCCAGCGCGTCGATCTGCTGGAGCAGCGCCGCCGCGCGGGCCTCGTGCCGCTCGCGCAGCGCCCGGTGGTCCTTGTCCGAGAGCTTGCCGGACTTCAGGTCGAAGTCCAGCTCCTGGATGGCGGCGTAGAGCGTCTCCTTCTCGGCCAGCAGGTCCCGGAGGCCCTCCGGCACCTGCTCCTCGGCGGACACCCGGCGGCCCGGGAAAAGGAAGAAGGGGGCCGCGATGAAGGCCACGACCAGGATGGAGATGCTCAGCGCGATGATGACGGCCATACGTACTCCTGGCACTCCGGCGCCCTGGCACTCGGGAAAGCTCTTCCGGATTGCCCGAGTGCCCGAGCGCCTGAATGCCTAGTTCCCCATGCGCTCCTTCAGCTCCCGCCGGACCCGCTCGGCGTAGGCGGGGTCCACCGCGGGCTCCTCCGCCTGCTGCCGCGTCCAGCGCTTCGCGACGAAATACACGGCCACGGCCGCCAGGACGAGGGCCACGAACGGGAGGCCCCACACCAGCAGGTTGAACCCGCGCCGGGTGGGGGCCAGCAGGACGAACTCGCCGTAGCGGCTCACGAAGTACGCCAGGATCTCCTCGCGATTCTTGCCCTGCTCCACCTGCTCCCTGACCAGGTTGCGCATCTCCTTGGCCAGCTCGGAGGGCGAGTCGGCCACCGAGAGGTTCTGGCAGACCACGCAGCGCAGCTCGGACGCGATCTCGCGCACCCGATCCTCGACGTCCGGCGCGGCGCCCGCGAGAGCCACGAACGGGAACGGGATGGCCACAAGAAGCACGAGAGCCACAAGGGAAAGGCTACGGACGCTCGCGGCGTTCCGCGGCCCGCGCGCCCTCGTCATGCCGGTTCCGAAACCCTTGTGCATTTTGTGCCTCTTGGTGGCTGAAGCGTTTGGGCGTTTCCGACACCCCTGCCTTCTTATGCTTCTTTGTGGCCGACGCGTTCGGTTCTTTCCGAGACCCTTGTGCCCCTTGTGCTTCTTGTGGCCGATCCCGTTCCTCACGATCCCTGCAGCAGCGCCTCGATCTGCGTGTCGAGGAGCGCGGGCGTCAGGGCGCCCACGTGCTTGTAGGCGATGCGGCCCTGCCGGTCGATGAAGAGCGTCTCCGGCACCCCGTAGATCCCGTAGTCGATGGCGATCTTGCTCCCCGGGTCCATGCCGTTCGGGAAGGTGAAGTCGAACCGCTTCATGAACTCGCGGGCGTTGGCCTCCTTGTCCTGGATGGCGACGCCCAGCATCATGAGCCCGCGGTCCTTGTACTTCCGCCAGGCGGCCTCCAGGTGCGGCGCCTCCTCGTAGCAGGCCGGGTAGCACCAGGACGCCCAGAAGTTCACGACGACCGGCTTGCCCCGCAGGGACGCGAGGCTCAGCTCGGGGCCGTCCAGGGTGGCCAGCGTGAAGGCCGGCGCCGGCTTGGCCACCAGCGGGGACGGGATGGCTCGCGGATCGGTCTTGAAGCCGTAGGCCAGCAGCAGGATGACGGGCACGCTGGCGAGGGGAATGAGGAGCGTCTTCCAGGTCATGGCGTGCCTCTAGGCTTCCTGCGCGCGGGCGCGGACCGCGAGCAGCGCCAGCCGTCGCTCGGGCAGCACGGCGACGATCACCCCCAGCAGGATGATGCCGCCGCCGATCCAGATCCAGGAGATCATCGGGTTGATCATGGCCTTGAGGGTGGCCGACTTGCCGTCCCGCTCGAAGGCGGACAGGATCACGTACAGGTCCTCGGCCCAGTGGTAGCGGGCGTCCACGCTGGCGAAGGGCGTCTGCTGGTTCGGGTAGAAGCGCTGGCCCGGCGTCAGCTCGTCGACCGGCCTGTCGCCCCGCACGGCGGTCATGTTCGCCCACACCAGGATGTGGGTGGGCCGCTCGCCCGCTGCCAGGCCGTTGAAGCGCAGGGTGTAGTCGCCGATCTGCATGGTCTGGCCGGCCGCCAGCGTGGCCTCGCGCTCCACCTTGTACACGGAGGAGACCGCGATGCCGATGATGGCCACGACCACCCCCAGGTGCACGATCAGCCCGCCGTAGCGCCGCCGGCTGCGGAGCAGGAGCGTGGCCAGGGCCGCCAGCAGCCCCTCGCCCGTGCTGCGGGCCCGCGTGCGGGTCGCCACGACGAACTCCAGGCCGATGGTCGCCAGGACGAAGAACGCGCAGAAGAAGGCGGCCAGCGCCTCCGCCTGCCGGACCCCCAGCGCGAAGACCACGGCCGTCCCGGCCAGGGCCAGCAGCAGGGGCTTCAGGAAGCTGCGCCGCAGGTGGTCGAGCGAGGCCCGACCCCAGGCGATCAGCGGCCCGATGCCCATGAGCAGCAGCAGGGCCAGGCCGAGCGGCACGCTCACCCGGTTGAAGTACGGGGCGCCCACGCTCATCTTGGTGCCCCGCACGGCCTCGGACAGCAGCGGGAAGATCGTCCCCAGGAACACCGTGAAGCAGATGCCGATGAGCACCACGTTGTTCAGCAGGAAGGCGCTCTCCCGCGAGACGAGCGAGTCCAGCTCCCCGTGCCCCTTGAGCTGGTCGGAGCGGTAGGCCAGGAGCGCGAGGGACGCGAGCAGGATGGCCGCCAGGAAGCCCAGGTACAGGATGCCCACCGGGCCGTCGGCGAAGGCGTGCACCGAGCCCAGGATGCCGCTCCGCGTGAGGAACGTGCCGAAGATGACCAGGGCGAACGTCAGGGTCACGAGCACCATGTTCCAGACCTTCAGCATCCGCTTCCGCTCCTGGATCATGGCGGAGTGGATGAAGGCGGTGCCCGTGAGCCAGGGCATGAAGGACGCGTTCTCGACGGGGTCCCAGGCCCAGTAGCCGCCCCAGCCCAGCGTGCGATAGGACCACCAGCCGCCGTAGAAGATGCCCCCCGTGAGGAAGAGCCAGGCCACCACGGTCCAGCGCCGCGTGATGGTGAGCCACTCCTCCGAGACCCGGCCGGTGATGAGCGCCGCCATGGCGAAGGCGAAGGGCACGGAGAAGCCCACGTAGCCCAGGTACAGGAGCAGCGGGTGGATCAGCATGTCCGTGACTTCCAGCAGCGGATTCAGCCCCCGCCCGTCGGGCGGGATGGGGAACGCCCGGGCGAACGGGTTGACGGCGAAGGTCATGACCAGGAGGAAGAACGCGGAGATGCACTGCAGCACCGTCTGCACCCAGGGCATGAGCTGCCGGTGCCGGTCGGCGTAGCGGGCCACCACCAGGGCGGCGAAGAGGGCCTGGAGCCACTCCCAGAGCAGGATGGACCCCTCCAGCGACCCCCACAGCCCGGCGACCTTGTAGCGCACCAGACTGGCGCGCGTGCTGTTGTTGGCCACGTAGCGCAGGCTGAAGTCCGAGGTGATGAGCGCGTACTCCAGCAGGAAGATGGCGAGCGTCACCAGCCCGAAGGTGCAGAGCACCGCGTTCCGGCTGCTGGCCAGCCAGTCCTCGCGTCCGGTGCGCGCGCCGGCCACCGCGGCCGCCACGGAGTAGAGGGTCACCCCGAGGGCCAGGAACAGCAGGAAGTGGCCCAGGCTGGCGGTCATCGCTTCTCCTTGTCCAGGATGGACTTGAACAGCTCCTTCTTCGACTCCAGCGTCTCGGGGTGGGCCGGGGGCTTGTACTCCTCCGAGTGCTTGGCCATGATCGTGCTGGAGCGGAAGTAGCCCTCCGGCGCCCAGGTGCCCTCGACCACCGCCCCGGAGCCCTCCTTGAACAGGTCGGGGGCCGTGCCCTTGTGCCGCACCGGGATGCTGGCCTGGCCGTCCGTCAGCGAGAAGGAGAGCAGCAGGGCCTGCGCGTCCCAGCGGATGGAGCCGTCCTCCACCATGCCGCCCACCCGCAGCGCCTTGCCGCGCACCTGGTCGCGCTGCTGGTGGAGCTCGGTCGGCGTGTAGAAGTAGACCACCGAGTCGCGCACGCCGAAGTAGACCAGCCCTACCAGGGCCGCCAGCACGATGCCGCCCGCGATCACGTACTTGGGCCGGATGCGCCTCATCCCCTCCTCCGCGACGGCTCCCGCTCCAGGGCCGCCAGCTCCTCGCCCGCCTGCCGCAGGCGGCCCTTGAGCGACACCAGGTATCCCAGCAGGGCCACGGCTCCCACCCCGTACGCCAGCGCGATGAATCCCCAGCTACCCATGGCGACCTCGCTTCAGGCGGAGCTCCACGGCGCGGTGCCGCGTGCGCTCCAGCCGCACGCGCGTGAGGAGCAGGTACAGGTACAGGCAGGCGAAGCCCGCCAGCATGGCGAGCAGCGGCCAGAGCATCGCCGCCGCCACCGAGGGGCCGCCCGGCCGCATGAGCGACGACGGCTGGTGCAGCGTCCGCCACCAGAGCACCGCGTAGTGGTTCAGCGGGATGTCCAGGAACCCCAGGATGGCCACCACCGCCCCGTAGCGCGCGGCGGCCTGCGGATCCTCCGCGAAGGCGCGGAGCATCAGGTAGCCCACGTAGATGGTGAAGAGGATGGCCGTGAGCGTGAGCCGGGCGTCCCAGGTCCACCAGACGCCCCAGGTGGGCTTCCCCCAGATGGAGCCGGTCGCCAGCGTGATCCCCGTGAACACCACCCCGATCTCGGCCGAGGAGACGGCCACGGCGTCGTGGCGCAGGTCCCGCCGCCACAGGTACAGCACGCTGGCCACGAAGCAGACCGTGAAGGCCAGGTAGGCCGTCAGGATCGAGGGCACGTGCAGGTACATGATCCGCTGGACCTGCCCCTGCACCGCGTCCGGCGGGGCCGCCACCAGGCCCAGGTAGAGGCCGGCGGCGAGCAGGAGCGCCGCCCCGGCGGCGAAGACCGTCGCAACCCGTGCGCCGCCCATCACTCCTCCAGCACGAACTCGAAGGCCAGGGGACACACCACCAGGAACACCACGTCGAACCCGACCAGCAGCTTCAGCCAGTGCGTCACCGCCCCCAGCCCCTCGCCCAGCAGGACGGCCTCCGTGCTCCGCACCGCGCCCAGGATCACCGGCACGGTGAGGGGGAACAGGAGCACCGGGAGCATGACCTCGCGGGCCCGCATGTGCGCCGTCATGGCGGCGAGCAGCGTGCCGATGGTGGAGAAGCCCAGGCTGCCCAGCACGGCCACCAGCAGCAGGGCTGGGAGCTGCGCCCAGAGGTCCAGGTTGTACAGCACCCCGAAGAGCGGCAGGATGACCGCCTCGGCCGCCACCATGAAGAGCAGGTTCCCCGCCAGCTTCCCGAGGTAGAGCGACTCGCGGTCGCCCGGGGTGAGGAGCAGCTCCTCGAAGCACTCGTTCTCGCGCTCGGCCTGGAAGCTCCGCCCCAGCCCCAGCATGCCGGTGAACAGGAAGGCCAGCCAGAGCAGGCCGGGGGCGACGTCGCGGAGGCGGGTGAGGTCGGGCCCCACCGCGAAGTTGAAGATGAACAGGACGAGCGCGGCGAAGAAGAGCATGGCGTTCACGCGCTCGCGCGCCCGCAGCTCCACCCGCACGTCCTTCCACGCCATCGCCCAGGTGCGCCGGGCGGCCTCGGCAAGAGCAGCCATCAGCACTCAACTCTCAGCGGTCGGCCCCTCACCCTCCCAGGGGGAGAGGGGCGTGGGAAAGGGGCGGTGCTGGCCCCGAGCCATGCGCTATGAGCCCCCAGCTGCCTCGTCCTCCGCGTATCGGCTGTAGAGCGCCCGCAGCTGGTCCAGGCTCAGGCCGGCCTTCTCCACCCGGTGGCTCACCGCGCCGTCGCGCAGGAACACGAAGCGCCCGGCCATGGCGAAGGCGCGGCTCAGGTTGTGGGTGGCCAGGATGGCCGCCCCGCCGCGCGCGGCCACCGAGGCGACGTAGCCGTCCAGCAGCGCGATGGCAGCCTGGTCCAGCGTGTTGTGGGGCTCGTCCAGGAACAGCAGCTCCGGGTTGAACAGGAGCATCTTCCCGATGACCAGCCGCCGCTTCATCCCGGTGCTGAAGGTGCGGACGCGCGCCCCGGCCGCGCCCTGCAAGCCCACCTCGTGGAGCGCCTTCGCGAGATCCGCCGCGGCGGGGCGCAGCCCCCGCATGGCGGCGGCGAAGCGCAGGTTCTCGCTCGCCGTGAGGTCGTCGTAGAGGTGGTGATTGTGGGAGATCATGCCGACGCGCCGGCGGATGGCGTCGCGGCCTTCCCGCAGGTCCTCGCCCAGGACGCGCCCGCTGCCCGCCGTGGGCTTGAGCGCCGTGGCCAGCACCTTGAGGAGCGTCGTCTTCCCGGCCCCGTTGGCCCCCAGGAGGGCCACCACCTCTCCCGCCTCCACCGCGAGGTCCACGGCGTCCAGCGCCAGCATCCGGCCGAAGACCTTGGTGAGGCCCCGGACCTCGACGGCCGCCGGACGGCTGCGCCGGTCCGCCTGCTCGGCCCGTCCCTGCTTCATGCCGCCGGCGCGCCCGCCGGCGCCCGCCGCGCCGCGGCCTCCCAGTCGTCCAGCTCGGGGGTGAAGTAGCGCAGGCGGACCTTCTTGTGCTCCTTGGTGCTGTAGAGGAGCGCGTACTCCGTGATGCCGGTGGCCGCGGCCATGGCGTCGATCACGGCCTGGCAGTCCTCGGGCCGCTGGCCGTGCACCATGGTGAAGATGCTGTACGGCCAGTCCGGGTAGGTGGGCCGCAGGTAGCAGTGGCTGACGCCCCGGAAGCTGCCCATGGCGCGCCCGACCTCCTCCTGCCGCTCCGGCGGCACCGCCCAGGCCGCCATGGCGTTGGCGTGGAAGCCCGCCGCCCGGTGGTGCAGCACCGCGGCCACGCGGCGCAGGTAGCCCCGGGCGCGCAGCCGTTCCGCGGCCGCGAAGAGCGCCTCCTCCCCGATCCCGAGCCGCTCGGCCATGGGCCGGTAGGGCTGGGGCACGAGCGGCAGGTCCTCCTGCAGCTCCCGGATGACCGCGATGTCGCCGGCCGAGAGGCCGGCCCGCCCCGCCGCCGGCCGCCGCGCCTCCGTGTACGCGGCCCCGGCGACCTCCGTCCGTGATCTGCCGGACCACGCGCTGCTGCTTCAGGGCGGCGATCCGCCCGAGGACCTCCGCCTCGGCGAGGCCGAGCGAGTCGCCCAGGACCTGGAAGGGCCGCCCGGCCAGCGGAAAGTCGGCCTGGATGGCGTTCAGCAGGCGCTTGTCCCGATCATCCATGCGCTCCCTCCCGAGGCGCGGTGCAGGGGATGATACCGGATTAGACGGAGCGTGGCAAGGCGCGGGCCCTTGCAAATCCGCGACTTCCGAGTCCGGAGGCCCTCAGGATCTCGCCGCCCGACGGGCCTCCAGCGCCGCCTCCAGGCGGTGGAACTCCGGCGCCGACAGGCACGGCGTGCCGGGCGCCGCGGCATGCGCCCCGCCTGCGGCACCGTGGAAGTCCGAGCCGCCGGTGACCAGGAGCCCCCGCGCCGCGGCCAGCCGCCGGTAGCGCCCCGCCTTGGGGGGCAAGTGGTTCGGGTGGTAGGCCTCGAGGGCGTCCAGCCCGGCGGCCATGAGCTCCGGCAGGGCGTCGTCGCGCTCGTGCAGGCCCGGGTGCGCCCAGGCGGCCAGGCCGCCCGCCTCGTGGATCACGCGAATGGCCTCCGCCACCGTGACGTCCGGGCGCGGCACGTAGGCCGGCCGGTCCGTGCCCAGGTACCGGTCGAAGGCCTCGTCGGTGGAAGCCACGTAGCCCCGGCGCACCAGGACCCGCGCCAGGTGGGGGCGCCCCACGTTGCCGTCCCGCGTCTCCGCCAGCGCCTCCTCGGCCGTCACGGCGAGGCCCAGGCGGAAGAGCCGGCTCACCATGGCGTGGAGCCGCTCCACCCGCGCGCCCCGGGTGCTCGCCAGGAAGGCGAGGAGCGCGGGGTGGCACGGGTCGATGAAGTAGCCGAGGATGTGCAGCTCGACCCGGCGCCAGTAGGTGCTGATCTCGATGCCGGGGATGAGCCGGACGCCGGCACCGCGGGCGTGCGCCTCGGCCTCCGCCAGCCCGTCCACGGTGTCGTGATCCGTCACGCCCAGGACACCGATCCCCGCCTCGTGCGCGGCGCGGACCAGGGCCGCCGGCCCGAGGTAGCCGTCGGACGCGCTGGTGTGCGTGTGCAGGTCGATGCGGATCGGAGCCCCCATCCCGGCTAACCCGATGCCTTTAGTCGTCTCACGGATGCGCGCACGCCGCGGCTGGGGCCGCGGCGTGCGCGTGTCTCGCTCCTAGCCCTGGGGAAAGACCTCGCGGAACTTGGCGACCGCCTCGGCGGTCGAGCGCGACAGGAGGACCGAGTCCGAGAGGAGCGTGACGAGCTGGTAGCCGCGGTCGAAGAGCGCCTTGGATTGCTCCCAGCCCCCGGAGATCGTGCCGAGCGGCATCCCGATCTTCCTGGCCTTCTCCTCCACCTTGGCGATCATGGCCTGCACCTCGGGGTGGGCCGGATTGCCGAAGTACCCCATGGAGGTGGACAGGTCCATGGGCCCCACGAACAGGGCGTCCACGCCCGGCACCTTGGCGATCTCCTCCAGGTTGTCCACGGCTTGCGGCGTCTCGACCTGCAGCATCACGAAGATCTCGTCGTTCGCGCGCTTCAGGTAGCTCGCGGTGTCCCGGCCATAGCCCGCGGCCCGCGGGCTGCCGGCGATGCCGCGGATCCCGAGGGGCGGGTACTTGCACGCGCGCAGGGCCTGGATCGCCTCTTCCCGCGTGTTGATGTAGGGGATCATCAGGCCGTAGGCGCCGGCGTCCAGGATCCGCTTGATCCATACCAGGTCGTTCCACGGCACGCGCACGACGGGCGCCGCGCCGGATCCGTTCATCGCCTGGAACTGCGAGACCAGCGTGAGCATGTCGCCGGGGGCGTGCTCCATGTCGATGAGGATCCAGTCGAACCCGGCGCGCGCCAGGATCTCCGTGGCGAAGGGGCTGCAGAGCTGCGCCCAGGCCCCCGCGACCTTCTTGCCCGCCTTGACCTGCCGCTTCAGTGGATTCTCGAACGCCTGTGCCATGGGGTCTCCTTTGCCCATCGGGATGCGGAGCCGGCGCACGGCGCTCCGTGCCGGCCCAAAACCGCGCTAGGGTATCCCCCGGAAGGACGATCGTCCAGCAGGAAGCGCGGGGCGCCTCTCGGTCGGACAATTGCGGGCAGTCAGGAGCCTGGGGCCGTCTCCCGGCAGGCGTCGCGGACCAGGAAGCGCTGCTCCTGGGCCAGGAGGATCGGGGGACGATCACCGGCGTCGGCGATGAAGTCCCGGCCGCTGTCCTGGAAGCGGTAGCGGTAGTACATGTCGAAGCGGACCTCGGCGCCGGTCGTCGCGACCTCCAGCCGGAAGGGCGTCGTCTGGTTCGTGCCGAGGAGGAGCACCTCCGCGGCCCCGTGGCCCGAGGAGCGGACACGCTCGCGGTCGTCCACGCCCGCCAGCTCGATCTCCAGGAAACGGACCGGCTGCATCTGCCAGGCATTCAGCGCCACGCCGTCTAGCTGGAGCCGGCCCGGCCCCGGCACCCGGCAGGTCCAGAACAGTGCGACGTGCGCGGACTGGACCCGACGCGCATAGCCCGCCGTCGGATCGGGCGGCGCAACGCCCGGGGACGCCAGGCTACCCGCGCAGCCCGCCAGCCCGAGCATCGCGCCGAGGACCAGGACGGCTGCCCCCTTGAAGGACGGGGTACGCGCCCCAC
>JBHGAX010000078.1:0-14892 GCA_041946635.1 Methylomirabilales bacterium (SeqCode)
CTGCGCCCGTTCGGTTCTCAATCCCACTCCAGCCCGCCCTTCTTCCACGCGTAGAAGTAGCCGACCAGCAGGATCAGCAGGAACGTCCCCATGGACGCCAGGCCGAAGGCGCCGAGCTGCTTGAAGGCCGCCGCCCAGGGGTAGAGGAAGACGATCTCCATGTCGAAGACGATGAAGAGCATCGCCACCAGGTAGAAGTGGACGGAGAAGCGCTGCCGGGCCGTGCCCACCGGCACGATCCCGCACTCGTAGGGCGAGAGCTTCTCGGGGTTCGGCCGCCGCGGCCCCAGCAGGAGCGAGAGCAGGATGTTGACGGCCGCGAACCCCGCCGCCAGCAGGAGCAGGATCAGGATCGGCAGATAGTCACGGAGCATGAGCCGGACCCCCCACCCCCGGCCCGGCCGCCGGGCATGTGAAGCTCAGCACATTGGGCGAAAAAAAGAGGGGGGAACCCCGCTCGCCCGGAGTTCCCCCGATCGCTCAGCCGCCGAACGGCTTCACGAAGAAGATGATCAGCGAGATGAGGAGAACATAGATGGCCAGCGACTCGATCAGGGCGAGGCCGATGATCATGGCCACCTGGATCCGGGGCGCCGCGCCCGGCTGGCGCGCGATGCCGTCCAGGGCCGCGCTGATGGCCCGGCCCTGCGCCAGGGCCGCGATCGCGGACGCGATGGCCATCGCGAACCCGCCCGTCAGGATGCTGATCGAGCTCACCGGCATGCCGCCCGCGGCCGCGGCGCCGGCCTCGGCCGCCCAGGCAGCCCCCGCGGGCCCCAGCAGGAGCGCCGCCACCGTCACCACCATCGCACGACCCATCCACTCCCTCCTTTCGACCGCCGACCGACACCCGGGAAACTAATGATGCTCGTCGTGTCCTTCTTCCACCGCGCCCGCGATGTAGACCGTGGAGAGCATGACGAACACGAAGGTCTGCACCGCGGCCGTGAAGAGGCTCAGGGGGAGCATCACTCCCAGCCAGATGAGATAGGGCATCACGAGCCAGGACAGGGAGAGGAGGATCACGATCACGCTCTCCTCGCCGAAGATGTTCCCGAACAACCGGATCGAGAGCGACACGGGCCGGGCCAGGTGCCCGATGAACTCGATCGGAAACATGAGCGGGGCCAGCAGCGGGATCGGCCCCATGAAGTGCCGGAGGTAATTGCGCAGCCCGTGCCGGCGGATGCCGAAGTAGTTATAGGAGAGGAACACGGTCACGGCAAGCGCCACCGTCGTGTTCCAGTTGGCCGTGGGCGCGGGTTGCAGGCCCGGGATGTTGGCCAGCAGATTGCTGGTCAGGATGAACAGTCCCGCCGTGCCGATGAGCGGCAGGTACTGCGGCCCGTGCGGGCCGATCATCTGCTGGAGGAACCCCGTGAACCCCTCCGTCACGACCTCCGCCACGTTCTGCACCGGGCCCGGCACCGGCCGCATGGCCCGCGTCCCCAGGTACGCCCCGACCACCAGGAGCGCCATGACCAGCCAGGTGAAGGTCACGTGCGCCGGGATGAACGCGCCGGGAACGCCCAGGAACGCCAGGAAGTTGGGCAGCTGCACGATGGGCGGGTGATGCAGGGAGATCTGCGCGGGCGCGAACAGGTGGCCCAGCACCAGGTTCGCGATCACCAGGGCGCCCAGCAGCACCCACACGCCTGCGCCAGAACGATGTCGCGGGGAGTCGTTGGTCATGGCGGGTGGCCGATTCATCTCCGGCCGGCGCTCAGCGGCGCCGGTCGAGCAGGCCCACGTCCCGGAACAGGTTGAGAAACCCTGCGGCAATCCCGAAGAGCAGGAAGGTCAGGGTCAGCCAGGGGCTCGTCCCCAGCCAGCGGTCCAGCCCATAGCCGATCGCCAGGCCAATCGCCGTGGCGGCGACGAGGGCCACACCGATCGTGCTGAGTCGAACGAGCTGCTTGAAGACCGAGACGTCGTCGCCGGGCATGGCCGTCCGGAGCGAGCCTCCGGGGAGAAGAGCGCCATTTCTTCTAGCCCCTTAGCATGCGCCTGTCAAGCAGAGCCGGCCGTGCCTCACCCCCCGATGCTGGCGGCGGAGGCCTTCGCGAACTCGAGCAGCGGGCCCGGGAAGATGCCGAGCAGCAACGTGCCGAGGGCGGCCAGCAGGATGGCGGCGTGGAGGGCGAGGGACGGGCTGAGGGAGAGCCCGCGGGCCGGCAGCTCCCGCATGTACATGGCCACGGCGACCCGCATGTAATAGAAGAGCGAGATGGCCGAGTTCACCAGCGCGATGAGCACCAGCCAGATGTAGCCGGCCTCGACGGCCGCCGCGAACAGGTAGAACTTGCCCACGAAGCCGGCCGTCGGCGGGATGCCGGTGAGCGACAGCAGGAACAGCAGCATGATGGCCGCGGCCAGGGGGCTCCGCTGCGCCAGCCCCGCGAAATCCTCGATCTGGTCCCCGCGCACGGCCTCGCGCCCGATCAAGATCACCACCGCGAAGGCGCCGATGGTCATGAGGGCGTAGACCAGGCTGTAGAACAGGACCGCCGAGACGCCGAAGGCGCTGCCCGTCACGGGGCCCATGAGCAGGTAGCCCATGTGCGCGATGGTGCTGTAGGCCAGCATGCGCTTGATGTTGGTCTGGAGGATGGCCACCAGGTTCCCGATGGTCATGGTGAGCACGGCGAGGACCCACAACAGGAGCGACCAGTCCATCTGCAGCCCGGGCAGCGCCTGCCAGAAGACGCGGACCAGGACGGCCGCGCCGGCCAGCTCGGCGGCGCCGGCCATGAAGGCCACGACGGGCGTGGGCGCCCCCTCGTACATGTCCGGCAGGTACATGTGGAAGGGCACGGCCGCGATCTTGAAGCCGAAGCCGGCCGCCAGCAGCACCATGGCCAGGAGGACCGCCGGATTCTGCGCGCCCATCATGCCGAGCGCCCGGCCGATGGGCTCGAGGCCCGTGCTCCCCGTGACGCCGTACAGCAGGACCATCCCGTACAGGATGACGCCCGTGGAGAAGGTGCCCATGAGCAGGTATTTCAGCGCCCCCTCGCTGCACCGCTGGTCGCGCTTCATGTAGCCGCAGAGCACGTAGGTGCAGATGGACATCGTCTCGATGCCCACGAAGAGCGACAGCAGGTCGTTGGCCGACGCCATGAGCATGGTGCCCAGCGTGGCGAAGAGGATCAGCGCGTTGAACTCGCCCGCCCCCAGCCCCCGCTCCTCCAGGAAGCGCGCGGCCGCCAGGATCACGATGGCCGCGCTCACCAGGAACACGGCCTTGAAGAAGATGGCGAAGCTGTCCACCACGTGCAGCTGGCTGAAGCCGACGGCCCTGGTGCCGCCCTGGCCGAGCGCCAGGGCCAGGGCCAGGCTGATGCCGAGCAGGCTCGCGCCGGCCAGCAGCCCGCGGCTCCGCCGCAGCGGCAGGAGGTCCAGGAGCAGGACCAGGAGGCCGGCGGCCGTGATGGCCAGCTCGGGGCCGAGCAGGGCCAGGTCGGCGCGGCTCGGGATCATCGGACGACCTCAGGAGTGCCGAGTGCCGAGTGCCCCGCGGCAGGCTCGGGGCCTCGAGCGACGTCGAGGGGTCGAGTGCCGGGCATCACCACCGGGGACTGCTCCTCGCGCCCGGGCGCCTGCGTGCCGGGGTGCCCGGCTGCCGCGCGCGGCGCCACCGGCTTGCCCTCGCCGCCCCTCTCCACGATCTGGATGACGTTCGCCACCGAGGCCTGCATGGCGCGCAGGAACGGGGCCGGGTAGAGGCCGATCCAGAAGCAGAGGGCGATGATGGGGATCAGCGTGGCCATCTCGCGCGGGGAGAGGTCGGGCAGCTTCCGGTTCTCCTCCTTGGTGATCTCGCCGAACATGGTGCGCTGGTAGAGCCAGAGCATGTAGGCGGCGCCCAGGATGATGCCCGTGACGGCGAAGGCGCCCCACCACCAGCGGACCTGGAAGGCCCCCACCAGGATGAGGAACTCGCCGATGAACCCGTTCAGGCCCGGGAGCCCCATGGAGGAGAACATGATGATGGCGAAGAGCGTGGCGTAGATCGGCATCTGCCGGGAGAGCCCGCCCAGCTCGCTGATCTGACGCGTGTGCCGCCGGTCGTAGATGAGCCCCACGATGAGGAACAGGCCCCCCGTGGAGAGGCCGTGGTTGATCATCTGCAGCAGGCTCCCCTGCACGCCCTGCTCGTTGAAGGCAAACATGCCCAGCATGACGAAGCCCATGTGGCTCACGGAGCTGTAGGCGATCAGCCGCTTCATGTCCGGCTGGACCATGCAGACCATGGCGCCGTAGATGATGGCGATGATGGAGAGGACGAAGACCAGCGGCACGAAGTGCTCGCTGGCGTCCGGGAACATGGGCAGGTTGAACCGCAGGAAGCCGTACGTCCCCATCTTCAGGAGCACCCCCGCCAGGATGACGGAGCCGGCCGTGGGGGCGTCCGTGTGGGCGTCCGGCAGCCAGGTGTGGAACGGGAACATGGGGACCTTGATGGCGAAGGACAGCGCGAAGGCCAGCCACACCAGGTCCTGGAAGCTGAAGCTCACGCCCAGCAGCCGGAAGAGCGGGGTGTGGGGGTAGCCGATCTTCATGAGCTCCAGCACGTCGAAGGTGTACGTGCCCGTCTGGGCCCCGGCGTAGAAGTAGATGGCCAGGATGCCCAGCAGCATGATCACGCTGCCGAAGAGGGTGTACAGGAAGAACTTGATGGCCGAGTAGAGCCGCCGGTCGCTCCCCCACACGCCGATGAGGAAGTACATGGGGACCAGCATGACTTCCCAGAACACGTAGAACAGGAAGAAGTCGAGCGCCACGAACACGCCCAGCATGCCGGTCTCGAGGATGAGCAGGAAGATGTAGTACTCCTTGGCCCGGTGATGGATGGACTCGTAGGAGCACAGGACGGCGATGGGGGAGAGGAACGTGGTGAGCATCACCAGCCAGAGGCTGATGCCGTCCAGGCCGAAGAAGTAGGTCACCCCGATGCTCGGGATCCAGCTCGCCCGCTCGACGAGCTGCACGGCCGCGGTGCTCTGGTCGTAGTTGGCCGGGATCCAGAGCGAGACCACGAACGTGGTCAGCGACGCGATGAAGGCGCCGTTCCGGAGCCGCCGCTCCTGCTCGCGCGAGACGAAGAGCAGGAGGAGCGCGCCGAGCAGCGGCAGGAAGGTGATGAGCGAGAGGATCGGAAAGCCCAGGACGTTCCCCTGCACCGTCATGCGGCGGCTCCTTCAGGCGGCTGAATCAGGCCATCTGCGGCGTCGGCATTCTTCACGCCCGTCATACCGGCGAAAGCCGGTATCCAGCCGCACTGGACCCCGGCTTTCGCCGGGGTGACGAACGTAAAGAGACTCACGACGCGCTCACACTAGAAAAAGTAGTACAGCGTCACGATGACGAAGATGCCCATGGCCATCGCCAGCAGGTAGTTCTGGATGATGCCGGTCTGGATCCGCCGCAGGCTGGCGCTCCCGCCCTGGATCAGGTCGGCGATGGCGTTCACCAGGCCGTCCACGCCCTTGAAGTCGAAGCGGGCCGAGACGTAGCTCAGCGCCACGGTCAGCCAGCTCGCGCCGTTCACGGTCCCGTCCACGCCCTTCGCGTCCACGGCCCACAGGCGGTGGCAGAGCCACTTGCCGAAGTCCACGAACACCGCGATGTAGACCTCGTCCACCCAGTACTTGTTGAGGAGCAGCGCGTAGGCGCCCCGGAAGCGTTCGGCCAGCCGGCCGGGCAGCTCCGGGCGGCGGAGATACATGTGGTAGGCCAGCGCGATGCCCGCCGCCGCGATGGCGACGGAGATGATCGCCATGAGCAGCTCGGACGGGCCGTGGTGCTCGGCCGCCCCGGCGCCGTGCCGGAAGACGGGGGCGACGTAGTCGTAGTAGGGGCTGTGCTCCGGGGAGTAGCCGACGAAGCCGGCCACCACCGTGAAGACGGCCAGGATGACCAGCGGGACCGTCATGACGCGCGGGGACTCGTGCAGGTGGTGCGCGGCGCGGTGGTCCACGCGCGACTTGCCCTCGAAGGCCAGGAAGTAGAGCCGGAACATGTAGAAGGCCGTGCCGAAGGCGCCGGCCGCCCCGAGGGCCCAGAGCAGCGTGTGGCCGGAGCCGATGGCGGCGTGCAGGATCTGATCCTTGGACCAGAAGCCGGCCAGCGGGAAGATGCCCGCGTTGGCCAGCGCGGCCAGCAGGAAGGTGTAGGCGGTGACGGGCATGTGCCTGCGCAAGGCGCCCATCTTGCGCACGTCCTGCTCGCCGCTCATGCCGTGGATCACGGAGCCGGAGCCCAGGAACAGGAGCGCCTTGAAGAAGGCGTGGGTGGCCAGGTGGAAGATCGCGGCCGCGTAGGCGCCCACGCCCGCGCCCAGGAACATGTACCCGAGCTGCGAGATGGTGGAGTAGGCCACCACCCGCTTGATGTCGTTCTGCACCAGCGCGATGGAGGCGGCGAAGACGGCCGTCAGCGCGCCCACCGTGGCGACCACGGTCATGCTGGCGGGGGCCAGGCTGAAGAGGGCGTTCGAGCGGGCCACCATGTAGACGCCGGCGGTCACCATGGTGGCGGCGTGGATGAGGGCCGAGACCGGCGTGGGGCCCTCCATGGCGTCGGGCAGCCACACGTACAGCGGCAGCTGCGCCGACTTGCCGGTGGCGCCCACGAACAGCATGAGGGTGATCCACGTCACGAGCGTCAGCCCGAGGAACGAGGGCCGCTGCAGCTGGGCCTGGAGCGTTCCCACCTGCGAGAAGACCTCGCTGTAGGTGAGCGAGCCGAAGGTCTGCCAGATCAGGAACAGGCCCAGGAGGAATCCCGCGTCGCCCACCCGGTTGACCACGAACGCCTTCTTGCCCGCGTCCGACGCGGACTTCTTCTCGTACCAGAACCCGATGAGCAGGTAGGAGCAGAGGCCCACGCCCTCCCAGCCCAGGAACATCAGCAGGTAGTTGTTCGCCAGGACGAGGATGAGCATGGAGGTCATGAACAGGTTCAGGTACGTGAAGAAGCGGGCGTAGCCGGGGTCGCCGTGCATGTAGCCGACGGAGTAGATGTGGATCAGGAAGCCCACGAAGGTCACGACCAGCATCATGACGGCGGACAAGGGGTCCACCAGGAAGCCCACCGGGGCGTTCAGCTTGCCCACGGGCACCCACTGGTAGACGCTCCAGTCCAGCCGCGCGCCGCCCAGCGACTGGAGGAAGATGCCCAGCGCGATGAGGAAGGAGAGCCCGGTGGTGGCCAGCGCCAGGACGTGCGCCCTTCCGCGCACCCAGTGCCCGAAGATCCCGTTCACCACCACGCCGACCAGCGGCAGCACCGGCACCAGCCAGACGAGTTTTAACATAATGTCAACTTTCGGCCTGCAGCAGTGAGCAGAGGCTCCGTAAAACGTGAAACGTCGAACGTAAGAAGCAAGAAACCCGTTCCTTACGTTTCACGTTTTACGTTTTACGCAGCACTTCGCCGTTACCACTTCATCAAATTGATCTCGTCCACGTTTACCGTCCGGAAGTTCCGGTACAGGCCGAGGACGATGGCGAGCCCCACGGCCGCCTCGGCCGCGGCCACGGTGATGACGAAGACCGCGAAGGCCTGGCCCTGGAGCTGCGTCTGCGGCAGGTAGCGGGCGAAGGCCACGAACGTCAGGTTCACGGCGTTCAGCATCAGCTCGATGGACATGAGGATGGCGATGGCATTGCGCCGGGTCAGGGCGCCGAACACCCCCAGGCTGAACAGGATCGCGCCCAGGATCAGGTAGTGATGCAGGGGAACCATGGGGACTCCGGGGGTAAAACGTGAAACGTAAGACGTAAGGAACAGGACGCGCTCTTGCTTCTTACGTTTTCCGCTTTCCGTTTTCCGCAGCTTTTCCTAATCCTTCCTCGCCAGGATGATCGCGCCCACCATGGCGGCCAGCAGCAGGATGGAGACGGCCTCGAAGGGCAGCGCATAGGTCGTCAGGAGCGCCTTGCCCAGGAACGGCGTGCTCTGGGGGAGCGGCGGCGCGCTCGACACGGCCGGCACGCCCTTGAGCACCGCGTACCCGAGTCCCACCAGCAGGCCGGCGCCGGCGATGCCGCTCAGCACGGCCTGGTCGTTCACCACCCGCACGCCGCCCGCGATCCGGCTGGTGAGCATGATGGCGAAGAGCAGCAGGATGGTGATGCCGCCCACGTAGATGAGGACCTGGACGGCGGCCAGGAAGTCGGCCTCGAGCAGGATGTAGATCCCCGCCACGCCGCAGAAGCTGAAGATGAGGGCCACCGCGGCCCGCACGATGTTCTTCCCGAGGACCACGACGGCCGCGGCCCAGACGGTGAAGGCCGCCAGGAGATAGAAGATGGCGAGTTGGACGGTCACCGGCAGTTCCCCCGCAGTCCGCGCCGGCTACCCGGCGAGCGCCACCACCAGGCCCGTGACGATCAGGTTCGCGAAGGCGATGGGCAGCAGCACCTTCCACGCGAAGTGCATGAGCTGATCCACGCGCAGGCGGTTGAGCGTCCACCGGAGCCACATCATCACGAAGATCAGGAAGAAGACCTTCAGGTTGAACCAGAAGAAGCCGAACAGCCCGCGCCAGACCGCCTCGGGCAGCCCGGGCAGCGCCACCCAGGGACCCTGCCAGCCGCCCAGGAACAGCGCCGCGGCGATGGCCGACACCACCACCATGTTCGCGTACTCGGCCAGGAAGAAGATGGCGAAGCGCATGCCGCTGTACTCGACGTGGAACCCGGCCACCAGCTCCGACTCGGCCTCCGGGATGTCGAAGGGCAGGCGGTTGCACTCGGCCAGCGCGCAGGTGAAGTAGACCAGGAACCCGACGATCTGGGGGAACACGTACCAGCGGGGAATGACCCCGAGCCAGGTGCCGCCCTGGGCCTGGACCAGCCCGCCCATGCTCATCGTGCCGGCCAGCATGACGGGCCCGAGCAGCGAGAGGACCAGGGGGACTTCGTAGCTCACGGCCTGGGCCGCGGAGCGCATGGCGCCCAGGGTCGCGTACTTGTTGTTGGAGGACCAGCCGGCCATCACGATGCCCACCACCGTGAGCGAGGAGATGGCCACCATGTACAGGACGCCGATGTGCAGGTCGCGGACGATGAGCGCGGGGCCCCAGGGGATGGTGACATACGCCGCCAGCGCGGCCCCGAAGACCACCATGGGGGCCAGGACGAACACCACCCGGTCGGCGCGGGCCGGGATGATGTCCTCCTTGAGGAGGAGCTTGATCCCGTCGGCGATGCTCTGGGCCCAGCCGTGCCAGCCGCCGACCCGCATGGGGCCGAAGCGGACCTGGATGTGCGCGCTGATCTTCCGCTCCCACCAGACCAGGAACATGGCCGCCACGGACACGTAGGCCACGATGGCCGTCACCGCCACGATCATGACCACGAGGACGGCCACCAGCCAGGGGACGCCCCAGCCGGAGATCAGGGAGGTGAGATAGTCGGTCACGCTGCTCATGTCGCCTCGCGCGTGCAACGTGGCATGCCGAGTCCGACACACCGCCGTGCCACGCCTTGCCGCCTTCCTTCGCGCGTCACCCCGGCGAAAGCCGGGATCCAGCCCGACTGGATGCCGGCCGTCGCCGGCATGACGGGCGCAGCGATGCGCAGTGGGCTAGCGGTCGACCTCGCCCAGGACGATATCCACGCTGCCCAGGATGGCCACGATGTCGGCCACCAGGGCGCCCTTGCACATCTCGGGCAGGACGCTCAGGTTCACGAAGGCCGGGGAGCGGACCTTGTAGCGGTACGGCTTGGGTGTCCCGTCGCTCACGATGTAGAAGCCCAGCTCGCCGCGGGGGCTCTCCGTCCGGACGTACGCCTGCCCGGCGGGCGGCTTCAGGGTCTTGGGCACCTTGGCCATGACCTCGCCCGCCGGGAGCTGGTCCAGCGCCTGCTCGATGATGCGGACGCTCTCCTCCATCTCCCGCCGGCGCACCAGGAACCGGGCCCAGCAGTCCCCCTCGGGGTAGGCGGGCACCTCGAACTCGAAGCGGTCGTAGATGGAGTAGGGCTCGTTCCGCCTGAGGTCCCAGCGGACGCCCGAGCCGCGCAGCACCGGCCCGGAGGCCGCGTACTCCACCGCGGTCTTCCGGTCCAGGAGGCCCACACCCTGCGTCCGCTTGCGGAAGAGCACGTTCTCCGTGACCAGCGCGTCGTACTCGGGCAGCCGGGGCTTGAACCACTCCAGGAAGGCCCGGCACTCGCTCACGAAGTTGTCGGGGAGGTCGAGCGCCATGCCGCCCACGCGGTAGAAGCTGTAGTTCAGCCGCTGCCCGCTCACGGACTCGAAGAGGTCCAGGACCATCTCCCGCTCGCGGAAGCAGTAGATGAAGATGGTGAAGTTGCCCAGGTCCAGGCCGAAGGTGCCCAGCCAGATGAGGTGGCTGGCGATGCGCTGCAGCTCGGCCAGGATGACCCGCATGTACTCGGCCCGCTCGGGGACCTTCAGGTCCATGAGCCGCTCGACCGTGAGGACGTAGCCGAAGTTCATGGCCATGGAGGCCAGGTAGTCCAGGCGGTCCGTGTAGGGGACGATCTGGGCGTAGACCCGGTTCTCGCCGATCTTCTCGTGGCAGCGGTGCAGGTAGCCCATGTAGGGGATGCAGTCGGTGATGACCTCACCGTCCAGCTTCAGCAGGAGGCGGAGCACCCCGTGCGTCGAGGGGTGCTGCGGCCCCATGTTGACGTACATCTCCTCCATGGTCTCGCCGGCCGCGGTCCGGCCCGCGTGCTCCAGCACGATGCTCGTGCCGCTCGGAACAGGCTCCATGTCCCTCATGCCTTCTGCGGCGCGGGCGGCTGCCCGGCGTCGGGGTCGGCCGGCCCGCCGGTCTGCGGGCCGGCGGCGGGCGGCGGGGCCGGCTTGGGCGCCGCGGGCTTCGGCGCGGCCGGCTTGGCCGCGGGCTTCAGCACCTTCTCCTCGAACCCGTACTCCGTGTACGGGACCAGGCGCTCGTCGGTGTAGTCCTTGCGGAGCGGGTAGCCGACCCAGTCCTCCGGCAGCAGGATGCGGCGGAGGTCCGGGTGGCCCTCGAACTGGACGCCGAAGAGGTCGAAGCACTCCCGCTCGTGCCAGTTGGCGGCGGGCCAGACGGTCGTGAGCGTGGGCATCACCGGCGCCTGGCGGTCCACCCGGATGCGGAGGTGCGCCTTCACCGGGTGCTCCAGCGAGGAGGCGTCAACCACGACCTCCAGGTGCGTCGACCAGTCCACGCCGCTCAGGCAGTTCAGGTAGTCGAACCCGAGGTCGCGCAGCGCCCGGCAGGCCGCCCAGCCGCGCTCGGCCGGCACGCTGGCCCGCACCTCGCTGCCCTTGACGCCGGCCTCGGCCAGGGCCTCACCCAGGCGCTGCTGCAGCTGCTGAAGGACCTCTTCTGCGGTCATCGCAACACCCCGGCACTCCGGCGCTCTGGCGCCCGGGCACTCTGGCAAGGCGCCGGCGTGCCTGAGTGCCTGACTGCCCGAGTGCCTAGACCCATTCGAGGGCGCCCTTCCGCCAGGCGTAGGCCAGGCCCACGAGCAGGATGGCGATGAAGATCATCATCTCCACGAAGGCGAAGAGGCCCAGCTGGCGGAAGACCACGGCCCAGGGGAACAGGAACACCGTCTCCACGGCGAAGACGATGTAGACCAGCGCGTACAGGTAGTAGCGGACGTGGAAGCGTATCCAGCCCACGCCCACCGGCTCCTCGCCGCACTCGTAGGTGGCGAGCTTCTGGGGATTGGGTCGGCGAGGGCGGATGATCCGCGAGACGATCTCGATGTTCAGGATGACGAACACGACGCCTACGAGCAGGAAGAAGCCGACGTAGCCGTAATCCAGCGCCACCATCGCCTCCCGGGTGCGACCGAGCGCGTCGGGTGAACAAAACAGAACGAGGCGTGAGGGGAAATGCTGAAGCGCGGGTGGCCTCGAGCTGGTTCCCCCCAAGCCCCGTGCTTTTGGCCCAAACTGTTGCGAAGTTCTGCAAAAGCCCCATACGGGTAACACAGGGTTCTCGGCGCTGTCAAGGGATTTGGCGGACATCCGGCGCCCGGTGGGACGGCCGGCCGCGTGCGCCGCGCCCGGCAGCCCCGCGAACAAGCGCACCCCCTGGCTCGACTGCGCTGGCCTGGCCGGCTATCCTCATGCAGGATAGGGTGCCCCGCCCGACTCTCCGGAGACGAAGATGGCCCGCGATGTGGACGCCGCCCTCGGCCTGGAAGCCGCCATTCGCCAGCGCGGCCGGCGATTCTTTGCCGACATCCGCGACGAGAAGCCCTCGCTCTTCGACAAGGGCCGCTGGCTGGGGGCGGTCATGGACTGGGCCATGCGCCACGAGGGGTTCAAGATCCAGCTCTTCCGCTTCGTGGACGTGTTCCCGAGCCTCACCACGGGCGGTGCCCTGGCCCGGCACGTGGAGGAGTACTTCGGCGGGGACCAGGAGGTGCCGGACGTGCTCCGCTGGGGGGCGCGCGCGGCGGGGCTGGGGGGCGCCCTGGCCGGGCGGATCCTGGGAGCCGGCATCCGGGCCCAGGTCGAGGAGATGGCCCGGCAGTTCATCATCGGCCAGGACCTCCCGGAGGCGCTGAAGACGCTGGGCCGGCTCCGGCAGGAGGGCTACGCCGCGGTGGTGGATCTCCTGGGCGAAGCCACCGTGAGCGAGGCGGAGGCCGACGCCTGCCTGCAGACCTACCTCGACCTGGTCGAGGCGCTGCGCCAGGCGCAGGCCGGTTGGGCCCCCCTCCCGCCCGCGGCGCCGGGCGGCGACCTGGACTGGGGACACGCGCCGAAGCTCCAGATCGCGGTGAAGCCCAGCGCGCTGTACTCGCTGGCGCATCCCATGGACTTCGAGGGCTCCGTGCGGGGCATCCTCGCCCGCCTCGCCCCCCTGTACCAGGCGGTCGCCGATGCGCGCGGCGTGCTCTGCATCGACATGGAGTCCACCGCCTACAAGGACATCACCCTGGAGGTCTACCGGCGGCTCCGCGCCGCGCCCGCGCTCCGCCGCTACGAGGGGCTCGGCATCGTGCTCCAGGCCTACCTCCGGGAGGCGGAGGCCGACCTGGAGGGGCTCCTGGCCTGGTCGCGGGCCGAGGGGCTGCCCGTGTCCCTGCGCCTGGTGAAGGGCGCGTACTGGGATTTCGAGGTCGCGACGGCCGGCCAGAAGGGCTGGCCCGTCCCGGTCTGGCTCCGGAAGCCGGAGACCGACCTGGCCTTCGAGCGGATGGCCCGCCGCGCCCTGGAGCAGGCGGACATCTGCCGCCTGGCCTGCGGCTCCCACAACGTGCGCTCCATCGCCGCCGTCCTGGAGACCGCGCGGGCCCTCGGCGTGCCGGCGGAGCGCTACGAGTTCCAGGTGCTCCACGGGATGGCGGAGCCGGTGCGGCGGGCGCGGCCGTGCGGCAGCGCCTCGGGCGCCGCTACCCGCTGCACATTGCCGGCCGGGACGTGGTCACCGCCGAGATCAGCAGCTCGGTGAACCCCGCGAATCCCGAGGAGGTCATCGGGCGCGTGTGCCAGGCGGGCGTCGCCGAGGCGGACCAGGCGCTGGCCGCCGCGGCGCAGGCCTTCCCCGCCTGGCGGGACACCGCCCCCGAGGCCCGGGCCGACGCCATGCAGGCCGCCGCGGCGGCCGCGCGGGCGCGCCTGGTCGAGCTCGCCGCCTGGCAGGTGCTGGAGGCCGGCAAGCAGTGGGATCAGGCCCACGCCGACGTGGCGGAGGCGATCGACTTCTTCGAGTACTACGCCCGCGAGATGCGCCGGCTCGCGGCGCCGCGGCGGCTGGGCGCGGCGCCCGGCGAGGCCAACGCCGCGCTCTACGAGCCGCGGGGCGTGGCCGTGATCATCGCCCCCTGGAACTTCCCGCTGGCCATCAGCGCCGGGATGTGCGCCGCCGCCCTGGTCACCGGCAACACCGTGGTCTACAAGCCCTCGGGCTTCACGGCGGTGATCGGCCGGCTGCTGCTGGAGCTGGTCCAGGCCGCCCGGCTTCCCCCGGGCGTCTTCAACTACCTGCCCGGGCGCGGCGGCGTGATCGGCGACCACCTGGTGGACAGCCCGCTGGTGAGCCTCATCGGCTTCACCGGCTCGCTGGAGACGGGCACCCGCATCCTGGAGCGCGCGGCGCGCGTGCAGCCGGGGCAGGCGAACGTGAAGCGCGTCGTCTGCGAGATGGGCGGGAAGAACGCCATCGTGGTGGACGACGACGCCGACCTGGACGAGGCGGTGCCGGCGGTCCTGGCCTCGGCCTTCGGCTACCAGGGGCAGAAGTGCTCGGCCTGCTCGCGCGCGATCGTGCTGGACGCGGTGTACGAGCGGTTCGTCGGCCGGCTGGTCGAGTCGGCGCGGAGCTGGCGCATCGGTCCGGCGGAGGACCCGGCGAACGCCATGGGGCCGGTGATCGACGCCTCGGCGCAGAAGAGCATCCTGGAGTACGTCGAGATCGCCAGGCGGGAGGGGCGGCTCCTCTACCAGAGCCAGGTGCCGCCGGGGACGGGCTATTACGTGCCCATGACCATCGTCGAGAACGTGCGCCCCGAGCACCGCATCGTCCAGGAGGAGGTGTTCGGCCCGCTCCTCGCGGTGATGCGCGCGGCCGACTTCGACCAGGCGCTGGCCTGGGCCAACGCCACGCGCTTCGCGCTGACCGGCGGCGTCTTCAGCCGGAGCCCCCGGCGCCTGGAGCAGGCCCGGCGCGAGTTCCGCGTGGGGAACCTCTACCTGAACCGCGGGATCACGGGCGCGCTGGTGGCCCGCCAGCCCTTCGGCGGCTCGCGCCTGTCCGGCGCGGGCACCAAGGCGGGCGGCCCCGACTACCTCCTCCACTTCCTGGACCCGCGCACCGTGACCGAGAGCACCCTGCGCCGCGGCTTCACGCCGGACCTCTCGGGACCTGTCGGCTCCTGAGGTCGCGTGCGCCTGGGGCCA
>JBHGAX010000079.1:0-13159 GCA_041946635.1 Methylomirabilales bacterium (SeqCode)
GGCACCCTGGCACTCCGGCACTCCGGGACGGCTTTCCTGGGTGCCTGATGTCCGAACTGCACACTCGGGCACTCAGCCGGTACCTGCGTGCCTGATTGCCCGAGTGTCCAATTGCCGGTTCTCATGCCCCTCCACTCCACCGAAGCCATCGTGATCGCCGGCCATGATCTCGGGGAAGCCGACCGGATCATCGTGTTCTACACCGAGGCGCAGGGCAAGGTCCGGGCGGTCGCCCAGGGGGCCCGTCGCCTGCGCAGCCGGTTCGGCGGGAGCCTCCAGCTGTTCAGCCGCGGCCGCCTGGTGTACTTCGAACGAGCCAACAAAACGCTGCACAAGATCAATGAATTCGCGGTGTTGGAAGGGCACCAGGCCCTGCGGGAAGACCTGGACCGGATCGCACTCGGGTCGGCGGCCGTGGAGGCCGTGGCGCTCGGCGTCGAGGAGGGGGAGCAGTTCGGCGAGCTGTACGGCCTGCTGGCCGAGGGCCTGCAGCTGCTGGAGGCCAGCCAGCGTCCGACCCTGGTCTTTCACGGGTTTACGCTCCACCTGCTGCGCGTGCTGGGCTACCGGCCGGAACTCGTGGAGTGCATCCGCTGCCGCCGGCGTCCCCCCGCGGCAGGCGCCGTCAGCCCGAGCCAGGGGGGCATCGTGTGCGAGGACTGCCGGCGCGGCACGCCGGACGTGGTGGGCGTATCCCGGGAAGTCCTTGGTTTCCTTCGCGGGGCCGGCGCAGCGCCCCTCCGGCTGCTCGAGCGGGTGACGTTGCCCCCGGCCGCGCTGGATGAAGCCGGACAGCTCCTCCAGGCCTTCCTGCAGCACGCCCTGGGCCGCCCGCTCCGCTCCGCGCAGTTCTTAGGCCGCCTGTAGCCCGCTTCAGCGGCCGCAGATGCGGGCTTTTCCCTTGACCTCCCCCACGCTCTTTGCTAGGTTGTCGCGTTGATTTTCCCCCGTTCGTCCGGAGGCCGTCCTGCATGACGTTCCAAGACTTGATCCTGGCCCTGCAGAACTACTGGGGCCGGTACGGCTGTGTGATCCAGCAGCCGTATGACGTGGAGGTGGGCGCCGGCACCAGCAACCCGGCCACCTTCTTTCGCGTGCTGGGGCCCGAGCCGTGGAAGGTCGCCTACGTCGAGCCGTCGCGGCGCCCCGCCGACGGCCGTTACGGCGAGAACCCCAACCGCCTGCAGCACTACTACCAATTCCAGGTCATCCTGAAGCCGTCCCCCGCCGACATGCAGGAGGTCTACCTGAAGAGCCTGCAGGCCATCGGCGTGGACCCCATGAAGCACGACATCCGCTTCGTGGAGGACGACTGGGAATCGCCCACCCTGGGCGCCTGGGGGCTCGGGTGGGAGGTGTGGCTGGACGGGCTGGAGGTCACGCAGTTCACCTACTTCCAGCAGGCGGGCGGCATCGAGCTGAAACCCGTCTCCGGCGAGCTGACCTACGGGCTGGAGCGCATCGCGATGTTCCTGCAGGGCGTGGACAACGTCTACGACCTGCAGTGGACGGCCGACGTCACCTACGGCGACATCCACCACAAGGGCGAGGTGGAGTGGTCGGTGCACAACTTCGAGGTGGCGGACGTGGCCATGCAGGTGAAGCTGTTCGAGGCGTACGAGCGCGAGTCCCTCCGGCTCATCGAGAAGGGCCTCATCCTGCCCGCCTACGACTACTGCCTGAAGTGCTCGCACGTCTTCAACATCCTGGATGCGCGGGGGGCCATCGGCGTCACCGAGCGCACCTCGTACATCGGGCGCGTGCGTACCCTGGCCCGCCGGTCTGCCGAGGGGTACCTGAAGCAGCGCGAGGAGCTGGGCTTTCCCCTCCTGCGCGGCGCCACGACGGCGGCGGGGTGAGAGGCTGAACCCGCCGCAGCCCGCCGTCCGGTAGGACTCCGTCCACCACGGACATCGGCGAGGAGCGAGGCCCGCACCGCGGGCTCGCGGCGGAACCGCCCCGGGACGAGGGGACTGGACCATGGGCAAGGAGCTGCTGTTCGAGATCGGGACGGAGGAGATCCCCTCCGCCTACCTCCCGGCCGCCCTGGCGGAGCTTTCGGCGCAGGCCGCCCGCCTGCTGGAGGAGCAGCGCCTCCGGCCGGCGGAGGTGAAGACGCTCGGCACGCCGCGCCGCATGCTGCTCTTCGTGGACGGGCTGCCCGACCGGCAGGCCGACGCCCGGCGCGAGGTGGTGGGCCCCCCCAAGGCCGCGGCCTTCGACGCGGAGGGCAAGCCCACGCGCGCGGCCGAGGGCTTCGCGCGCGCGCAGGGGGTGCCGGTCGAGAAGCTGGCCGTGCGGGCGCTGGAGCGCGGCGAGTACGTGGTGGCCGTGCAGGAGTCGCGGGGCGCGCCCACCGCCGAGGTGCTGGCGGCGCTCCTGCCCCGGCTGCTCGGCGCCCTGAGCTTCCCCAAGTTCATGCGCTGGGGCGAGGGCGGCCTGCGCTTCGTGCGGCCCATCCGGTGGCTCCTGGCCACGTACGGCGGCCGCGTCCTGCCCGTCGCGGTGGACGGCCTGGCCGCCGAGGGGAAGACCTACGGGCACCGCTTCCTGGCGCCGCGGGGCGTGCGGGTGCGGAGCTTCGCCGAGTACCAGGCGGCCCTGGAGGAGCGCTTCGTCATCGTCGACCCCGCCCGCCGGCGCGAGATGGTGCGGCGCCTGGCCGCCGAGGCGGCGGCCACCGTGAAGGGCGAGGCCGTCCTGGACCCCGCCCTGGTGGAGGCGGTGGCCGACCTCGTGGAGTTCCCGGTGGCCCTCTGCGGCGGCTTCAAGCCCGAGTACCTGGAGCTGCCCCGCGAGGTCATCATCACCCCCATGCAGAAGCACCAGCGCTACTTCCCCGTGCAGGACGCGGCGGGGAACCTGCTCCCGCACTTCGTCGTGATCAGCAACATGAAGGCCAAGGACCCGGACGTGATCCGGCGCGGGAACGAGCGGGTGCTGCGGGCGCGCCTGAACGACGCCGAGTTCTTCTACCGGGAGGACCGGAAGAAGCGCCTGGCCGAGCGCGTGCCGGACCTGGCGCACGTGGTGTTCCAGGAGCGGCTGGGCACCGTGCAGGACAAGACCGGGCGCCTGGGGCGCCTGGCCCCCTGGCTGGCGGAGCGGCTGGACCCCGCGGCGCGCGAGGCCGCGGCCCGGGCCGCCTACCTGGCCAAGGCGGACCTCACCACGGCCATGGTGAAGGAGTTCACCGAGCTGCAGGGCGTGATGGGCCGCGAGTACGCGCGCATCTCGGGCGAGCCGCCGGCCGTGTGCCAGGCCATCGAGGAGCACTACTGGCCGCGCTTCGCGGGCGACCGGCTGCCCGCCACCCCCGCGGGGATCGCGGTGGCCCTGGCCGACCGGCTGGACTCCATCGTGGGCTGCTTCGGCGTGGGCCTGATCCCCACCGGCTCGGAGGACCCCTACGGCCTCCGGCGCGCGGCGCAGGGCGTGGTGCAGATCCTGCTCCAGCACGACGCCCGCCTCTCGCTCCCGGCGGCGGTGCGGGAGGCGCAGGCGGCCTACGGCGCCGCGGAGGGGCCGGCCGCCGAGGCGGCGCGGCGCGAGGTGCTCGACTTCCTGCGCGCCCGGACGCAGGCGCTGCTCGTCGAGCGCGGCCTGCCGCCCGAGGTGGTCGAGGCGGTCCTCTCCGCCGGCTCGGACGACGTGGGCGACGCCCGGCGCCGGGCCGAGGCGCTGGCCGTCATGCGGCGCGAGGCGGACTTCGGCGAGCTGTCGGTCGCCTTCCGGCGCGTGGTGGGCATCATCCCCAAGGGGTTCGACCGGCCCGTGGAGCTGCCGCGGCTGGTGGAGGGCGCCGAGCGGGCGCTCTTCGCCCAGGCCACCGAGCTGAAGGACGAGGTGGCGCGCCTGATCGCGGCCCGCGAGTACCTGGGCGCGCTGCGGCGCATCGCGGCCCTCAAGCCGGTCGTGGACATGTTCTTCGAGGAAGTGCTGGTCATCGGCCCGGACGAGGCGCTCACGCAGAACCGGTTCGCGCTCCTCAAGACCGTGGCCGACCTGTTCGCACGCATCGCGGACTTCACAAGAATCCCGGGGTAGGGGGACATCGGAGGGTTTCATGGCAACAGCGAAGAAGTGGGTGTACTCCTGGGGCAACAAGAAGGCCGAGGGGCGGGCCGAGCAGAAGAACCTGCTGGGCGGCAAGGGCGCCAACCTCCACGAGATGACGCGCCTGGGCATCCCCGTCCCGCCCGGCTTCACCATCACCACGGAAGCCTGCATCTACTACACCAACAACAGGAAGCAGTACCCGCAGGGCATGTGGAAGCAGGTCGAGGAGGCCGTCAAGAAGCTGGAGAAGGCCATGGGCGCGGGCTTCGGCGACCCCAAGAACCCGCTGCTGGTCTCCGTCCGCTCCGGCGCCCGCGTCTCCATGCCGGGCATGATGGACACGGTGCTCAACCTCGGCCTGAACGACGTTTCCCTGCAGGGGCTCATCGCCAGGTCCAAGAACGAGCGCTTCGCCCTCGACTCCTACCGGCGCTTCATCCAGATGTTCGGCGACGTGGTGCTGGGCATCAAGAAGGCCGAGTTCGAGCGGCTGATCGACGCCAAGAAGCAGGAGAAGCGCGTGAAGCTGGACACCGAGCTCTCCGCCGAGGACCTGCGGGAGCTGGTGGACCTCTTCAAGCGCACGGTGAAGGAGAAGACCGGGAAGGAGTTCCCGCAGGACCCCAAGGAGCAGCTCCGGCTGGCCATCAACGCCGTGTTCGGCTCCTGGGACAACGAGCGGGCCGTGACCTACCGGCGCCTGAACAAGATCCCGGGCGACTGGGGCACCGCCGTCAACGTCCAGGCCATGGCCTTCGGCAACATGGGCGAGAACTCGGGCACCGGCGTGGCCTTCACCCGCGACCCGGGCACCGGTGAGAAGAAGTTCTTCGGCGAGTACCTGATGAACGCGCAGGGCGAGGACGTGGTGGCCGGCGTGCGGACGCCCCAGCCCATCAGCGACCTGCAGAAGCAGATGCCCAAGGTGTACGCCGAGCTGGAGCAGATCTACAAGCGGCTGGAGAAGCACTACCGCGACATGCAGGACATCGAGTTCACCATCCAGGACGGCAAGCTGTACATGCTGCAGTGCCGCGTGGGCAAGCGCACCGCGGCGGCGGCCGTGAAGATCGCGGTGGACCTGGTGAAGGAGAAGCTCATCAGCAAGGAGGAGGCCGTCCTGCGCGTCTCCCCCAGCCAGCTGGACCAGCTCCTGCACCCGCGCGTGGACCCCGCGGCCAAGCCGCAGAAGATCGCCAAGGGCCTGCCCGCGTCGCCGGGCGCGGCCGTGGGCCGCGTGGTGTTCCACGCGAGCGAGGCCGAGGAGATGGCGGCCAAGGGCGAGCGCGTCATCCTGGTCCGCCTGGAGACCTCGCCGGAGGACATCGGCGGCATGCATGCGGCCCAGGGCATCCTGACCGCGCGCGGCGGCATGACGTCCCACGCGGCCGTGGTGGCCCGCGGCATGGGCAAGCCCTGCGTGGCCGGCAGCAACGACATCACGGTGCACGAGGAGCACGGCTACTTCTTCGCCAAGGACCTGAAGATCAACCGGGGCGACTACATTACCCTGGACGGCGGCACGGGCGACGTCATGCTGGGCGAGGCGAAGCTGATCCAGCCCGAGCTGTCCGGCGACTTCGCCACGCTGATGGGCTGGGCGGACAAGGCCCGGCAGATCGGGGTGCGCGCCAACGCCGACACCCCGAAGGACGCCGAGGTGACCAAGCAGTTCGGCGGCGAGGGCATCGGCCTGTGCCGGACCGAGCACATGTTCTTCGAGGGCGACCGCATCGACGCCGTGCGCGAGATGATCCTCGCCTCGGATCTGGAGGGCCGGAAGAAGGCCCTGGCGAAGCTCCTCCCGATGCAGAAGCAGGACTTCAAGGCCATCCTGGGCACCATGGGGAACCTGCCGGTCACCATCCGCACCCTGGACCCGCCGCTGCACGAGTTCCTGCCCAAGACCGAGGCGGACGTGCAGGACCTGGCCCAGAAGATGGGCATCCCCGCCGAGCACATCAAGGCCAAGGTGGACGCCCTGCACGAGTTCAACCCCATGCTGGGCTTCCGCGGGTGCCGCCTGGGCATCGAGTATCCCGAGATCACCGAGATGCAGGCCCAGGCCATCTTCGAGGCGGCCTGCGAGCTGAAGAAGGAAGGCAAGAACCCGTACCCCGAGGTCATGATCCCGCTGGTGGGCACCCTGCAGGAGCTCGTGCTGCAGAAGGCCATCGTGGAGCGCGTGGCCCAGGAGACCATGAAGCGGTACGGGGTCAAGGTGCGCTACATGATCGGCACCATGATCGAGATCCCGCGGGCCTGCATCGCGGCCGGCGAGATCGCGCAGGAGGCCGAGTTCTTCTCCTTCGGGACGAACGACCTGACCCAGACCACCCTGGCCCTCTCGCGCGACGACGCCGGCAAGTTCCTGCCGGCCTACGTCGAGCGGAAGGTCTTCAAGGAGGACCCCTTCGTCAGCATCGACCAGGAGGGGGTCGGCGAGATGATGCGCATGGGCGTGGAGCGCGGGCGCAAGGTCCGCAAGGACCTGGAGCTGGGCATCTGCGGCGAGCACGGGGGCGACCCGGCCTCCGTCATGTTCTGCCACAAGATCGGGCTCGACTACGTGAGCTGCTCGCCCTACCGCATCCCCATCGCCAAGCTGGCGGGCGCCCACGCGGCGCTGAAGGACAAGGTGAAGGTGGTGGAGAAGGGCGAGAAGTAAGTCCGCCGCCCCATTCCGCACGACGAACAGGGGGCCGCTGCCGGCCCCCTGTTCCCTTTTCGGGCCGATCGACACGGAGGCGCCATGGACCGGATCAAGGCCATCCTCGAGGGGGACCGGCTGCTCCAGCACTTCGGGATGCAGGTGGTGGAGGCCCGGGACGGGTACGCGAAGGTCACGGCCACCGTGCAGGAGGGGGGACTGAACGCCCACCGGATCGGCCACGGGGCGCTCATCTTCGCGGTGGCCGACGTGGCCTTCGCCCTGGCCGTGAACGCCGCGCGCGACGCGGTGGGCGTGCAGTGGAGCGTCAACATGTTCCGCGCGGCCAGGCTGGGCGAGATGCTGACCGGCGAGGCGCGCACCATCCACGCCGGCCGGCAGTCCGCCGTGTGCGAGCTGACCGTCACGGCGGGCGACGGCCGGCTGCTGGCCAGGGGCCAGGCCACCGCCCTCCCGCGCGCCCCGGAGCCGGCACGCGGCTGAATGTGTTCCATGACAGGACGGTATTCCAGCTCAGGCGCCCGCTGTGATACAACACGCGCCTATCGTGCAGTCCGCCGTGGGAATCTTTCAAGGAGGCAGGTCGTGTTCTACGACACGTCGGCATTCCGGGAGAAGCTGGAGGGCACGCGGGACGATCGGGTGCACGGGATCGTGGTACTCCTCCCCTCGGAGTCCAAGCGGCTCATCGCCAGGGGCGTGCTGGCCCTGCCGGAAGTGCGGCGGGTGCTGCGGGAGGGCCGCTTCGTGATCTCGCGCGGGACGACCACGGCCTACATCGCGGAGGAGCTGCTGGGCGTCCCCCTGCCCAAGGCGAACTGCACCGCCGGCATCGTCACGGACGCCCGCCTCTCCGTGACCGTGCCCGAGGACGGCATCGGGCCGTGGGTCTTCCACCGCGGCGTCAAGAGCGACGAGCCCGCCGAGGAGGCCCTGAAGCAGTTCACCGCCCGCGACGTGTCGGTGAAGGGCGCAAACGCCATCGACCCGGAGGGCCACGTCGGCGTGCTGGCGGCGAACGACCTTGGCGGGACCATCGGCTCCGTCTGGCCGGTGGTGGCCGCGCGCGGCTCCCACCTCATCGTGCCGGCCGGCCTGGAGAAGATGGTCCCCTCCGTGATCGAGGCGGCCCGGGTCTCGGGGAACAAGCTCTTCAAGTACGTCATGGGCACCCGCGTGGCGCTCATGCCCGTCGTGAGCGCCCTGGTGGTCACGGAGATCCAGGCCCTGGAGGTCCTCACCGGCGTCCATGCGGTCCACGTCGCCTCGGGCGGCGTGGGCGGCAGCGAGGGCGCCGTCGTGCTCGGCCTGGAGGGAGCCGACGCCACGGTGAAGCGCGCCTTCGAGCTGGTGCAGGGCCTGAAGGGCGAGCCCCCCATCGGCATGCCGCGCCTCCAGCCGCCGGTCCCCACCGTCTTCGCGCTCGACTGAGGCCAAGAACGGATCGCGAACCGCCAAGCGTCCAGGGCGCCAGGGCGCCAAGAATTGACCTCGAGGGGCCACGACCCTCCGCGGGGAGGGTCGTGGCCCCTTGCCTATATGCGGGGCGTCTTGGCGGCTTGGCGGTCAGGTTTGCTTGACCCCCAGCCGCTGCTCCATCAGGCCGATCAGCTTGGAGAAGAAGAGCGTGAGGATGAGGTAGATCAGCGCGACCAGGGTGTAGGTCTCGAAGTAGCTGAAGGTCTCCGAGGCGAACTCGCGGCCGCGCCGCAGGAGGTCCGAGACCGCCAGGATGGAGACCAGCGAGGAGTCCTTCAGCAGGGCGATGAACTCGTTGCCGATGGGCGGCAGCACCACCTTGATGGCCTGGGGCAGGATCACGTACCGCATGGCCTGCGTCCGCGTCATGCCCAGCGAGCAGGCCGCCTCCGTCTGGCCCGGGGGGATGGACTGGATGCCGGCGCGGA
This sequence comes from Methylomirabilales bacterium (SeqCode), assembly GCA_041946635.1. Taxonomy (GTDB): domain Bacteria; phylum Methylomirabilota; class Methylomirabilia; order Methylomirabilales; family 2-02-FULL-66-22; genus 2-02-FULL-66-22. Next base: position 8,638 of record JBHGAX010000079.1, read on the forward strand.
AGATCTCGCCCATGTAGGCCCCGTAGCAGACGGCCATGGCGATCACGGCGCTGTAGAGGTCCGGGATGTGCACGAACCGGCCCAGCGCGTAGTAGATGTAGAAGATCTGCACCAGGAGCGGGATGCCGCGGATCACCTCGACGTAGAGCGAGGCCAGGCCGTTGATGAGCGGATGGCGGGCCAGGCGCCCCAGGCCGACGATGAGCCCGAGCACCAGGGAGAGCAGGATGGCGCCGACCGTCACCTGGAAGGTGACCAGGATGCCGTCGGGGACGAACCGGAGGATGCGGAGGTAGGGATCCGGCTGCGCCAGGGCCAGCCCGGCGACGGCGGCGAGGGCGCCAAAGAAGGCGACCCGCCAGGCGGTGAACAGGCCGGCGTCGGCGGGCCGGGGAATGGCCGCACCGTCGCCGACCTCGATCACCGCAGGGCCTGCGGGCCCCGGCCTCGGCTGCATGGGCGCGGCCGGCCTACCGCAGCCACTTCTTGCGGAGCTGCTCGTCGATTCCCTTGGCCTTCACGGCCTTGATGCCCTTGTTCAGCAGCTCCACCAGCTGCCTGTTCCCCTTCTTGACCACGAAGCCGTACGACTCCTGGGTGAAGGTGTCGCCCACGATCTTGAACTTCTCCTTGTACTCCGGCCGCTGCAGGGCGTAGTGGGCGGCCGTCGGCTCGTCGCACACCACCCCGCCCAGCCGGCCGGCCGCCATGTCCTCGAAGGCCAGGCCGATCTCGTCGTAGGTCTTCAGCTCCACGCCCGCGATCTTCTTGACCTCCATGGCGCCCGTCGTGCCGATCTGGGCGCCCACCCGCTTGCCCTTCAGATCGGCCAGCGCCTTCCCGGCCTCCGTCTTCGGCACGACCAGGATCTGGCCGACGTTGATGTAGGGGTCGGAGAAGTCGTACTGCTTCTTCCGCTCGTCGGTGATGGTCACGGAGGAGGCGATCATGTCGTAGCGGCCGGCCGCGAGGCCCGCGAAGATCCCGTCCCAGGCCGTGTTCTTGAACACGGGCGTGAAGCCGGCCTCCTTGGCGACCGCGGTGAGGAAGTCGATGTCGAAGCCGACGATGTTCTTGCTGGCGTCCACCATCTCCATGGGCGGCCAGGTGGCGTCGGTGGCCACGCTGACCTGGCGGGGGGCGCCGGCGAGCGCCGGAAGCGGCGCCAGGCAGAGCGTCAGGAGCGCGAGCGGCAGGAGCATGCGGGTGCGTGACATGGGAGCCTCCTCGCAAGGCGACCGGGAATGGCCCGCCAGCCGGCGGGCCGGATGGCCGTAAGCCTATCCCGAAGCCGTCGCCCGGCACAAGCCAAAGCGACCGACCGGCATTCCTGCGAGGCATCGTGCGCCTGCGGCCGATGGTTGACCCCTGAGCCCGGAGGCCTGCGGGCGACCGCGCGACCAGATCCCCCCACCCCCGTCTTCAAAGGGGGCGAGGGGGATTTCGGGCGCGCCGCCGGGGCGCGGTGATTCTTGATGATCCCCACCGCTCCAGGCGTGGCCTGCCGGGTGCTCGTAGGCTATCATGCGCCACGGAGGAGCCATGCCCGGCTGGTCCCTGCGCGTGAAGCTCACCCTCCTGCTCCTCAGCCTGGTGACCGCCAGCATCCTGGGCGCCAGCGCGCTGCACGGCTGGTTCGCCCTGCGGGCGCTCACCGAGGACCTGCGCGGGCGGGCGGCCGCCATCGCCTCGCAGGTGGCCTTCGGCATCTCCACCCCGCAGGAGCTGGGCAACCGCGACCTGCTGGCGCTGGAGCTGCGCAACATCCTGGCCGCCCGGCCCACGCTCCGCTGGATCGAGGTCTACGCCGCGAGTCCGGCCGGGCCGGTCCTGATGACGTCCACGCGCAAGCCGCCGCCCCCCGCGCCGCCCCCGCTGGCCGAGCGCAGCATCGCCCAGCGCCGCACGCTCACCGCGCCAGGCAGCTCCGTCGCGGACGAGGCCTGGCTGGCCGCCGCACCGATCTACCTCGCCGGGGCGCCGGCCGGAGCGGTGGCCCTCGCCATGTCGCCCGAGGGGGCGCACCGGCTGGCCGTGGGCCTTCGCCAGCAGCTCCTGTTCGTCCTCCTGGGTGCGGGCGTCACCATCGCCGCCGGGCTGGCGATCTTCATGGAGCGCAGGATCAACCGGCCGATCCGCGACCTCCTGAAGACCATGGCGGCGGCCGAGGCGGGCGACCTGGAGGCGGCTCCCGCCGTGCCGGGGCGCGACGAGATGGGGGACCTGGCGGAGGGGCTGGCCAAGATGCTCCGCCGCATCCGCGAGGGGCGGGACGAGAACCAGCGCCTCTTCGCCCAGGTCAGCCGCTTCAACCAGGAGCTGCAGGGGCGGGTGGCGGAGGCCACCCGCGAGCTGCGCGAGCGGAACGCCGCCCTGCGCCGCGCCAGCGAGCTGCTCTTCGACCTGCAGCGCGAGCTGAACCGGGCGCAGCGCCTGGCCACCCTCGGCCAGCTCACGGCCCGCATCGCGCACGAGATCGGCACGCCCCTGAACTCCGTGGCGCTGCACCTGCAGCTCCTGGCCCGCAGCCCCGGCTTGACCGAGCAGGACCGGCGGCGCCTGGTCACCATCGACGGGCAGATCCAGCGCCTGGTCACCACCGTGCAGCACCTCCTGGCCAGCACCCGGCGGGAGTCGCGCGCGCCCGAGCCCGCCGACCTGAACGCGCTGGCGCGGGGCGTGACGGACCTCATGGCCCCCGTGCTGGCGGCCAAGCAGATCGCCTGCGCCACGCAGCTGGCGGCGGACCTGCCCCGCGTGCTGGCCGACGGCCACCAGGTCCAGCAGGTCCTCCTGAACCTGCTCACGAATGCCGTGGATGCCATGCCGGCCGGCGGCACGATCACCGTGAGCACGCAGCGCGAGGGGGAGCAGGCGCTCCTCACCGTCGCGGACACGGGGCCGGGGGTGCGGCCGGAGGCGCGGGCGAGGCTGTTCGAGCCGTTCTTCACGACGAAGGACCAGCAGGGCGGGACCGGCCTGGGCCTGGCCATCTGCCGCCAGATCGTGCAGGCGCACGGCGGCAGCATCGCCGTCGCGGACGCCCCGGAGGGCGGGGCCGCCTTCGAGGTTCGCCTGCCCCTGGCGCCGGAGCCGCGGGCATGAGCCGCCTCCTGGTGGTCGACGACGACGCCGAGTCGTGCGCGGTGGTGGCGGAGGCGCTCCGCGCGGAGGGGTACGGCGTCGAGACCGCGCTGGACGGCCGCGCGGCGCTGGCGCTGGCGGCGGCGCAGGCCTTCGACGTGGTGATCGCCGACATCCGGATGCCGGACCTCGACGGCCTGACGCTGCTCCAGCGCCTGCGGCGGATCGCGCCGGACACGAGCGTCATCCTCATGACGGCCTTCGGCACCGTGGAGGCGGCGCTGCAGGCCATCCGGGACGGCGCCTACGATTACGTGAGCAAGCCGCTCCGCCTGGACGAGATGCTCCAGACCATCCGGCGCGCCCTGGAGCAGCGCCGCCTGGCGCGCGAGGCGCCGGGCGCCGCGGACACGCTCCGCGAGGGCGCCGAGCTCAGCCACATCGTGGGCACGAGCCCGCGGATGATCGAGGTGTTCAAGCTGATCGCCCGGGTGGCGCCGACCCGGAGCCCGGTCCTCATCACGGGCGAGAGCGGCACCGGCAAGGAGGTGGTGGCCCGCGCGCTGCACTACAACGGGGGCCGGGCCGCCGCCCCGTTCGTGGCGGTGAACTGCGCCGGGCTCGCCGAGGGGCTCCTGGAGAGCGAGCTGTTCGGCCACGTGCGGGGCGCGTACACGGGCGCGGTGCAGGCCCGGCGGGGCCTCTTCGAGACGGCCGACGGCGGGACGATCTTCCTGGACGAGGTGGGCGACGTGAGCCCGAACCTGCAGGCCAAGCTGCTCCGCGTGCTGGGGGAGGGCGAGATCCGGCCGGTGGGCGGGAACGAGACGTCCCGCGTGGACGTGCGGGTCATCGCGGCCACCAACAAGGACCTCCAGGCCGAGGTGCGCCAGGGCCGCTTCCGCGAGGACCTCTTCTACCGGCTGCGCGTGGTCACGCTGCACCTGCCGCCGCTCCGCGAGCGCGCCGAGGACATTCCGGCCCTGGCCCGCCACTTCCTGCGCAAGTACGCGGACGAGAACAAGAAGGAGATCCGCGGCTTCGCGCCCGAGGCGTTGCGGCTGCTGGAGGCTCACCCCTGGCCCGGCAACGTGCGGGAGCTGGAGCACGCGGTCGAGCGCGCGGTGGCCGTGAGCCACCACGCCCTCATCCTGCCCGAGGACCTGCCGGAGCACCTCGCCCCGTCCGCGGCGGCGCCGCTCGCGGCGCTCGGCCTCGACCCGCTGCAGCTCGTGACGCTCGACGAGCTGACGCGGCGCTACGTCTCGCGGGTCCTGGCCGCCGCCGGCGGCAACAAGACCCGCGCCGCGGCCATCCTGGGCGTGGACCGCCGCACGCTCTACCGCATGCTCGAGCGCTATCACCTCGACCGGCCCGAAGGCTGACGGCCGAAGAGCACGCCTCACACAGGGGCACAGAGACACGGAGATCAGCGAAA